>NZ_JBXWND010000003.1:0-404678 GCF_059610185.1 Ruegeria sp. YTSA108 | reverse complement strand
CTGATGAAGTCTTCTGTCTGTATGTGCTCTAGGTTTCATCAGAAACCGAAAGCCGTACAAACAGTGAAGCTGACACTCTATAATCGGCGCTACCGCTCACGCTACTTGAGCGCAAAACAATAAAACCTAAGAGCGCGATATACAGACATTCAATCCGTCGAAAACGAACCAAACCGCCCACATATCTCTTCAGTTATCCATCAATGTCAAAGAACAAAACACCCAGAGCCAAAAATCAGACCGTTGCGCCAATAACATCAGCGCGCCCGCCTAAATCATTCCCTAAGATGCCCACCGTCTCTCCGATGCGTCCGACCGTCTCTCCAGCCCGTCCCACCGTCTCTCCAGTGTGTCACAAGCGCCTCAGCAGCGCCGGTGAAGGGGGTTCTAAGCATTACAAACATACACCGCAAGCAGAAAATCACGCCCTGAGCAACTTTTTTGCACTTTCTTATTTTACTCAATAAATTCAGATAATTAAGGTGATAAATTCGACCGATGCACCCAGGAAAGCCCATTATCACGCCTAAGGTATCCACACTGCTATCCGTACGAGCTATGCCCGATATCAACATATTGTTGAGCTCCCCACGTCTACTACAAGACTCGTATGAGTCGCCGGGTATGAAACACACCCGCACCGAGTCGGAATTTGCCTGCACGCGGTCTGAAACGGGGATGCACCGGCAAATACTTTGCACCCTCTCTTGCGAAACGCTCTGGATTGCGTTCAGGTCACCTGACTAGTTACCTACTGGCACGCAGCGAGATGACACGAACACACGCCGCCATCTTCCCACGCATATGCACCGTCGGCTTTGACGGTCTGCTGGTCTCTTTCGCCGAAACCATGGCCGAGCCATCGAACCGGGCAGCATTGGCGTTTCGAGCTGCGGTGGATTCTGAACGGTGGGAAGGTGTCATTGAAACCTCTGCGACGCTGGCGTCGACTTATATCCGATTTGAACCATCCCAGTTTGCCCACGCAAACCTTCGCGACCGGGTCGAGCAGCTGTTGCGGCGGCGGGATTGGTACAAAGCGCCCCTCCCCCAGGGGCGCAGGTTATGGAGTGTCCCCACGGTTTATGGCGGCGCGCTTGCCCCTCAATTAGATGAAGCAGCGGCTGCGGCCAAGCTGTCCCCCGATGAAGCCGTTCATCGATTGAGCGCCACAACCGTCCGCGTCCTGACGATCGGATTTGCTCCCGGTCAGCCATATCTTGGCCCGCTCGGCCCCGAGTTCAACATACCGCGCCTCAAGAAGTTGACCCCGATGGTGCCCGAGGGCGCTTTGGTATTGGCGATTTCGCAATTTGTCCTTTTCTCGGGACCCACACCAACCGGGTGGCGACATATTGGCCAAACCGCTTTTCGCTGTTTTCGTCCTGAAGCACAGAACAGCTTTGCCCTGAAACCCGGCGACGAAATGCAGTTCGTGTCAGTCACGCGTGAGGAACTAGAGGCGATACGCGCTAATGACGTTGATGGATCAGGCGGCGCGACCTGTCAGGAGATCGCGGTTTGAGCCTGTCTGTCCTGCGCATAGGGCCTGCTTGTACAATACAGGACCAAGGCCGCCACGGATATCTGGATCAAGGGCTTTCCCGATCTGGCGCAGCAGATTTACTGGCCCTGCACGAAGGCGCCGCATTGTTGAGACAAAGTCCTAAACTTGCCGCGCTTGAAATGGCCGGAATGGGCGGTGAGTTTGAGGCCACTCATCCCATACAGATTGCACTGACGGGCGCACCGATGCAGGCCAGTATTGATGGCGCTGCCATTTCGTGGAATGCCACCTACCACCTTGAGACCGGACAGCGGGTGATAGTCGGGGCCGCCACACGGGGAACCTATGGATATTTGCACCTGGGCGGCGGTATTGAGGTGCAGGAGTTTCTGGGATCCCGCTCAACTCACCTTACTGCCAAAATCGGGCGCGCCCTACAGGCCGGAGACAGCTTATCCGCCGGGGCAGCGTCACAGCAGGCAGGACAGAAGTTGCGGGCTGAAGATCGGTTCTCGGGCGGTTCGCTGCGGGTTGTGGCCAGCTTTCAGACCGAACTGTTCGACCGGCAAACGCTGGACCGCTTTTTGCGCACGACATTCACTCGCGGGCCCCGCGCAAATCGCATGGGGATGCAGTTGGAAAGCGACGGAGAGGGCTTCGCCGTGAAAGGGCAGCTGAACATATTGTCCGAGGTCATCACCCCCGGCGACATTCAGATGACCGGCACTGGCAATCCCTTTATTCTGCTGCCCGAGTGTCAGACAACCGGCGGGTATCCCAGAATTGCGACCGTCCTTCCCTGTGACCTGCCGCGGGCTGCGCAAACCCCGGCGGGCGTACAGCTTCAGTTCAGGCTGGTCGAAATGGACGAGGCCATTTCCCTGCAGGCGGCTTTTCAAAAAGAACTGGCCAACCTGCCATCCAAGGTCGAACCGCTGATCCGTGATCCTCATGACATTGCTGACCTGCTATCTTATCAACTGGTCAGCGGAATGATCTCTGCCACAGACTAAGGAGTTTGCCGATGCCCAGCGTAGATCTTAATGCCGATATGGGGGAAAGCTTTGGCCCCTGGAGCATGGGCGATGACAAAAGCCTGTTGCGGATTATCACTTCGGCCAACATTGCCTGTGGCGTTCACGCGGGCGATCCGGACGTCATGGCGCAAACGATGACCCTGGCTGCGGAAAACGGTGTCGGCATTGGCGCGCATCCCGGCTTTCCTGACCTACAGGGGTTTGGCCGCCGCAATATGAAAATACCCCATGATAGCCTGCGAAATCTTGTTCGGTATCAGTTGGGATCGGCGATCGGTATGGCAAACGCCGTTGGAACGCAGGTCCGGCATCTGAAGCTGCACGGTGCATTGTCCAACATGTGTTCGGTCGATATCGACATGGCGCGGGCCTGTTATCAGGGCGCGCTGGACGTGAACCCAGATATCATCATCATGGTGCTGGCCGTCACCAAGCAGGAAGAAGCCGTTCGGGAATTGGGCTGCAAGTGGGTCGGCGAAATCTTTGCCGACCGCGCCTATAACGACGATGGCACTCTGGTCGACCGAAGCTTGCCCGGCGCCGTCATCCACGACCCTGAAATTGCAGGGCCTCGAATTCTGGAAATGGTCAGCGAAGGGGCCATCATTACCGAAACCGGCAAAAGGCTTAATACCGCGATCGACACGATCTGCCTGCACGGGGATGGACCAACCGCCGTTCAGATTGCGCATTCGGTCCGCGAAAACCTGATCGCGGGCGGTGTCGAGGTGACAAAGTTCCTGCGGTAATCCCGCGGGTGCAATGCGTCCGCCCGTACTCAGACTGTTGCCGAGGCTGAATTCCCTCCCTAGCATGTCAGCAAGCATATGTTCTGAATACCACAATCCCGGCAACGAACCGCACCTGGTTTGCCTAGTCTGGGCAAGGAGTAACTTTATGTCTTTTGATTTAGCGTCTTACGAACCACGCGGCGACAAGAAGAATTCGGACTTCTTCAACGAGTATTTGCCAAAAATTTACGAACGCCGTGCCAGCTCTGGTGTCGCCCAGCAGGTTGGGCCCATGCGCGCTGTCGTGCTTCAGGTCGAAACTGACGTTCTTTTCGACACTCTGGTCGAGCTATATGTGATGTCGCCATACCGTCACACGGCCAGCTATCTTGGACGGACGCATAAATACTCGGTCCTGCATTCACACCTGAACTACCCGGCGCTCATCGTGATGGCTCCGCTTAGCCCGACATTCGAAGACTTCATCCCGCGCATCAACCGCATGTACCCGTTGGCACGAAACACGCCGCAAACGCGCTATGTTGGCGAAGTGTTTGGCGCCACTGACCTGAACACGCTGACCAAAACGCTGGAGGATCAGAATATCCGGTTCGAATATTCCGGCGACACCGAGAACCCGTTTTACACGCTAAAGGGCCTTCGGTTCACCACCCCTTCTGATTTCACCTGCAACCGGGTCGGTTATTCAACGCTGGATTTCAACGATACCGACAGTTTGGGTCTGGGCGACAGGGTATTGCTCAGCAGCGCAGAACAAGCGCGACTGGATGAGGCTGCTGCCTTTGGTGCCGATAGCAATATCTCTTCACTGATGTTGGGCATCGACCATCTGGCGACACGCGTTCTGGCTGGTGAGCGCGAGGATGCGATCCTCGAATTTCTGACGATGGTGCCCTACTATTTCTGGGGGGCGTACAACATTTTCGACATGAATTCGTCGACCAATGTGAACCGCAATGCCGGTGTGGATGATGACAAGAAATCCCCGGCTAAGGTATTTACAGCCAATAATACGCCTTCGTTTGTAAACTCTTTTGCCAAACGGCCCATGCCAACCGAGGATTTCGTCCGCAATTTCGGACGTCGGCTGCATCACATGGCGATCGAGATTCTGGACGGCGATCACGGTGCGGGCGAAAAGAATGTGGATTTCGTTGTGAACACTCTGAAAGACCAGGGGGTGCCATTCCTGGCCCATGTGGTTGGAGAGTGCAAAGACGATCCGAACCTCAAGCAGATTTTCTCAAAACATTCGAAGAACACTCTGCTGATCACCGAGTATATAGAGCGCTGTCATAAGTATGATGGGTTCTTTACCAAAGATAACGTCGCGGCCCTGACTGCGGCCGCCGGTCAGGATGAGCAATATCAGCACGGCCACGTATTCGACTGACCTGACCCCTGCCACCTACTACGGCACGCTCGCTCAGAAAAAAAGGGCCACGGAATTCCGTGGCCAGACCCATCCAGGAGAGTATATGTCGGGTCTTATGACGGCCCGATCATGAAACAGGTGACATTGCGGGCCTGAAGTCTGCGGCAGGCCAGATCGGCTTGCTCTCGGGTCATGCCCTGGAACGTCGCGTCGAACCCGCGTGAGTTTTGATTGACCTTGCGCAGCGTGCCTTCCAATGTAGTCATTTCCGACAGGGCCGTTTTCAGTAGAACCTTTTCAGCCTCGTACCGGGTCGTATAGCGCCCCACATTCACGCCCCACAAATGACCGCCAGAGGTCGACAAGCGTGTGACGATTTCCTGCTCTGGCTCGGGCTGTTCTGCCGAGGCCAGCACCAGATCATCCGTGCGGACCGTCGGGCGCGTCGTTCCTTCGGTCGGCGTCTCTACACCGGCCGAGGCGATGGCTGCGGCGATACCGTCCTGAATCCGCGCGTCGTTCTTGGCTGCGGTTGCGGCGACATTGTTCGCCACTAGAACGGTACTCCCCCGCTGGGGTCGAAGAACCGGTCGCAGGCTTCTGGTGGGCGCGCCGCTTACGCTGGCGACTTTCGCATTCAAACCTGCATTACCGGCATAGGCCGGCCGGGCTGGTTTGCGGATCGGCGCGCGCGACGGGGCGCGGCGGAAACCCATGTCCAACAGCTCGGCTACTTTGGCATTGCGCGATGCGCCGGAATTGCCACCAAAGACAGTCGCGATAATCCGTTCGTCCTTGCGCTTGGCCGAGGCAACCAGATTGAACCCAGCTGCACGGGTATAGCCCGTCTTGATCCCATCCGCACCGCGATAGGCCGCTAGCAGGCGACGGTTCGTATTGGGAACGGTTTTGATCCCCGCATTCGTGGATTGGCGCGAAAACAGGTTGTAATATTGCGGGTAATCATACAGCAGATGCCGCCCCAGCGTGGTCATGTCCCGTGCGGTCGACAGATGTCCGGCCTCGGTCAGACCATGTGCGTTCTTAAAGGTTGTACGGCTCATTCCCATCGCCTTGGCGGTACGTGTCATGCGGCGCGCAAAGGCGGCCTCGGACCCGCTGAGGGCAACACCAATGGCAGTGGCAGCGTCATTGGCCGACTTCACCGCCGCCGCACGGATCAAATAGCGGAAAGCAATTTTCTGCCCCGAACGCAAACCCAGCTTTGAAGGCGGTTCAGAGGAAGCCTTTTTGGTGATGGTCACCTGCGTATCGAGAGTGATTTCGCCGTTCCGAACCGCTTCAAATGCGATGTACAGTGTCATCATTTTGGTTAACGAGGCCGGATGGAGGCGTGTATCGGCGTTTCGGGAATGCAGCACTTCGCCCGTTCGCGCGTCGATCACCATCGCCGCATATGGGGCAGCAATGCCCTGCGCCGGAGCGAAGGAAAACAACAACAGGAATGCTGCAAGGAATACGCCCATAGGGGCCGGAACTGTCCGCCGTACCTGCACGATTTTTGCCTCTGTCTACCTCAGGCCGCCGGGTTTTCCCGGTCAGCTACTATTTATTTTATTACCCATCAGCGTAGCACAGCACCCCCGCGAAAGAAACCGAAAGCTCATATCTTTAACGCTTTCAGCGTATGTCAATGACCCACTAGATGTGGCGGTGCAAACGGTGGCGCACCGCTAAACCTGCCATTTCGTCAAGACTGTGTCGTCGGCCGACCCCTATTTTCGGAAACTGCGACCAAATGGCAACATCAACTCAAAGAGCGAACAAGCGCCGTCAATCCACCAAGATCGGGCAATTCGTGGTATCTGGAACTGACGGCCGGCACATCGGCCTGCTCGATCTCCCAGACCAGCCCATGCGGCACGTATACGCCCCAGTATCCGGCTTGAATCGGAGCAACCACATCGGACCGCATCGAATTTCCGACCATCATAGCCGCAGCGGGCCCCTCGCCATGCTGCGCGAAGATCTGGCGATAGATTTCCGGTGTTTTTTCAGACACGATCTCTACCCCGTCGAACAGATCGCCCAAACCGGACTGCGCAAGTTTGCGTTCCTGGTCTATCAGATCGCCCTTGGTGATAAGGATTACGCGGTGGGTGTCGGCAGCGCTTTCGATGGCCTGCCGGGCATAGGGCAACAGCTCGATCGGATGGGCCAACATCTCTTGCCCCGCTTCGATCAGTTGGCGAATGACCGCTGCAGGAACACGGTCTTCGGTCACTTCGATCGCCGTTTCGATCATGGAGAGGGTGAAGCCTTTGATTCCATACCCATAATGCCGGATATTGCGTTTTTCGGCAGCCAGCAATCGGTCCATCAGGTGATCCGATTCGGCATGATCTGATAGCAGGTCGACAAAATGTGCCTGCGTCAGCTGAAAGAACCGTTCGTTGTGCCACAGCGTGTCATCGGCATCGAACCCGATTGTGGTTAGTTTTTCGCCCATTTGGATAACGTCCTGCTGGCTCTTTTATCTGACGCATTGGACGTTATATAAGCGCACAGATAAACCGAAGCCTGAATCGGACGTTTGCGCCTAATGTTTGAGAACCAATGGATGATGTCTGACAAACCGGACGACGATGCAGATTCGTCGATCCTGGTACAGACGCGCCCCAAGACCAAACGCCCGCCGCTCTACAAAGTGCTGCTTTTGAATGACGACTACACCCCGATGGAGTTTGTCGTTCACGTATTGGAACGTTTTTTCGGCATGACCCACGCAGAGGCGTTCGAGATCATGCTAACCGTCCACAAGAAGGGCGTCGCCGTTGTTGGTGTCTTCAGTCATGAGATTGCCGAAACCAAGGTCGGGCAAGTCATGGATTTTGCTCGCCGCCATCAACACCCCCTGCAGTGCACTATGGAACGCGAAGAGTAAGGCGACGCCTGACCTCTTTTCGGAATTGCCAATGTCCCTTCGCCTAGATCTTGCCTTGCAAAGCGGCCTTGAAATCGCGCAACCCCTGTCGTTGATTGGGCCAACGCCCGAGGAAGACCTCGCTGGGCTGGCTTCAGATACGCAGGTAGTCCAGCCATTCAAGCCGTTTCACGACCATTTTGCGGATCACGGATTCAGGGCCACGCCCGAGGCCGATGACCTGTGCCAGGATGCCATCGTTTTCCTGCCGCGTGCCAAGGCTTTGGCCCGCAGCCTCGTGTATCAGGCTTGCCAGCGTTCGGCCGGATTGGTTGTGGTCGACGGCGCCAAGACAAATGGCGTCGACAGCCTGTTGAAGGATATTCGCAAACGCGTAACCGTGCAGGGGCCCATCGCAAAAGCACATGGCAAGATCTTTTGGTTCCAGTCCGACGTAAACGCGTTCGAGGACTGGGCCGCACCCGCCACCCAATCCGCCGACGGATTTCAGACAGCGCCCGGAGTATTTTCTGCAGACGGGGTCGACCCGGCCTCAGTAATGCTGCTTGCCGCCCTGCCTGAAAAACTGGGCGGTCGGGTCGCCGATCTGGGGGCTGGCTGGGGATACCTATCCACAGGGCTAATGGGTGCAAAGGGGCTGCAGGAATTGCATCTGGTCGAGGCCGATCACATCGCCCTGCAATGTGCTCGTGCAAATGTAAAAGACGACCGTGCACAGTTCCACTGGGCTGACGCGGTCACCTGGCGCGCGCCTGAGCCGCTGGATACGGTCATTATGAACCCGCCGTTTCACACATCGCGCAGTGCTGATCCCACGTTGGGTCAGGGATTCATCAAATCTGCTGCGCGCAGTCTGACACGGGGCGGTTCCCTTTGGATGGTCGCCAATCGACACCTACCCTATGAAATTACGCTGAACGAGGCCTTCGCGCAGATGAAGGAAGTGACCGGGGACAATCGTTTCAAGGTCTTCCACGCCTCTCGCCCTCGGCGGTGATACCCGCTAACCTGCACCGCACATCAGGAGAACACGCATGTCCTTTTCCATAGCCGGCAAGACCGCGATCGTCACAGGTGGTGCAAATGGTGTCGGATTGGCCATCGGACGTCACTTCGCGGATGCCGGGGCCAATGTCATGTTCGCCGACATGGATGAAAAACGACTGGCCAATGAACTGGGCGAGCAGGCAGATGACAGCAACATCCGTTTCTTCGCCGGGGATCTGCGTGAAAAGCTGACGATTGCGAACCTGCTTTCGGCCACGATTGACGCTTTCGAACAGGTCGACATCCTGATAAATGGCTCGCGCCAGGTTATCCCGTCTGATCCATTGGACATGGAAGACGACTCGGTCCGCACCTTGTTGAACCAGAACCTGATGCCTGCCTTGCGACTGAGCCAACTTGTTGCCAAACGGATGATCAAGCAATCCGGTGATGATGAAAACGAAAACCCTGCGGGATCCATCATCAATTTATCTTCGATTGCTGCCCGTCGCACTCATCCCGATCTGATGGCCTATTCGGTGTCTACAGCAGCGCTTGATCAGTTGACCCGATCCCTAGCCGTTGCCCTTGCCCCAAACCGCATCCGCGTGAACTCGATCGCGCTGGGGTCGGTGATGAGCGCTTCGCTGCAATCCACGCTCAAGGAAAATCGCACATTTCGGGATGATATCGAAAAGCACACCCCCCTTTCCCGGATTGCCGCGCCAAACGAACTGGCCGAAACCGCACAGTACCTTGCCTCGGACGCCGCAGGTTTCATCACTGGACAAATCCTAACCATTGACGGTGGACGCACTTTGCTGGACCCCGTCGCAGCCCCGGCCCATTAAACAGATGTTCGATACTGAAAAAGCCACCGCCGCAGCCTGGTTTCGCGACTTGCGCAATGAAATCGTAAGCGTTTTTGAGCAGCTTGAGGATTCCCACGACACCGGACCTTTTTCCGATGCTCAACCCGGTCGCTTCGAAGTCAAAGAGACCAAACGGCATTCCGATGACGGGGCGGACGCCGGTGGCGGTTTGATGTCCGTGATGCGCGGCGGCCGCGTGTTCGAGAAAGTCGGCGTCAATGTCTCGACAGTATTCGGCCAGCTCGGGGAACGGGCGCAACAGGCAATGGCTACCCGAAAAGGCATTCCCGGAATGACCGAGGACCCGCGGTTCTGGGCCTCGGGTATCAGCCTGGTTGCCCATATGCAGAACCCGCACGCTCCCGCTGTTCACATGAATACGCGCATGTTCTGGACACCTCACGCCTGGTGGTTCGGCGGCGGATCAGACCTGAACCCCTGTATCGAATATGACGAAGACACTGCCCATTTCCACGCAACCCAGAAGGCCCATCTGGATCCCCACGGACCGGGCCATTATCCGCGTTTGAAAGAGTGGGCCGACGAGTATTTCTTTATCCCGCACCGCAAGCGCGCCCGCGGTGTCGGCGGTATCTTTCTGGATGACTATTGCACCGGGGACTGGTCATCGGACTTTGCCCTGACACAGGATATCGGGCGGGCCTTCTTGCCAGCCTTTCTGCCTTTGGTTGAAAAGCGCAGGCAACAGAGCTTTGACGCCGCCGATAAGGATACCCAACTGATTCATCGCGGGCTCTATGCCGAATACAACCTTGTCTATGACCGCGGAACCAAATTCGGGCTAGAGACCGGGCACGACCCGGACGCAGTGCTTATGAGCCTGCCGCCCTTGGCCAAATGGGTCTAACGCCTGACCTGCCTCTGCGGTGCTTTTTACTTCCGAGGTTTCAGAACCCGAAATCCATGAAATTGTCAGAGCAATAGCGCTGCGCCGATGCCGCTGACATGTTCTCGCCAACGCGTTTGACAGTAACCGAATAGCCCGGCGTCGTATCAACCCCTTCGGGCGCAGTCAGCGAGAATTGCACCGTCCGTGTCTGTTTGTCATAGGCCCGGGTTATGTAAATACGCTGGTTCGATTTGGTTCTAAGCGTGCGTATCGCAAAATCCCCGATCCCGCACCAATAGGCCACTGGCGCAGAACTGCCGCTGGTTGAGACCTCGTAAACGCCATTGTCACGTGGTGTCACTGTCGTTTGGAATGCGGGGTTTATACCGACCCCGAACCCAACAGCCTGGGCCATGGCAGGCACCATCATCAGCGTTAGAATACATGTTGATACAAAGTATTTCATGGTGCTCGACCCCGGACAAAATGGTTTCCTTGGGAAATCATAGAACAGATGCGCTTTCCGTAAAGCGCCGTTTCAATTCTCAAAGTGCAGCCGCCCACCGACATCCTGCGGCGCAAGCGCCACGGTTTTTATCACCGCAAAGCAAGGTTTGCCCGCAGCAAGCCCAAGGGCTTCTACCGAACGTCGGGTGATCCGAGCCAGAATAGTCCCTGCAGGTGTAATGACAGAGACGATCGCACCGGGGCCTTCCCCGGCTCGGATCGTATCAACCCTGCCCTCCAGTACATTCAGCGCTGACAGGCCCTCGGGCCGCTTACTGGCAAGGATCACCTCTTGTGCGGGGATGCGAATACGCAGGCTTTCGCCGACCTTATGGGGAATACGCGGCAGAAATAGGCGCGCCTCTTCGGCTGCCAACTCGGTCAACCCGTCTGCATGGTGAGCTGATACCTGCACCTGAAGCACCGCACCAACGGCTCTGACACCGAGCGGGGCCACAGAAGGATCAGCCATCACTTCGGAAGCCGGGCCTTGCCGAACCACCTTGCCGTCCTGCAGGGCAACGACAGAAGTTGCCAGCCGCGCAACTTCGGCTGCCGAGTGGGTCACATAAAGGATCGGCACCGAAATATCATCCCGAAGCCGTTCGAAATAGGGCAGTATCTCGGCCTTCCGTGCATCATCCAATGCGGCCAGAGGCTCATCCGCGAGGATCAGACGCGGGCTGGCCAATAAGGCGCGGCCTATGGCGACACGCTGCTTCTCGCCACCTGACAAGCTCAGTGGACGACGGTCCAGAAGATGCCCGATCCCCAACATCTCAATTACCTTATCGGGGTCTTCGCGCGGCACGCTTTTGGGCGCAAACCAGCGCCCATAGGACAGGTTCTGGCGCACTGTCAGATGCGGGAACAGCCGTCCTTCCTGAAAAATATACCCCAAGCGGCGTTTATGCGGAGGCAGCCAAAGGCGCTTTTCCGTATCGAACAACGTCCATCCGTCCACGGATACGCGACCAGCTTTGGGCTCCAGCAATCCCGCAACAGCGTTAACGATTGTCGTCTTACCGGCGCCGGACCTTCCATACAGAACCGTCACCCCGGCAGGCGCATCAAATTTGGCATCCAACTGAATACCTGGCAGATCATGTTGCAGATTGACGGAAAGGCTCATGTCCCCGACACCCTTGCCGCGGCGCGACGACCGACAAACTCTGACAAAAGCAGCGCCCCCATCGCGATGATGACCGATATCACCACTAGCCGCATCGCCGCCGCCTCACCACCCGGAACCTGCAGAAACGCATAAACGGCCGATGGCAACGTCTGTGTCTGTCCAGGTATGTTCGAAACAAAGGTGATCGTCGCGCCGAACTCACCCATGGCTTTTGCAAAGGCAAGGATGGTCCCGGCGATCACCCCCGGTAGAATCATCGGCAAGGTTACGGTGACAAAAACCCACAGACGCGAGGCACCCAGCGTGGCTCCGGCCTGTTCGAGCTTAGGGTCGACGGCTTCGATCGAAAGGCGAATAGCACGGACCATCAGCGGAAACGCCATGATCCCAGCGGCCAGCGCCGCGCCGGTCCAGCGAAACGCAAAGACAATTCCAAGCCCCGCCAGAGGTCCACCAATCGGGCCCTGAATACCAAAGGTCAATAGCAGCAGATATCCCGTAACAACCGGCGGCAGGATCAATGGCAAATGCACCAACCCATTCAACACTTGTCGTCCGGGAAAGCGCCAGCGCGCCAGTGCATAGGCAACGAATATACCAAAGGGCAAAGTAACCAGCGTTGCCCAGAAAGAGACACGCAGCGACAATTTCAGCGCCTCAAGTTCTTCCGGTCCCAACCAACCCATCGGCTAGTCGCCCGGCAGGGCAAATCCCTGCTCTGCAAAGACAGCCATCGCTGCGTCCGTCTGTAGGTAGCTTAGGAATGCATATGCCTCGGCTGAGGCTTGCGTTGTTACAGCGGCCGGGTAGACAATTTCCGGGTGAAGATTTGCAGGGAAAGAGGCCACCACCCGCACCCGATCCTCGGCCTGGGCATCCGATCGGTAGACAACACCCAAGGGGGCAGCCCCCGCGGCAACCAATGCCAGAGCCGCGCGTACATTGTCGGTCTGCGCCACCTGCTGCTGAACACTATCCCAAAGACCTAGGTTTTGCAGCGCCGCTTTGCCGTAAATTCCCGCAGGCACGGCATCGACCAGGGCCATCGCAAGATGCCCACCTGACAAAGCGGCTGAGATGTCCGTCTGCGGGGAAAACCCCTCAATTTCAACGGCCGTCGGCCCACCGATCAGGACAAGCCCATTTCCCAAAAGGTTAACCCGCGATCCAGCATCAATCAGCCGATTCTCCTGAAGGACATCCATCCAGTCACTGTTGGCTGAAATATACACATCCGCCGGGGCGCCCTGTTGAATTTGACGTGCCAGTATAGAAGACGCCGCATACGATATGACAACCTCCTGACCGCTTTGCCGTTCAAAACCCGGTACAAGTGAATCCAGAGCATTTTTCAGACTGGCAGCAGCAAAAACCAAAACATCGTCGGCCTCTGCACGCTGCGGAGTCGATATCAAACTACCCAAAACAATAGCAGCAGCCAGAAAACGGCTTGCGGATGACAGGGTCATATTGTTCCCGTCTCGTAGGTTAAGGTTCCATCAGGGGATATCTGAGGCGGCGGGGGGCGCGCAAGCATCGATAGGACGCATCGTGAATAAGAACCTTTGAAACGGGCAATCCATAGCCGCTACAACACCCAAGATATTTTGAAGGTGCCTGGTCCGAAACGACCGGTTCAGATTTCGTGATCCCTCAAAAAGTCTGATAAATCAGAGCCCGGTTGGCGGTTAAATCACCCCAGATCCCCGCCTTGTCTAAATTCAGTGAAAGAAATTGTGCCGGACCCTCTTGCGCCCGCGCGCCGGCTTGGCTAAATGCAGCCTCACGGGTGATTAGCTCAGTTGGTAGAGCGCTTCGTTTACACCGAAGATGTCGGGAGTTCGAGTCTCTCATCACCCACCATTCTTTCCCTACAATGTATCAAGGTCTTACGCGGCTAGCACCTTTTGCTGTGCTGCGCATGAAACTGTGTCCGCTGCGCCTCCGCTGCACTTAAACGGAGATGATGTCTCCAACACAGGAGATAAGCCACATGGGTTTCGCACGTATTCAGAAGAGGTCAACCTTGAGCCTGGGACTTATGGCATCGAAGTCCGATATGTCGAGAACCACGGCCATGCGGGGCTGAAGCTGGAATGGGACGGTCCGGATACCGATGGCCGTGAGGTGATGCAGGCCGATCCCGGTTTGTCGGTTCCCAAGGACGACGCGATCCAAGTTGGCATCCAAGTGTCGCATGCGTCTGATCAGGCGAATGTTACACTGGAGGGGTTACCGGCAAATACCCTGATAATCAGTGGTGAGCATTCGGTGATCACCAATGGTGATCCGGTGGATTTGTCGGGTTGTAACCTGAACCACCTGGAGCTTTCCCCGCCAGTAGGTTTCGAGGGCGTAATTCATGGTCAGATCGTTGTGTCAGACATAGACAGCGCCGGCACTCTCATCACTTCGGAAAACCCATTTGCCCTGACCGTCGGTGACGACCCTGTCAGCCCAGGGAATTCTTTGGACGAAGAACTGGCTTACGAAGCGCTGTACTCGAGTACTCCTGGAACCCTGCCTTGGGATGCTATCCATTCGACCGACAATGCCCCAGAGGTGGATGTTCTGGACGAGCCGATCTCAACCCTCGGAGATGCAAATATTACTTGTATTGAAACAGATACTTATGAGAGATTTGATTGGTAGTGAATGCAATGCTCAGTGGAGCCGACCTGCATTCTGTTCTGGGATGCGATCTTTGCCACAGGCTTCTTGCCGAGACGCTAGAATCTTGATTTTGCAGACGGTCCAACACCTATATTTTCTTTGGTTGTGCCCAAGGCACAGTCTGGCCAGAATTTCAGCAAATTTATGACAGAAATCGCACCTAGCTGCGGCGTTCGAAACGAATCTGCTCTAGGTGAGATCAAATGAAAAAGTTGGCCATTCTTCTTATATTTATGCCCTTCACGGCGCTTGCAGAAGAGCGGGTGTTTGAATGTCAGTCGCCAGACGAACAGCATCCCGAAATGGCTGCGAAACTGATCAAATATGAAGATCAAAACAAAGGTCGTATCAAGATCGGTGACATCGACAAAGAGGTCGATGTTTTCCCGGGGCTCGATACCTTGACCTACCTGTATATCGGCGAGGATCACACGCTGAGTTATAACGTCCACCCCCAGAAAGGCACGTTCGATTTCTCTGCCTCTGGTAGTAGAACCGGTTGGGGCAAAGGAACTTGCACGGAAATCACAGGGCAATAACCCGCATCTCCTCCTAACAATGCACCGGCCTGTTCCATGGGCGTGTGCTTGCGGCAAACAGTGGCTGCACCCGCAGTAGCGCCACATATCTATCGGCGGACCAACCAGCACTGTGCCTTTTTCAAATATACGCATCGCGCCGTTTCCGTCCCGAAACGGCGCGATGACATTTCAGTTAATGCGCGCCACTGCGCTTGGCGTTGACGACCGTCTGCTCCAGAGGGTTATAGCCTTCTGGAACAGGCACAAGATTTACCCTTTTTGCATAGTCCTCAAAATAGGCCTGCATCGCTGCGACACGCTCGGGCATCTGGTCCGCCAGATTGTGTAATTCCGACGGATCAGCTTCGATATCAAACAGTTCCCATTCGCCTGTGCCTTTAGGGGCCAGATTCTGCATCAGTTTATATTTGCCCTGGAATACTGCTGAGGACCCTGCAAGCTCATATCCGACCGGGTTGTTATCGTCGCGCACGGTTTCCGTCTCACCCTTCAGGACCGGCATCATACTGATACCGTCTGGCGTATAAATTTCGCGACCGTCATAGACCGGTCCGGGAACGTCTACGCCGGCAACGTCAAGAAGTGTTGGAACGATATCGCGAACAAAGGCAAATTTATCGACTTGCGATCCGGGCTCGACAACACCCGGGAATTTCACGATCAAAGGGACACGCAAACCACCCTCGGTCGAGAATGTCTTAAAGTAGCTGCCCGGAACCGCTGCGGCTGCCGCCCAGCCAGGGCCGTAATCAGCATAGACACCCTGCTGCCCCATATCCGAATAATCGCCATCAAAATCCTCGATATAGACCTTGTCGTAATGGGCTTTGTACCAATCACGATAGGCTTCAGACAGCGGCAACTGGTTCGGATCCGGGCCGTTATCCGCAAGGAAAATGACGATGGTGTTGTCCGCAATACCTTTTTCATCCAGATAGCTCAGAATCCTGCCGATATTGACATCCATATTGTCCAGCATTCCGGCATAGGTCTGCATCCGTCGCGCGTTGAATGCTTTTTCTTCGTCGTTAAGCTTTTCCCAATCCGGCATCTGCCACGGTTCATAAGAGGTTTTCGCAAACTCCGGGTCCAATTCCACATCCGGAGAGATCAGCCCAAGTTCCTTCTGCTTTTTCAGACGCGAAACCCGCAGGGCCTCGAACCCTTCGTCATAAACGCCGTCATATTTGTCGATGAATTCTTTTGGCGCCTGATGAGGATAATGGACGGCCTGATACCCGACCCAGGCCAAAAATGGTTTACCGTCATCCAGGTTGCTGTCGATGTAATCGATCATCGTTTGGGTATAAAAATCGGACGAGAAGTAGTCGTCCGTTGGCAGGCTGACAAGCTTGTCGTCCTCGTAATAGTGCACCCGCGTATAGAATGGGGCATAGGGCTGCTCGACCCAGTTATCCGCACCGCTTTCGCCCAGCATAAAGGATTTCTCAAATCCGCGGTCATAAGCGATCGTGCCAGGCTCATGACCTAGGTGCCATTTGCCGGTCATATAGGTGTGGTATCCTGCGTCGCGCAACAGACGCGGCAACGCAACAACTTTGTCGTTCAAATGACCTTCATAGCCAGGCTTGCCGAATTGGTTATCGGCCTGAATCTCTAACATATTGCCGAGGCCTGCGAGATGGTTGTCGACACCGCTGATCAGCATAGTCCGAGTGGGCGAGCAAGACGCTCCAACGTGGAAATTGGTGAACAGCATACCGTCATCTGCCAGTTGGTCGATCGAGGGCGTTTCGATTTCACTGCCAAATGCGCCAACATCGGAAAACCCCATGTCATCTGCGATTAGAATAAGAACGTTTGGGCGTGTATCCTCAGAATCGGCAAGTGCTGCAGTCGTTGATAACGCCGAAGCGCCAAGCACAGCTAATATATTCCTTAAAGGAACCATTGAATCCTCCGTTATGTGGGAAGTCCGGGGCGTCGTGCCACGGTCGACAATAATGTCGCAGGAAACGACAATTCCGACTACAGAAAGAGACGACCATTCCATCAATTGGTATGAGCGTTCTGAATATTGGAACGAGGGTGCAAATGATTGATTCCAAAGCCATAGATGCGGTGCGCTCATTGGCCAGACACGGCAACTTTCGTGTGGCAGCGGATGCAATCGGAACCTCTCCTGCAAGTTTCTCACGCTATATCGGCCAGGCAGAAACTTATGCCGGTCAGGCGCTATTTGAACGGACAGGCCGCGGCGCAACCATCAGACCGGCGGGGAAACGCTTTCTGCAACTTCTGGACGCGCTGCACGATGCGACCAGCCAGTTTGAAGCAGGAGTCAAACGGTTGCGTTCGGTCGGCCCGGAGGTGCTGAATATCGGCTGCGGACCCCTGACGACCCGGACGATCATCACGCCGCTTCTGGCAGAGCTGCTTGATAACTGGCCAGATCTTCGTGTCCGCGTTGATGTGCGGGCCACCATGGAACCCCTCGAAGCATTGCGGATAGGGCGCCTGGACGTGGCGGTTTGCGATCTGACGCACACGCCCAACCTAAGCGATCTGGACATTCAGGTCGTTCGAAAGGAACCCGTTTTCTTCTGCGCTCGCCCCGACCATCCCATTCATCAGGCAACTCCGGTCTCAATCGCTGAGGTGTTTCGGCATCCGTTTATAACCGCGCATATGCATCGCCACTGGCGCTCTGCCATTGCCGCCACTCTGGGGAATGACGAGAAAGCCTGGCATATTGTTGACCGATTGCCCCAGATCGAAAGTGACGATTTCTCTTTAGTTGCCGATATGGCCTGCAGAGCAGACCTGATTGCCGGAGGAATGAAGGAAGATTTTGATCAGCACCTGAAATTGGGGATGTTGAAAGAGATACGAACCACGCAACCTCTGACCTGGAACATATGCGCTGCCCGTCGCAAGGGCGTTAAATTTGCCGCGCTTGATATGTTCTGGAATCGATTGTGCCACCGGTACGGGGCGGAATAAGCCCGCCGCATGACCGGAATGCCCGGCGGTTAGTCTACATCGCGGACAACGCGAAATCCGACATGATTGCTGCCCAACGACATCTCAACCGGCTGCCGCGCTGCAGGTCGGTAACGCAGACAGAAATTCGGCGCGCAAAGCCATGAGCCCCCTTTGACCAACCGCATTGCACCCATCGATGCGCTACCGAACTGGGCGGCAAAGGCCTTTTCCGGGCCGGTAGGATCAATTTGGTCGCCAGGAATGTGCCCCGGCACCCACCAGTCGGCCACGTGCTCCCAGACATTGCCCGCCATGTCATACAGGCCGTAGCCATTGGCCACATATGAAGCTACGGGTGCGGTTCCGACATGGCCATCGTCAGCCAGGTTTTCGCTTGGGAACTGTCCTTGCCAGGTGTTTGCCTTCCACCCATTGCTGGGATCATAGCTGTCACCCCAGGTGTAGTCGGCGCCTTCGATCCCGCCGCGAGCTGCAAATTCCCATTCGGCCTCGGTCGGCAGACGACCTCCGATCCACTCTGCAAATTCTGCGGCATCCTCGGGTGACACATGCACCACCGGATGGTCGCCCAGTTCCGCAATCGAACTGCCCGGTCCTGCCGGGTGTTGCCAGCTTGCACCTTTGACATAGCGCCACCATGCGTTGGGATTATTCAGCGACACCGCTTCCTTAGGCTGGGCGAAGACCATCGACCCAGGCTCAAGCAAATCTGCAGGCAGACCCGGGAAATCCTCCGCCGACAAGCCACGCTCTGCCGTTGTCTGATACCCGGTTTCTTCGACAAATTTCGCAAATTGGTCGTTGGTAATTTCTGTCCGCGTAATGTCAAAGGACCTGACATTCACTGGATGGACCGGAGTCTCTTCCGCTTGAAAGTTTTGCGAACCCATCAGGAATTCTCCACCATCCAGCCGGACAAACTCAGGACCTGGTTTGGAACCGATACTGGTATACCAAACGGCAAAGCATACAATCGCAACCACGGGAACCGAGCCATAGGCTAGCAATCTTTTTGAAAGGGGCATGTAGAATTAACCTGTTGGATCTATCAGGGGTGAATGTAGTGATTTGGTACGGTTTTCAATCCCCTACTGTGAATGGGCAGCATTTCCACCCTTCGACCTAAGCTTCAACGAAAGGAGCGCGCCTGCCTGCTGTGAGGCAAATTCACCTACACTTGTAAATTCATGTCAAATTGGGACCGCTGTTCAATTCAAACGATCCACAGCCGCCAAAGCACCCGACAGAGCGACCTTGATCTCTAAGGGCATGCCTCTGCCCTGTTTATATTGATTGGCCGCGATCCAACCTGCCTTGTGCCCCCGCGCACCGATCGCCTTCATCCGTGCATCAGCCGCAGAATCCGGCATTTTTTCAATCAGGTTTCTCGAATACTCGATCTCATCGCGGGACAAAATCATACCAACCGCACTGTATACATCCATGCCTACTTGCATCGTCAAATGATCCAGCCGATGCGTTGCCCCAGACAACATCCGCGTGCAATAGGCCGCCAGAAAATACCAGCGAAAGATCGCAAGTATGCGCTTCTGGGTATCAGTGACTGTATCCACCTCAAATAATGCCGTGGCGGATAACTTTTCAAATGCTGCACTGGCCGCCTGAGAGGCCTGAATAATCTGAACCTCGCGCACGTCTACGGGTATGACTGGCGGGACTGGTGTCACGACCGGCTGGTAAGTTTCGAAATTCATGCATGGCCTCCGGCTTTGGTTGCTGAAGGGAACATGGGGGTTCGAAAATGCATCCCGATGTGAATCTCTGCCATAGTTTGTAAGTATACCCGGTATTTTGGCTAAACTTAAAAGTCATTTTTCATATGTAACGCAAACTCAAGGACAAACTTGGCTAATTGAGTTATTAATTGTGTGGGATTTGGGCCGCATTTTTTGCTGAAATCTGGGCCTTTATGTCGCCCTAAACTCCCTTACATCTGACACGATCTTGCAGAATTTGTGCCCTTTTTACCAAATACAAACAGTCAATCCTGCTGATCAGTTTACGAGTTTGAATTTAACGAGGGGGTACAAGCGGGACTAGGGGGTGAGCGCCTGCCGGGCCGGGCTCGCCCTAGGGCAGAGCAGCTCCCCCCGCCGCCTTCCGTCAGTCGATTTTGCTTTTTTGCGAATGCGGTGTGACACCAAAACTGGATCGATAAACCCGCGAGAAATGACCGGGATTTTCAAAGCCACAAGCCAAGGCGACCTCGGTGACGGATGCTTCGGTCTGAAGCAAAAGCTTTTGCGCGCGTTCCAGGCGCAATTCCATAAAGTATTTTTTGGGCGAAGTGTTGAGATACTTACCAAATAACCGCTCTAACTGGCGCGTGGATATGCCAAGATCATCCGCGATCTTTGACGGAGAAACCGGTGCTTCAAGGCATTCGCGCATGGTATGGATAGCCCGAGCCAGATGTGCGTTACGCATCCCGTTGCGCGATTGCAATGATACCCTTTGTTTGGCCGTTGCGTTGCGGGCAGCATTATACACCATCTGGTCTGCAACCGCGATCGCCAGCTCCTCGCCGTGGTCGCGTCCGATCAGATGCAGCATAAGATCGGCAGTTGCCGTCCCACCCGATGCCGTGATGTGTTTCGCGTCTGCCACGAAGACACTGCGCACAAGGTTCACCTCTGGGAACGCTTCCATAAACGCATCGTGATATTCCCAGTGGATCGCAGCCTGAGAGCCATCCAGAAATCCAGCCTCTGCTAGAAGCCAAGCACCAGAACACAATGCCCCGATCGGCGTGCCCCGCGCACGTTCGCGTCGCAACGTCGCCAGAAGGTCGCGTGAGACATGGTTGCGCATGTGGATGCCCGACAAGACAAACAGCTGATCAGTCTTTGGAATATCGCCCAACCCGCCATGCACAAGTGTCACCACCTTATTGGAACATACTGCACGCTCTGCGTCCTCCGATATCAGCGTCCAATCATATAGCGTTTTCTCACTGACCAGATTGGCGATCCGCAGTGGTTCGACGGCACAGGAAAAGGCGAGATGCGAGAACTCCTCGATCAGAACAATGGTGATGTGCCGCATCTGAGGCATAGGGTTTTCCACTTTGTTCGGCCGGATTGGCTGAGTCTTTGTCGTTGGATTATGCTGCACGAAATTTCCATGTATACAATATGTATTTTATTCGGATACAAAAAGGAGGCAATCGAACCCAATCGATTCTTGCTGGCTGGGCTGGAGGATCCGGATGAAGGACGTCGCAAAAACCCGCAAAACGCAGCTGGCCGAGCACTTGAAGGTCTCGATCCTGACTTTGCGCCTGCAACCTGGCACCGATCTGGACGAAGTGCATCTGTCCGATGCGTTTGGCCTGTCGAGAACGCCTTTACGCGAAGTGTTCCGACAACTCGCCGGAGAAGGATATCTGGACCTGCGAACAAACCGCAGCGCGCGCGTGTCCGAAATGTCGTATACCACCTTGCGCGATTTCTTTCTGGCCGCTCCGATGATCTATGGTGCAATCCTGCGACTGGCAGCGGCGAATGCAAAGCCTGTGCAGATTGAAGCCCTGAAAACCGCACAGCAGGCATTCAAGGCCGCGCTGCGGGATGGGGCAGCCGAAGAGCGCGCCCTGGCCAATAACCGCTTTCACGAAGTGACCGGCGAAATGTCGGGCAATGTCTATCTATTGCCCTCTTTCAACCGTTTGCTGATAGACCATGCCCGTATCGGCATGACCTTCTACCGGCCACAGTCGGGCAGGATGGTCGAAAACCTGTCCGAGGCAAGCCAGCAACACGACGCCATCATCGACGCCATAGAGACACGCGATGAAACGGCTGCTGCGCAGCTGGCCGAAGATCACTGGAACCTGTCACGCGATCAGATCGAACTGTTCGTGATGCCCGATGCGCTGGATGTCCCAATGGGCCTCCCACCGCTTTCGAAACCTGCATGAGGACGGAATGAATCCAATTTTCCGATTTGAGGGGGTCTATACCCCGGTGGTCACGCCCTATCAGGCCGATGACAGCGTCAACTGGGACGCGCTGGCGCAGGTGATCGAGCTTCTGATCAAGAATGGCGTGCATGGTCTGATCTCGGGCGGGTCGACCGGTGAGAATTATGCGCAGACCGTGGAGGAACGGCTGGAATTGGCGCGGTTCACCCATGTGCGTCTGAAAGGCCGTTTGCCTCTGGTTGTTGGCACGGGCGCGATGTTGACGTCGGACTCGGTTGCGCTGGCGTCGGGTGCAAAGGAAATCGGGGCAGATGCGATCCTGTTGGCCAGCCCGCCCTATTCGGTGCCCACCGACCGCGAAAATGCGCTGAATGCGCTGGCCATCGACAAGGCCGCCGACCTGCCGGTAATGCTGTACAATTATCCTCACCGCACAGGCACGATGATGGGCGAGGAATTCCTGGACCGCGTCGGACGCAGCAGGAATTTCTGCGGCATCAAGGAAAGTTCGGGCGATATCAACCGGGTTCATCTTCTGGCGCGGGACTATCCGCATATCCAACTGGGATGCGGTATGGACGATCAGGCGCTGGAGTTCTTTGCCTGGGGCGCGCCGTTCTGGGTCTGTGGCGGCTCGAACTTTCTGCCTGCCGAGCATGTGGCGCTATACCAGGCCTGTGTAATCGAGGGCGATTATGCCAAGGGCCGCCGGATCATGTCGGCGCTGATGCCCTTGATGCGGGTATTGGAACAGGGTGGAAAATTCATCCAGACCATCAAGCATGGTGTCACAATGAATGGGATTGACGCGGGCACCGTTCGACCGCCGCTGAAATCTTTGAACAAAGATGACAAACGCGCGCTAGAGCAAGTGACGCGCGTGCTGAAACAGAAAATCGCTGACATCATGGCAGAGGGGTAAGGTATGACATTGCTGACGCAGGACGAATACGACTCCATCGCCGCGGGTCTGACCTTGCCAACCGGCGCCTTTATTGATGGCGCGTATCGCCCGGCGATTTCCGGGCAGTCCTTCACAACGGTTAACCCGGCGACCAACAAGAAATTGGCCAACATTGCCGCCTGTGGTGTAGCGGACGTGGATTTTGCCGTCGAGAAGGCGCGCGAAGCGTTCGAAGATGGCCGCTGGTCGAGGCTGCACCCATCCGAGCGCAAAAATGTGCTGATCCGGTTGACCAAATTGATCACACGCAATGCACGTGAACTGGCGGTGATGGAAAGTATCGACAGTGGCAAGACCATCTTTGACTGCGAGACCGTCGACCTGCCCGAGACCATTCATTGCCTGAAATGGCATGCTGAGGCGATCGACAAGATCTATGATCAGGTCTCGCCCGCCAGTGACGACCACATCGCTTTGGTCGTGCGCGAGCCGATTGGCGTTGTCGGGCTAGTCCTGCCCTGGAATTTCCCATTGCTGATGCTGGCATGGAAAATCGGGCCCGCTCTGGCTGCGGGCTGCTCGGTGGTTGTGAAACCGGCCGAGGAAACTTCACTGACGGCATTGCGGCTGGCCGAACTGGCGATGGAGGCCGGTCTGCCACGCGGCGTCCTGAACATCGTCCCCGGCGCAGGTGCCGAGGTGGGCGAACCTATCGGACGGCACATGGATATCGATATGGTGTCCTTCACCGGTTCAACCGTGACTGGCAAACGGTTTCTGAGCTATTCGGCGGAAAGCAACGCCAAAGAGGTGGTGCTTGAAATGGGCGGCAAGAATCCGGCCATTGTGATGGAAGATGCAGAAAATCTGGACCGCGTGGCGGCACATATCGTCAATGGTGCGTTCTGGAACATGGGTGAGAACTGCTCGGCCACCTCCCGCCTGATTGTCCACAAGGCCGTAAAGGCCGAGTTGCTCGACCGCATCGCCCATCATGTAAAGCAATGGAATGTCGGCGAGCCTCTGAACCCGGAAACACGATTGGGCGCAATGGTCAGCGAAGCTCATTTCGATAAGATCTGCGGATATCTGGATCAGGCCGAAAACGTGGTGATCGGAGGCAAAGCGGACAATGGCTTTGTCGAGGCCACCGTAGTCGAACTCCCTGGCAATGACGCCATCCTGGCACGTGACGAAATCTTTGGTCCTATTCTTTCGGTGATCACGGTTTCCAGCTTTGATGAGGCCATCAAGATCGCCAACGATACCGAGTATGGTTTGTGTGCGTCGATCTTCACAGCCAATGCGAAACACGCCATTCGCGGGGCGCGGATGATCCGGGCGGGAACGGTGACTGTAAACAGTTTTGGTGAGGGCGATATCACCACGCCCTTTGGCGGTTATAAACAGTCTGGCTTTGGTGGGCGCGACAACTCGATCCATGCGCATGACCAGTATACCCAGCTAAAAACCATCTGGGTCGACCTGTCCGACGATGCGGATGAGGCCGTGGATTGAGCAGCTATGCCGCCCGAACCCTGCCAGTCCATCGCGGACCTGCGGCCTGGAGCGTCATATTAGGCGATCCACCCCCAGCCCAAGAACTGGATGGTGATCTGACGGCGGATGTCGTGATTGTTGGTGCCGGTTTCGCAGGCCTGTCAGCGGCACAGCGTTTGAGGCAGCTGCAAAGCGACGCAAAGATCATCGTGCTTGAGGCTGGCCGCGTGGCCGAAGGGGCTGCTGGGCGCAATACGGGTTTTATGATCGATCTGCCACATGACCTGGCCTCGGACAATTATTCCGGGCCGGGGGATGATCGCACCATGATCACACTAAACCGACTTGCAATTGATTTTGCCCGATCGGCGGTCGAGCAATATCAGATCGACCCGAATTTCTTTGATCCGGCTGGCAAGGTTAACGGAGCGGTGAGCGCGGCGGGACATGCACATAATATCAGCTATGCGCATCATCTCAGCACTTTGGGTGAGACCAGTGAAATGCTCGACCAACAGCAGATGCACGCCCTAACAGGGTCGCGCCACTATCGGTCGGGGCTATACACGCCCGGCACGGTTATGTTGCAACCAGCAGGCTATATTCGTGGTCTGGCTGCGGGACTGATCAAGGATGGCATTGCATTGTACGAGAGCTCTGGCGTGACCGGGTTTGAGAAGCAAGGCGGTGCGTGGCTGGTAAAAACCGCGCGCGGTACCGTCAGCACTGGTACAGTCATCCTCACGGTGAACGGGCATCTGGAAAGCTTTGGGATCGAGCGTGACCGCCTGATGCAGCTGTTCCTGTTTGCGGCAATGACCCCGGAGCTGGACACCGAAGTACTGTCGCGGCTGGGGGGGCAACCCCGCTGGAGTGTCACACCATCTGATCCGTTGGGTACAACGATGCGGCGCATTGATACGGCACAGGGCGGCAATCGGATCATAACTCGTACCTGCGCGGCCTTGCGCCCGGGCATGACCTCGACTGCTGGTGATCTGGCGCGCGCCTCGCGGGTGATGCAGCGCAAATTCGACCAGCGATTTCCGCAGTTGGCGGGGCTGGACATGCAATATCGCTGGGCCGGTCATCTCTGCCTCAGCCTGAACGGCGTCGCCGTCGCACGAGAGGTCGAACAGGGCGTAATTTCTGGCTGTGTCCAGAACGGGCTGGGCACGGCGCGCGGCACCCTGACCGGTATCGCGGCGGCAGAACGCGCCTGCGGCCAAAGCTCGAATATCACCCGGTATTTCGACGCCCAGGGTCAACCCAAACGCCTACCCCCAAAGCCATTCCGCGAGATCGGTGCCAATGCGGTGCTGCGCTGGAAAGAATGGCGCGCGCGGGACGAGTGATCAGGGCAGGCTCAGCTTGGCCATGCGGCCTCCGTCTACTGTGTAGACCTGCCCGGTGATAAAGCTGGCATCACCCGACGCCAGGAAGGCGACGAGCGCCGCAACCTCTTGTGGGCTTCCGGTTCGGGCAACGGGGTGTATGCGCTTGATATCCTCGTGAAATGTCTCCGGGTCCGGCATTGAGGCGATGAAATCCACGTTCAACTCGGTGTCGATCCAGCCAGGGGCCACGGCGTTGCAACGAATGCCCTCTGCCCCATGATCCACGGCCACCGCTCGTGTCAGACCATGCAACCCGGCTTTGGATGCGCAATAGGCGGCATGGCCGGGATTGCTGCCCAGCCCCTCAATCGAGCCGATATTGACAATCGCCCCACCGGCCCGTCGTAAATGGGGCAGCGCCGCCTTGATCAGCAGGAACGGGGCCGTGAGGTTGACTGTCAACGTGCGCTGCCAGTCCGCAAGGCTCATCTGCTCGACGCCGGCTTCCTGCATCATGCCTGCATTATTGACCAGAATGTCCAATCGCCCGGCCTGATCAACGACCTGATTGACCACCGTTTGCGGGCTGAGGGGATCTCTGAAATCGGCCTCGAACCCTTCGAATTCCGGATCGCTCCCACGTTGCGCGGTAAAGACCCGTGCACCTTCGTGTTGCAAACGTTCCGCGATGGCGCGTCCGATACCGCTGCGCCCGCCCGTGACCAGCGCGGTTTTGCCGGTAAATCGCGTCATGAAACCGGTTTTCCTCCGTTCACTTCCAGCAATGCCCCGCACACATAGCGCGCGGCGTCCGAGGCAAGAAACATCACCACATCAGCAATATCCTCGGGCTCGGCGATACGCCCCAAGGGCACCGTCCGGCCCAGCTCGGCCACGGCAGTATCCGGATCAAAGCCGCGTTTTTCAAACCCCGACCGCAGCATCGGCGTGTTTACTTCATTCGGGCATACGGCGTTAATGCGGATGCCCTGATGCGCGTGGTCCATACCCATGCATTGTGTCAACGACGCAATGGCTGCCTTGGTCATGCAATAGACCGCGTGGTTCGGCCCAGGGCGCAGGCCCCAGCATGACGCGGTGTTCACGATGGCGCCACCACCACGCGCCGCCATGATCGGGATTGCAGCGCGACAGATGCGAAAGGGCGCCTCGACATTCACGCCCAGCGACAATGCCCAGTCGGTATCCGAGGTCTCGGTCACCGCTCCGCGGGTGATGACCCCCGCATTGTTAACAACGATATCCAGCCCGCCCAGCGCATCCGCCGCATGTTGCGGCAATGCATCTGCATAAGCACTCTCGCGCAAATCGCCGGGCAAATGGGCGTCGGCTTCGATACCCTCAACCGAAACGTCCGCAACCGCAACTCGTGCCCCTGCCTGCCGCATCCGCTGTGCAATGGCAGATCCGATGCCACCCGCAGCCCCTGTGATGAGCGCTGTTTTGCCCGTCAGCTCCATTTTCCCTCCGAGTGCTAAATAGAAACCCACCCGACAATGCAGTCGGGATAGGTCCAAGGCGAAATCTTTAATAGGTTTGGTTCAGCTCGTCAGCGGCGGGAATTTCCCGTTCTCGCCGGGCAATATAGTCCAGCAGGGCCTCGTTTTTGGCCACGTCCAGTGTCGGTTCCTGGTATTCGGCCAGCAGCTTGCGCGCGTGCTTCAACGCGCGCTCAGTGATCTCAACCCCGCCTTCTGCCACCCATTGTTCAATCGAGTTATTGTCGAACATCTCGGGCATGAAAAACGCCGTTTGAAAATTGTCCTGCGTGTGCGGATGACCCAGATAGTGCCCGCCTGGACCGACCTCTGGAATGGCGGCAAGAGCTTGGTCGAAATCATCCCATTGCGGGCCTTCTGCCATGCGATAAGCCATCGCACATTGTTCAGCATCGACAATGAACTTGGCGGTGGAACAATGCATCCCAGCCTCATTCCAGCCAGCCGAATGCCAAATATAGTTCGCACCGGAATGAAGAACCGCCTGCAGCGTCGTGGCGGATTCGTACCCGGCCTGCGCATCAAATGTCTTGGCCCCACCCAGCGTGTTCGAGGTGCGCCATGGAACGTCGTAGAACCGGGCCATCTGCCCGATCATAAAGTTCATCAGGCTGATCTCGGGCGTGCCGGCCATCGGGGCACCTGATTTCATCGACACCGTCGACAGGTAGTGCCCGTAAATCGCCGGAGCACCTTTGCGAATGACTTGGGTATAGGCCAGCGCGCTCAGTGCTTCGGCGTTCAATTGCGCCACGGTGGCGGGAACCGATGCGGGCGTATTGGCCCCGCCCAAAACAAAGGGCGAGCACAACACAGGCTGATTGCGGCGAGAAAAGGCCCGCATCGCGCCCAGCATCGTTTCGTCCCAGACCAGCGGAGAGTTTCCGTTGCAGTTGCCCGTGGTGACCGGATGATCTTCAATGAAATCTTCCCCGAACAGGATCGCACACATCTCAATGACGTCTTCGGCGTTTCTGGGCGAGGTGGTCATTCCCATAAACGTCTTGTCCGAATGTTTCATCGACGAATAGGTAATCCGCAGATGTCGCTGACTGATCGGGTGGTCGTAAGGTTCGACAATGTGATGCGCCGAGGAATGCATCGCCGGCAGCATGTGGCTTAGTTTGTGGAACATTGCTAGATCATCGAGCGTCGGATTGCGCCTCACGTCATCGAGATCGCGCAGAAAGGGCGCGCCGGTCATCGGCACAAAGATCGAGTGCCGTCCGCCCAGTCGCACGTTCTTGTTCGGATCGCGAGCATGATAAGTGAAGGTGCTGGGAATGGTGGCGATCAGCTCTCGGACCAGGCCCCGGTCCAGATAGACCAGTTCGCCCTCGACCTTTGCACCAGCTTTTTTCCAATCCTCCAGTGCGATTGCATCGCGAAACTGAACACCGACATTCTCGAGAATATCCATTGAGGCGCTGTCGATCCGGTCGATCTGGCTGCCATCCATCACCTCGCATAGGGGGATGCCTCGGGTCAGGCCGGGCAACATCTCGAAATTCGGAGCAGAGCGCAGCGCGCGCCGGGCCGCACGGCCACCGGTTCGGGTCATGGTACGCATATTCACAGGGCGATCCTCCAATCCTCCCCAAAAGATTGCGGTATTTGGTCAAAGCAAGCCTCACTAATTGCGATACATGTTTGCAGGAAGCGACCCGCACCCGAAACCGCCGAAATGATCTACAGACCCATGATGACGACCAGACCTGCTATCAGTTCTGCCATGCTTAGCGCGGGATCATCTCCGCCCATATCCATGATCCACTCCATGTCGGTGATGGCATAAGAACCGTCAATGAACTGGCTGACACCAAACCCGGTCGTCACAGAAACATTGCCTGATCTTTACCGCACGTATCGGAAACACGGCACTCAACATCATCGTTTTGGAAAATTTCTTCTGGCGCACAATCTTAAAAAGTCCAATATTTGAGTGAGAAGAATTAACCTGAAGACCACCAACGGCTACACCTGTCATGTCCAGACGCCACTATAATCTGCCGCCACTCACCACGCTGTCGGCCTTCGAAGCCGCTGCGCGCCATCTAAGCTTTAAGAATGCGGCTGAAGAACTGTCGGTAACGCCGGGCGCGGTCAGTCATCAGATCAAAGCGTTGGAAGGTGATCTTGGCACCGCCTTGTTCCAGCGCAAACACCGAGGGGTCGAACTGACGGAAGACGGCAAAGCGCTGTATGACGCGCTGGCTTCTTCGTTTACCCGCATCTCAAAAACACTGGCAACAATCCGCGACCGTGCCACCGTCGAAAAGGTAACCGTAGGATCAACCACTGCAGTGGCTGCTCTTTGGTTGTCGCCATCGGTAATCCGGTTCTGGCGCGAAATGCCTGAAGTAAATGTTGACCAGCTTTCACAGGATCGACCATTTCGGGATCGGCCGGATATCGATTTCTTTATTCGCTACGGCCGGGACGGCAACGGTGACCTTTCGCACACTCCTTTGTTTCGGGATTGTCTGGTCCCCGTCGCCTGCCCAGAGGTGGCGGATCGGTTGGCCGGTGCAAGCCTTGAAGATCTCGCCGCTGAACGACTGATACATCTGGACTCTGAAGACCGCAGCTGGACCACTTGGCCCGAATGGTTTCAACAACTCGGGTACACGGGAACCATTCCGATCGATTCTCGTGTGAACAGCTATTCGGTAGCCCTCCAGCGGGCGCGTAAGGGGGCCGGTCTGGTTCTTGGATGGCAACGCTTGATCCAACCCATGCTGCAATCGGGAAAGCTGGTGGCAATCGGGCCCCACCTCCAGATCGCTCCAAACCAGTTTTATCTGGTTGGCCGCTCGGATGAAGACTTGTCCGAAAGTGCCCGGGCGCTGAAAGATTGGATCATTCAAGAGGTTCAGGACGGTTCGGTTTAGGTGAAATCACCCTGTGATGAGGTTTTCTGATATTGAGTGGATGCCAGCGTATCCGCCAATAGAGACCAAACAACACCTGCAGGAGAGCCCGATGAACAAGCATACTGCGCTGTCTTCCGTTCTGGTCGATGTGAATGTCGCAAACGGCCTGCCAAACGAACACTATATCGACCCGGCACTTTTCGCCGAAGAGCGTAGATCGGTTTTGTACGCCAACTGGTCCGGGATCGGCTTTGGCAAAGACGTGCCCGAGGAAGGCGATGCCATGCCGGTCGATTTCCTAGGCATGCCTTTACTAATCGTGCGGGATCGGGATGGTGAGGTTGGCGTATTTCAAAATACCTGCCGTCACCGCGGGATGATCCTTGTCGATACCCCTCGCAAGATAAGTGGCGCGATCCGTTGCCCCTATCACAGCTGGTGCTACAGCCTGAAGGGAGAGCTGCGTGCGACGCCACATGTTGGCGGCGCCGGTCACAACACCCATGAGGACGTGGATCGCAAATCTCTGGGCCTGATCCGTATTCGCTCTTATGTCTGGCGGGACGTGGTCTTTGTGAATGTGGACGGCAATGCACCCGAATTCGAAGAGGCGCACGCCGCCCTATTGGAACGCTGGAAAGAGTTTGATCAACCAGTACATCACGGCGGTGAGGCCTCTTCGTTCAAGTTGGAGGTCAAGACCAACTGGAAGCTGGCGGTTGAGAACTATTGCGAAAGCTATCACCTGCCCTGGGTGCATCCCGGCCTGAACAGCTATTCGCGACTTGAGGATCACTATAACATCGAAGTGCGCGGGCACTATTCCGGTCAAGGCACGCTTGTCTATCGACAACTCACTGACCATGACGGCACCACATTCGCCGATTTCGACGGGCTCAGCGATCGATGGAATGAGGGTGCAGAGTATGTGGCCGTGTATCCGAATGTTCTTTTGGGTGTGCAGCGTGACCATGCCTTTGCCATTGTCCTGGAACCGGTTGATCACGAAAATACCGTTGAGCATATCGAGCTTTATTATGCCAAAAGCATCGAAGACACACCTGAACATGATGGCCTGAGGGCGGCAAACGCCCAGCAATGGAAAACTGTGTTTGAAGAGGATGTGTTCGTTGTTGAAGGGATGCAAAAGGGTCGGCACGGAATGTTGTTCGACGGCGGTCGATTCTCTCCGGTGATGGATGGTCCGACCCATAATTTCCATCACTGGGTTGCGACACAGATTGAAAGCGGTCGCGCCGACTGAACCAGCTGTCTGGCCACGCACGACTGGCCAGACGCGACGGAGACCCGATGGACAGAACAGAACTGGATCGCTTGCTACTTGAGGCGCATGATCATGATGATCCTGCCGCGTTGGTCCGCTATTACACTATTGCAGCAGATGAATGCGAAGCGGTGCAAGATATCGACGCGGCCTGTTTTTACCTGACCCACGCCTTTATATTCGCCCTGGAAGCCGGGGCCTCTGAAACAGATGAATTGAACCACAGACTGGTCGAGTATGGACGTGCATAGTGGTGGGCATCGGAGACTAACCTTGGTTTATATCTGTTCAATCCCACGTGAAATTTAAACCCGTTGTCTTGGGTTCAGTACTGGTAACACATGACGACAAGACCAAAATTTTGGATGACAGACTCATGAAGACAAATGCACAGGCAGTGGTAATCGGCGGTGGTGTGATTGGGTGCTCGATCCTGTATCACCTGACCAAATCGGGGTGGTCAGACGTGGTGCTGTTGGAACGGGATGAACTGACATCCGGCTCGACCTGGCACGCGGCGGCGAACATCCACGGACTGCATGACAGCACCAATATCAGCCGCATCCAACACTATACGATGAAGCTGTACAAAGAGCTTGAGGCTGAAACCGGCCAAAGCTGCGGCGTGTTCCAGCCCGGCTCGTTATATCTGGCCCAAACCGAAGAGCGCGAGCACCAGCTGAGGCTGCAGGCCGCCAAGGCCAAGCTGTACGGGATGAATTTCTATGAGATCAGCATCGAAGAGGCGCAGCGTCTGAACCCGCTGGTCAATTACGATGGCATCCGATGTGTCATGTACGAACCTGATGGCGGTAATGTTGATCCCTCGGGGGTCACCAACGCCTACGCTGTCGGCGCGCGCCAGCGTGGGGCCGAAATCCACCGCTTTACGCCGGTCACTGCGACAGATCAGCAAGAAGACGGCACCTGGATCGTACGCACCCCTAAGGGGGACATCCAAACGCCGTGGGTTGTGAATGCCGCCGGTCTTTGGGGCCGCGAAGTTGCCATGTTGGCCGGGATCGAGCTACCCCTGCAACCGACCGAGCATCAGTATTTCGTCACCGAAACCATGGCTGACGTCGCGGCGCATGATACCCGCCTGCCCTCGGTCAGTGACCGCGATGGCGAGTACTATTTGCGGCAGGAAGGTCAGGGCCTTTTGGTGGGGGCTTATGAAAAGGATATGAAATTCTGGGCCGAGGACGGCACACCCCTGGATTTTGCCCATGATCTGTTTCCCGACGATCTGGAGCGGATCGAAGAGAATATGATGAACGCCATCGAACGCGTACCTGCCGTGGGCGACGCCGGGATCAAACGGGTCATCAACGGACCGATGATCTGGTCACCGGATGCCAACGTTCTGATGGGACCAGTGCCCGAGGTCGACGGCTATTTCTGCTGCAACGGCATCATCCCGGGATTCTCGCAATCGGGTGGCATGGGCCTGATGGCGGCGCAGTGGATCATCGAAGGCGAAACCCAATACGACATGTTCGCCTGGGACGTGGCGCGGTTCGACACATGGGCTACCAAAGATTTCACCAAGGCCCGCGTGCAGGATCAGTACGCACACCGCTTTGCCATCCACTTCCCAAATGAAGAACGCAGCGCAGGACGCCCTGCCCGGACCCGCCCGATTTATGACAGGCAAAAGGACATGGGTGCCGTCTTTGGCCTGAATGTCGGATGGGAACACCCGCTGTGGTTCGCAGAGGCGCCCGGCGCCACGGACACCAACGGATTCATACGCCAGAACTGGTGGGAACCGGTGGGCGCGGAATGCCGGATGCTGCGCGATCGGGCCGGGATCATCGACATCTCAAACTTTGCCAAATATGTTTGCAAAGGTCCGGGAGCCGAGGGTTGGCTTAATGCCGTATTCGCAAATTCCATGCCGAGATCGGTTGGTCGATCCTGCCTGACCCCGCTGATCTCAAAACGGGGAGGTATTGCCGGCGATTTCACCGTGACCCGCGTGGCCGACGACGAATTCTGGATCATCGGCTCGGGCATGGCCGAGCGCTATCACAAACGGTTCTTCAAACAGGTTCCTCTGCCCGATGGCACCCGTTTCGAAAGCCGCACCGAAGAGACTTGCGGCTTTAACGTGGCTGGCCCGAAATCGCGGGAAATCCTGCAACGGCTTACGAATACCTCGCTCAGCCCCGAGGATTTCCCCTTCATGCGCTCGCAACAGATCGAAATCGCCGGAATTGCGGTCCTGGCGCTGCGTGTCTCCTTCACCGGCGATCTGGGCTGGGAGGTGCATTGCGCCGCGAAAGATCAGCTCCGCCTGTATGAGGCGCTGATCGAGACCGGAAAAGAGTTCGGCGCAGGCCCAGTTGGCAGCCGCGCACTGATGTCGCTGAGGATCGAAAAGGGCTATGGGTCTTGGGGGCGCGAATACAGCCCCGAATACTGGCCACACGAGGTCGGTTTGGACCGGTTGTGCAAATTCGACAAATCGTTCCTAAACAAAGATGCCGCCAATTCTGCCATGACCTCTCCGGCCAGAGAGCAGCTTGTCCTGCTGCATCTGGACGAAGCCGACACCGCAGCTTCGAACGCTGACGCGACCGGAGGCGAACCCATTTTCATGGACGGGCGCGGAATCGGTCGGGTGACATCGGGCGCTTATGGCTATTCCGTGGGTATGTCGCTGGCCTTGGGCTATGTTTCGGGTGCCGAGGCCGGCGATAGGGTCGAGGTCATGGTATTAGGGCGCCCGCATAGGGCAACGATCCTGAAAGAACCGCCCTTTGATCCAACTGGGACGATCTTGCGCGGCTAACCCAGTCCGCATTAGATCCTTTAAGCGAGCTGTGGACATTGCCTTCGGGTTGTGGCGCTATCCGGTCAGTAATCTGATCTGCTCCATCCAGAGGATAGGCTGATGACAATCTTCCTGACTATTGCGCTGTTCATTGCGCTGTTTCTTGTTGCGATGAATCTTTGGACACGCAAGCTGACCCGTGACGGCCGGATGCGTGTCCCACAACCGGGGGTTATCATTCCCGTGCGCGGCGGCAATATCCACTATGTGGAAAAGGGCGACCCTTCCAATCAGACGGTTGTGCTCATTCATGGGCTGGCCGGGCAGTTGCAACATTTCACCTACGCCTTGATGGATAAACTGGCCGAGGATTTTCACGTCATTGCCGTGGATCGCCCCGGTTGCGGATACTCAACTCGTGAGACGGCAGAGCTTGGGCGGTTGCCCGAACAGGGCCGCATGATACATGAATTTCTAGAGGCAAAGGGGGTCAGCAACCCAATTCTGGTCGGCCATTCGCTGGGTGGCGCGGTTTCTCTGGCGATGGCGCTGGATTACCCGGACAAGATCAAAGCGCTAGCCCTGCTAGCTCCGCTTACTCAGGCGATGCCCGGGCCGCCCGCCGTGTTCAAACCGCTTGAAATCCGGACAGAATGGCTGCGCAGTCTGATCGGCAACACGATTGCCGTCCCGCTGGCCGCAAAAACCGCACCGCACACCCTTAGCGCGGCTTTTGCGCCAGAACCCGCGCCCCAAGACTTTCTGGACCGCGCCGGCGGCGCTTTGGGGATGCGTCCATCCGCGTTTATCAGCGCCTCACAGGATGTGATCGGGATTGAACAGAGCATGCCGGCGCAGGTCGCCCGTTATGGCGACCTGAAAGTGCCTGGCTCCATATTGTTTGGAGCACAGGATGCGCTCTTGTCAGCCACGCAACACGGTGAATCAATGCAGGCGTTTGGTCTGAGTTTTGAACAGATCGAAGGGCTGGGCCATATGATCCCCCTGACAGTCCCGGACATCTGCAACAACTTCATTCGCGGCGTGGTACAAAATACAGAACCCAGGGCGACGGTTGTGCCGAATTCGGATTAGTCCCAGCTAAAATATTCCCAACAAAGGCGCCATTTCCCTCTTGACCCTCCCCAACCCCTCCCTTAAATCGCCATTCACTCATGGCGGAGTAGCTCAGTTGGTTAGAGCAGCGGAATCATAATCCGCGTGTCGGGGGTTCAAGTCCCTCCTCCGCTACCAAATTCCCATAACATATCAGTTAGAAACGTGAACTCAGCGTTGCTCTCACGTACCGCAAAGATGGTTTGGGTGGCATTTTAGGTAACAGCAGACGAATTTTGTGGTCGAAAAGAACTGGGAATCGTCACGAAAAAGCGGGAAGCCGCCACACACCACAGCCAGTCCTATTTCGCTCCATGAGTTGAGATGCAGGCTCTCAGGGGCTCCTCCTCCGTCGCTCCGCTGATTTCCGGAATGCAAACATTTACAGGCGCGCATCCCCATGCCTTTTAACGCGTCTCGGAACCAATCAGAATCATAGCCGCGATCACCAAGTAGCCAGCCCACATTCGGTATGCTTTTGAGCAGAGCCCAGGCACCGGTGTAATCGCTGACTTACCCGCCGGTACCGAAGAAGTTGAGTAGACTTCTTAGTATCAGGACGAAAGCAGCCTTGCACACACAGCCTTTCTTTCTCCATTTACAAATAATAACATTCATTTTATTGATTGTGTATGGATGGAAATACATTTTCTCGCCGCACTTTCTTGTACAGCGCCGCTTGCCTTGGGATGCTTGGTACTCAATCCAGGATCGTAAGGGCCGAGTTGCAACTCGGCTCTTCAGCTCGGATTTCAACCGTATCAGACGGGTACCTGTCATTGCCACCGGAAATGGTCTTTGGGTCCATGCCGAAAGAAGAACTCGAGCAGCTTCTGAATCGCAATCGAGTGGACGCGACCAAGTACGAGCCAGAGTGCAACGTGGCGCTCTATCGTGATGGTAAAAACACGGTGCTATTCGATGTCGGAGCTGGGCCGGATTTCATGCCCACGTCTGGCAAACTTTTGGAAACTGTTGAAACAATCGGCCTGTCGCCCGAAGACGTTTCACACGTGGTTTTCACCCATGCGCACCCGGATCACATCTGGGGCATTTTGGATGACTTCGACGACCTGATTTTCCCCAACGCGACGCATCACTTTGGCCGTAAAGAGTGGGATTATTGGTGGAACCCTTCAACGGTGGATTCGATAGGAGAAGATCGCGCTGCGTTCGCTGTAGGCGCGAAGCGCCGGATGGCAGAAATTGAGGATCAGGTGGCGTTCTTTGACGACGGACAAGAGATCCTTCCAGGCATTGCCGCCCGTGCAAGCTTTGGGCACACACCCGGCCACATGGCGTTTGAAATCCGCAGCGGCAGTGAATCCGTGATGATTGTCGGCGACGCGTTGGGAAATCCACACGTGGCTTTTGAACGGCCTGATTGGCACAGTGGTACGGATCAGGATCCACAGACAGCTGCAGCAACTCGTAGTTTGCTGCTAGATCAGATTTCTCGCGAGCAAATGAAGATAATTGGCTTCCACCTGCCGAATGGTGGAATCGGCCGGGTCGAAAAAACTGGCTCTGCGTATAAGTTCATTGGAGAACCAACATGATACGAACGCTTGCGATTGCCTTGGCCTTGGCCGCACCAGCTTGGGCAAGCGAGGAAATTGCAGACCAATATCCGCAAAGCGTGCTGTATTCCAAACCGGTCGAGTATATCCCTGGCGTCTATTCCGCCATTGGCGCAACCGCACCACCAACCTACGAAAACTCTGGTCACAACAACAATCTCAGTTTCATTGTAACCGGTGAAGGTGTGGTCGTCATAAACGGCGGTGCAGCCTATGTCCTTGCCGAAGCGCTTCACAAGGAAATTCAGGCCATCACGGATCAGCCGGTCAGACTTGTCTTCAACGAGAATGGCCAGGGGCACGCGATGCTCGGCAACGCTTACTGGTCAGAACTCGGCATTCCGATCATCGCACATTCAGAAGCAGCGGCTGAATTCGAGGAATATGGCCCGCAAATTCTGCAGGGAATGCAGCGATACAATCAGGACAAGGCAGACGGAACATTCCTGGCTGGCCCAACCGAGACATTCGATGATGAGTACGTGGTTGAGATGGGTGAATTCCGGATTGAGGCAAAGTACCTCGGCCCTGCCCATAGTCCCGGCGATATCTCGATCTGGTTGCCGAACCAAGGCCTTGTCATTGCGGGCGACATGGCGTTTCACGAACGCATGCTGCCAATCTTTCAAGACACCTATACAGCGGATTGGCTTGTAACTTGGGACACCGAATTCGAGGCTTTAGATGCCACTTATGTGATACCGGGACACGGCCATCCTACGAACATGGATCAGGTGCGCCGCTATACACGCGACTACCTGATATATCTGCGCGGCAAGATTCAAGAGCATATGGATGCAGGAGGTGATCTGGCTGAGGCTTACTACGTCGATCAGTCACCTTATGCCAACCTGGACACGTTTGAAGAACTGGCCACGAAAAATGCAGGGCGCGTTTTCGAACAGATGGAATTCGAGTAGCTCAGGAATGTTGCGGAACAGGGATTAGCATCAATAGTCTATGCGTGCTGATCGCCCCGACCCACATGAAAAATACGGCAACCCATGCGGTCAATGACAGGGCGGACCCTCCTGAAAGCCCGGCACCCACCGCGCAACCTCCCGCCAGCATGGCCCCAAACCCCATGAGAACAGCCCCTACGAGGTAGCGTTCCATCGGAGTATCCGAGCCAAATCGTTCGATCCTCCACTCCCCTGCAGTCAAGGCTGAGCCTGCCGCGCCAATTACTACGCCTGGGACAAGGCCGATACCGAAGGACAGAACAACGTTTCGACTTGCAACCAACGCCATTAGTGTGTCCGTGGCCGGTCCGGTAAAGGTGACAGAAGACACAGGCACGACTTCAAAAGATGCTTGCGCGATGGCAAATGTTAACAACCAGCCGAGCGCCACAGCCAGGCCAACTCCTGCGGCCGCTATGATCCTTATAGGCGCGACTTTCCGGTGGGACGCAAAGACAATGGCCGACACCAGTCCCAACGCTGCAACTGCTGTATAAACCGTTGGCGAGAGCCCAAGTATTTCTGAAAGATCACGCGGCGCGCCTCCTGGGACAGCCCAGATACCAGACAGCAACTCGCGGGCGGGACTAAGAACACCGGTATAGGCGGCTTGAGCCACTAAGGTCAAAACCAATCCCGTAACCAGGGCGCGCAGATTACCGCAGGAGGCTAATACCAAAAGGCGAGATGCACATCCACGCGCCAGAACCATGCCTGCGCCGAACATCGCTCCACCGATTACCGCGCCGCTCAGGCTACCTGTCGACGCGATTGCACGTGTCTCGGACAGGTCTAGCCACTCAAACGCGATAAGCGCCTGTACCAAGGCGAGCGCAGTGGTGAAGGCGATCAGCCAAACCGCCAAGCGGGGACCTAACTCGCCTTCAGCGACTTCGACTGCCGACGCTCTTAAACAAAAGTGAGACTTCTGAGCCGTCACGCCAAACAAGATACCGACGAGCACTCCGGCAAATGCCAAAGCGCCAGAGTCTCCCAACAGATCGATGAGTCTCTCCATCAGCAGAAACTCTCACTTCGTAGCGTGTGCATCCTTGTCTTCGGTCAAGTTGTCATTGTGCGACCATTGGCCTGCGCGCCAACTGGCATTGCGTCCACAACTCACCCAATGCAGATACCAGTCGATCCACGTCTTCAGTAGAATGCACCGGCGACGGTGTAATCCGTAGACGCTCCGTTCCCTTGGGAACGGTTGGATAGTTGATCGGCTGGATGTAAATTCCATAGTCACGCATCAGTACATCAGAGATGAAGCGACACTTAACCGGATCGCCGACCATGACCGGAATGATGTGACTTGGGTTCGGAGTATGGGGAATACTCAGTTCGTCCAGCCTGTCTCGAACTTCGCGCACTCGCTGCTGGTGCAGATATCGTTCCGCATTGCTTTGCTTCAGGTGCCGAACCGAGGCTGCCGCACCTGCGGCTACGGCCGGAGGCAATGCAGTGGTAAAGATAAACCCGCTGGCAAAGGACCGGACGAAGTCCACAAGCTCTTTCGACGCCGCGATGTATCCACCGACGACACCGAAGGCTTTGCCTAATGTCCCCTCGATAACGGTTAGGCGATCCATCAGGCCTTCACGTTCGGCGATGCCACCGCCGCGCGGTCCATAAAGCCCTACGGCGTGAACCTCATCCAAATAGGTCATCGCGCCATAGCGATCCGCCAGATCACAGATCTCGGCAACTGGCGCTATATCACCATCCATGGAATAGACGCTTTCGAACGCGATGAGCTTTGGTGCGTTGGCTGGTATGTCAGCAAGTTGCCTTTCAAGGTCTGCAATATCATTGTGCTTCCAGATCCGCTTTCGACAACGGCTGTGGCGAATTCCCTCTATCATCGAGGCATGGTTCAACTCGTCTGACAGTACAGTGATGCCAGGAATGCGGGAGGCCAAAGTTCCGAGAGCCGCCCAGTTTGAAACGTAGCCGGACGTAAATAGCAATGCCGCCTCTTTGCAGTGCAAGTCGGCAAGTTCCTGTTCCAGCAAAACGTGCTCGTGAGTGGTTCCAGAGATATTCCGCGTACCACCCGCCCCGGCACCACACTCATCAATCGCTTGGTGCATTGCTGCAAGAATGCAGGGGTGTTGACCCATGCCAAGATAATCATTTGAGCACCAGACAGTGATTTTTTCGGGACCGTCTTCTGCGTAATTGCGCGCGGTCGGGAATGCACCGCACTGCCTTCCGAGATCCGCAAAGACCCTATAGTTCCCTTCCTCTTGAAGCTGGTCCAGTTGATCACGAAAAAACTGCTGATAGTTCATTTCAATTCCCTACGGCCTCTTCGACGATCTCGGATAACAGGGTCTGAACCTTTTGCATTGGCCCGTCAGGGTAGCCTCGATATCCCACCATCACGCCACTGTCGTCCTCGGCTACAAAAATCCCGTAGGGGCAGAATCCGATATTCATAGGGTCGGCTTCCATCACCTCGCGCGAGATTTTTGCCGAGCAGAAAATGAAGATGTCTGCGGCCGCAAATATCTGCTTGTCACTGCCGACATCAGCGCCCGTGCGATTCAACATGTCGCCTACGTGGCTTACATGGTCGATGACCAGTCCCTGTCCGACAATCGCGGACTCGACGGCGAAGGTTGCATCATCAAAACTGCCGTCAAATGGGGCAGTGATGATCTCTTCCGCAAACGCATGGCTCACCAGAACAGTGGAAAACGCGGCTACAGCGATAAAGTGTTTCATGATTTTAATCCTCCTCTTGAGCCGCATCTTCTCAGATTGCTCATCAGGGTCTTTGACACCAGTCAAAACCCCTGAATACCTTAACCGAACATGTCTGAAGTGATACCAGCGTACCAACCCAGCGACTCTTCATAAGTTGCTTTCCTCAAGTCCGCATCTTCGCCGGTCTGGCTGATAAAGCCGTCCACTTTGGCAATCTTTTCGGGAGTCGCTTCGTAAGTTGCGCCAACCTTGACGCCATCATCGGTGTCGATGAGCGACCAGCACGTGTTGGAGAACTTGGCCGGAAACACTTTGGACCCGGTCAACGCACCTCGCACGGCATTCGCACAGACTTTCGCCTGACTGTTGGCCGAGAAGCCGGATTTGGGCATGTCACCCTGTTGGCTGGCGTCACCAAGAACGTAGATATCCAGGTCGGCTTTGGAGGACATATCCGCGGCGTTCACGGGTGCCCAGTTGCCATCGGTCACCCCTGCCATTTCCGCAATGCGTCCGGCTTTCATCGCTGGGATCACGTTGCAGACATCGACCTTGGTTTCTTCGCCGTCGATAGTAACGGTCATTGCATCCGGGTTTACGGCGACATTGCCGCCGCCGAAATCTTCGCCAATCCAGTCAACCATTCCTTCGTAGTGGTTGGCCCAACCCTCTTGGAACAATGACATCTTGGAAAACTTCGGTTTCGGGTCGGCAACGATGATCTTTGCTGTCGGGTTGTTCGCCTTCAGAACATGCGCAACCATTGAAACCCGCTCATACGGTCCGGGTGGGCAACGGTACGGATTCGGTGGCGCGACCATTGCAAATGTACCGCCTTCGGGCATTGCCATGATCTGCGCCTTGAGAAGCTCGGTCTGAGATCCAGCCTTGTAGGCATGCGGCATTTTATTTTGCGCCGAGACGTCCCAGCCCTCGACCGCACCATCAACAAAGTCGATACCCGGGCTCAGGATCAGCTTGTCATATGGAACGGATCCGCCACCTGCCAAGGACACCGTCTTGGCATCGCGATCCACCCCTGTGGCCCAATCATGCACCACGTTGATGCCGTAGTTCGCGGCAAGCGTGCCATAGCTGTGGGCAATGTCCGAAAGCTCCTGAAACCCTCCCAGATACAGGTTTGAGAAGAAACAGGTGTAATAGGTCCGCGACGGCTCGATCAACGTTACGTCGATCTCACCCCTGCTGTCTTTTGCGATGTAGCGCGCAGCAGTTGCACCGCCCGCACCGCCGCCGACAACTACCACGCGTGGTTTGCCTTGCGCCAACACCATCGGTGCCGATAACCCGGCTGCTACCACCCCGGCGGCTCCAAGAAATACTCGTCTATTTAGCGTCATCGCGTTTCCTCCTCTTGGACACAGTCACTATGGATTATTGAAGTAGGCAGCCAATGCCGCGATCTCGTCATTGCTCAGCCGTCCGGCAATCATTCGCATGACCGGGTGTGGCCGCTGTTTGTCTTTATATGCGTGCATGGCGACCACGAAGTCTTCGTCAGGCCAGTACACGATCGAGGGAATGCCCTCATCACCTCCGTCGATCTGATGGCACGTTGTACATTCGCTGCTGAGATATGCGCCGTACTCAGGATCTCCTTGAATCGCCAAGATCGCGGGGTCGATAGAATGATCCGTGCCCTTCGCCGTCGGGTCCGCTTCTGGGATGTCCTGAGGATTGTCGGAAAAATCCCGCAAATAGGCGATCACGTTGGCGCGGTCTTCCGGGTCTTTCAGGCCACCAAAACTCATCCTTGTGCCTGACGCGAATGCACGTGGGTTTTCGATGTACGCAGACAGTGTGTCAGCGTGCCACTCCAGACCCGAGCTACCCGCGCGCGCAAGGCTTTTGGAATAGCTAAAGCCATCCAGACCAGCTGCCCTGCGCCCAAAAATCCCATTCAGATGCGGACCGATTTTGTTTTCGGCCCCTTTTCCAACCTGATGACAGCCTTTGCATTTGGCAAACACGGCTTTCCCTGCCTCAGCATCGCCAAGGTCTTCTGCAGCGTATGTCGATGAAGCAGTAGCCCCAAAGTACGCGGCACAGACAAGCGCGTTCGACCAACGCATCGTCAACTTCCAAACGTCTTTAGATAGATGATCAAAGCTTCGATATCGTCCTGTTTTCTGAGACCTGCAAAAGACATCCTTGTGCCTTTCATGTATTCCTTGGGCTTCGCAAGAAAGGCAGCCATTTCTTCATCGGTCCAGACTAGTCCTGCCTCCGCAGACGCCTGCATCGCTTTGGAGTATTTGAAGCCCTCGACCGATCCAGCATTAGCTCCGATTACCCCGTTCAGAGCAGGCCCAGTGCTGTGCTTTGCACCTTCACCAATTTGATGGCAGGATTTACATTTCTTAAAGACTTTCTCTCCGGCAGCAGCCAGTTCTGTAACCTCGTCTGTCACTTCGGTTTCTTGAGCGGCCGGTATGGCTGCGGCCTCTTCATCAGGCTTTGGCGCTGCAGTTGGAATGAACGAGGGGCCTTCTGCCGAAAACGTCGGCAACTCATCCGGGCTGGCATTATTCATGACCGAGTTCGAACCACCCTCCGCGGGAGTCTCAACCAGAAAAACAGAACGCATCGTGACGGCGGTCTCTGCCTTGCAGTTCTCCATGCAAGGCTCTTTGCGCCATTCAGTGTATTCGGTCTCGGGTCGTACATCGACTACGAAACCGTCCATATTGTACATTTTGAACTCGGCGAAGTTTTCGTTGTTTAGCTCGAAATCGTCATCCACCAAATCATTGGAGTAGAGGATGTATGCGACAATTGCGTAGGTCTCATCCGCTGCCAGCGTGCCCGCTTCACCAAAGGGCATTGAGCGGGAAATGTAATCCCAGGCAGTCGACAAATGTGGCCAATATGACCCAACGGTTTTTACAGGATCTTCGTCTGCAAGCGTGTCAAACCCACCGGCCAGAACAGGCCAGTTATCGGCACCTTCGGCAAATTCACCGTGGCACGACGCACAGCGGGCCACAAACACCTCTTCTCCGGTCCAGACGTCGCCTGAACCTACGGGTAGGCCACGCCCATCAGGCAAGACGTCAACGTCCCAGGCCGCGATCTCTTCCTTCAGTGCCGACCGCCCAAGCCCAAGGCTACTCTCGCGGATGGGCGCGGATGCGGTCAAGTTCGCACCATTGGCGACCCGTTCTGCCGCCGCAGCCTGGATTTCTTCGACTTTGATCTCCAGTTCGGCTGCTCGTTTGGATTCTGCTTCCGCATTCTCCTGGGCAACTGCTGCATGCGCCTCAACCTGCCCTATCCGGGTCTCCAATGTCTCAATCTTCGAGTGGCCGTAGTTCCGGTTCGCGAAAGACACAGCTACCGCAAGCACCAACGCCGTACCGCCAAATACGGGCAGGAAAACATGACTAAGAGACTTCAACATTCTCGGCGATCCCTTCTGCGCTCACGTACCAAGTCTGGATACAGTTGTTGTGGTAGACCGAGTTTTCTCCGCGTTTTTCACGCAACTGGTCTTTGGTTGGCTGCACATAACCGGTCTCGTCTATCGCCCGGGCCTGCAAGAGCATTGGCGCCCCGTCCCAGTTCGTATCGAGATAGAAACGTGTAAGAGCCTTGGTGTCGCCCTGCTTACCAAGACGCGCTGTCTCCCATGTGATCCCACCGTCCTTTGACACATCGACCCGTGTAATTTGTCCGTGGCCTGACCAGGCAAGCCCGGAAATGACCAGCGGACCCGGTCCGTGTTTGATCGGCATTTGCGGGCTGGGTGAGGTGATGACAGACTTAGCATCCATCACCCAAGTCCATTTCTGGGCCGTGCCATCGACGTAAACATCAGTGTATTTTGATGTTTCTTCGCGGCTTTCGACCGCCATATCGACAACCTCGATCCGGCGCAGCCACTTGACCCACATGTTGCCTTCCCAACCCGGCACCACGAGACGCACAGGGTACCCATGCTCCATCCGCAGCGCTTCGCCATTCGCCTTGAATGCAACCAACACGTCATCCAGCGCTTTTTCCATCGGGATAGAGCGGCCATTGGACGACGCATCTGCGCCCTCAACATAGACCCATTTGTCAGGTGAGATGTCGGCACCTGCTTCCTGCAACAGCGTGCGCAGCGGAACACCGGTGTATTCCATGTTGTGAATCATGCCATGAGTAAATTGGACGCCGTTGAGTTGCGCACCAGCCCACTCCATACCCGTGTTCGCCGCACATTCGCAGAAATACACGTGGTTTTCGCGCGGGAACCGCTCAATGTCTTCGTATGTAAAGACAAGCGGGCGATCAACCAGCCCGTTGATCATCAGGCGGTAGTCCTCCTTGCGCAGCTCGATCGCACCTGAATGGTGACGCTCAAAGGCGCATCCCTGCGGAGTGATCGTGCCATCGAGCGCGTGGATCGGCGTGAAGTTGATCGACGAAATCGGAGAGGCGGTCAGCCATTCCACATTGCGGCGCACGACATGGGATTCAAAGCTGATCGGCATGCCATAAGGCGTCTCATCAACACCTGCCCCCGTATAAGATGCCCAATCCTGAAGCTCTGTTATCAGTGGGTCGGGTGTTTCTGCCGCTGCCGCACCTGCAACGGATCCTGCGGCGACCGCGGCACTGCCTTTCAGGAAGGCCCGGCGGGACGGTTTGAACGCGTCATCCATATCTCTTAGGTCTCCATCGGTTTCTTAAGCGCCGATTACTTCGACACTGGTGTTCTCTTGCACCGTTACGGTGCCAAGGTTGCGAACATGGTTTTCGACGACATCCCAAATCGGCGGGCCCTCGGTGCCTTCGTTGACGCTGGCCCAACCGGCCACGACATAGGACTTGGCCGGGTCGATCGCCTCACCGGTTTTCAACAGCGTCATGTCGCTGATCCTCTGCCCCTGCGGCTTGGTTACGTCGATCCGATAACCCAACCCGCCAACGCGGACCATGTCGCCACCCTGCTGGTAATAGGGGTCGGGATTGAACAGATTGTCGCCGACATCTTCCAGGATGACATGGATGAACTCCCCGGTCATTTCTGTGCGATAGGCGTTCGGATAGGACATCGAGGTGACGTTCCAAATATCCTCTCGCGTTATTTCTTGCCCCGGCAGGATTGACGGCCCCCAACGGACGCCGGGCGACATTGCGATATCTGCCTCACGCTCATTGATCAGAGCATCGCAGATCAGGTCATCCCAAGTGCCGTTGAAGTTGCCGCGGCGGTACAGCAACGAGTCCGTTTTGCCGATCACCTCACTCAGCGCCGCCTCATAAGGCGCGCGCTGATCATTTATCAGAGCAGTGATCGCAGGATCTGGTGCAATAACATCAGAGAAAATCGGGATAAGCTTGTGCTTTAGCCCCATCATCTGCCCATCGCGCACGTCGAGATCTACACGGCTGACGAATTTGCCGTTCGATCCAGAGGCGATGATATGCGTTTCACCCACCAGAACCGGCTCGGGCAGCGCGTCATGGGTGTGGCCACTGAGGATAACGTCTATCCCCTGAACACGACCCGCCATCTTCTTATCCACATCAAAGCCGTTATGGCTTAGGACAACAACGACATCGGCGCCGGCATCGCGAACTTCGTCCACCATTTCCTGCATGTTCTCATCCCGGATCCCGAACGAGTATTCGGGGAACATCCATCCCGGATTTGCAATCGGCATGTAAGGGAAGGCCTGTCCGATCACCGCAATCTTGGAACCGCCCCGATCAAAGAACTTGTAGGGTTTGAACATCTCTGCGGGTTCATCCCATTCCGCATCAAAAATGTTCTGCCCCAAGGCGGCAAAAGGCAAACCTTCGACAATCTCATTGACCCGATCACTGCCCAACGTGAACTCCCAATGGAAAGTCATCGCATCGGGTTTCAGCGCATTCATGACGTTGACCATGTCCTGACCGGCCGTCTGATAGCAGGTGTAAGAACCGTGCCAAGTATCACCCCCGTCAAGAAGCAACGCATCAGGACGGTCCGCTCGAATGGCGTTGATGACAGTTGAGACCCGATCCAAGCCACCCACCCGACCGTAGGTCTTGGCCAGTGACTCAAAATCGGTGTAGGTCAGCGCATAGGCCGACGGGCTTCCATCTTCTATCCCGTATGCCTTGCGGAACGCGGCGCCAGTAACATGCGGCATCTGTCCTCTTGCATCGCCAATACCAAGATTGACTTCGGGTTCACGGAAATAAATTGGTTTGAGTTGCGCGTGAATGTCGGTGACATGAATCAGGCTGATATTGCCAAAGGTCTCGAACTCTAGCAGTTGATCCTGCGTTAGACTTTGCTGCGCAGCAAGCTTGGCCCAGTTGCCAAACCCGGACGCTCCGAACAGAGCCGAGGCCGCCATTGAAACCTGCAAGAAGTCACGTCGAGAAATCATCTATCAGCTTTCCTTTTACACATATATATGTGTGAATGTTATATAAGTGAAAAACCCGCTCCGGGCATTGCCCAGGCGGGTCATTCGTTATTGACGTACAGCTGGGGTTTCGACTGAAAGCCCGTTGCCACGCGAAGCGACATAGAGCTCCAGTGCCCGGAACTCGTCCGACCCTTCGGCAAAGGTTTCCGCACGCGTATCGCGAATACAACCGCGGAACCGATTGTGGCGCGAGATCAGTTTGGCCTGCTTCAAACGATAGGTAGGGAATCCATTTATCATCCCCTGGCTCAGGTGATCCGCTCGGATCATATTGCCCCAGTTTTCTTCATGACAGTTGGCGCAGCTCAGTTCCAACTGACCGTAGCGGGTATAATAGATTTCCTTGCCCTCTTGCCAGAATGGCGCGGCATTACCATCAATAGCAACGTTCATGGGCATCCCGCGTGACTGCAGACCGATCAATGCGACCATACCCTGCATGTCACCACCAGACCATTTCCAGGCATCGGCCTCCATGCGATCGGTACGGCACTTGTTGATCAGATCTTCCATAACCACCAGCTCGCCGCTTTCAGCATCGACCTTGGGCATGGACGCCTGCAGTCCTTTGAAGCTTTCCACTCCATCATGGCACGAGGCACAACTTTCACCTGCAGCACCATCAACTGCCTCATAGAGGTCGGCTGCCTGATCGACGAAGATCATTGCCGGATTGTCAAAATCATCAATCTGCAGTGCCTGAGTTTCATCTGTGCGGAAATGCCAACCCGAATAGATCGTGTCCAAATTCTCCAGATGCGCCGAGGCCTCGGTGACCGAGGTCATATTCAGCTCGTCATTGATCACAAGATTATCTTCGTCCGGTCCAGCCATTGCTGCCACTGGGAAAGCCAGAACAGCCGCGATCGCCGTAAGTGCCTTGGTATTCATTACGTTCCTCCCTTGGTGGGCCAGCGCCAGAAATCACAACCAGCGCTAGCCTTCCTTAGTGGTCGAGCCGTCAGGCGATCTCGATCGTTTTCTTCTCGTCGTAAACTGAGCCATCATCATCGTACCAGGTGAAGACAAACTCACCGGCCTCGGGCACGGTTGCTTCGAACTGGAAGTACGGATTTGTCGAAATCGCAGGCTCCATAGTCACATCAATCACCATTTCTCCGTTAAACTCGCAGGTGAAACGGTTGATGATCGAACGCGGGATGACGTTGCCTTCTTTATCCTTGCGCTGGCCGCTTTCCATCTTGTGGCTGATCAGTGTCTTGATCGTAACAGCTTCGCCAGCAGCGGCTGTCTTTGGAACCTTGACGCGGGGCTTTACACCGGATGCCATTGGTTAATCTCCTGTTCTTCAGGGCGCGTGGCGATTAACCGCCGCACCCTCCGATTGTCACTTTTACGGTCGCGGACGCTTTGGCAAAACTGCCATCTGCCATCTTCGCCACGGCAATGACATCCTGCGTTCCGGCAAGACGGATGCGGGTTGAAGCGGCTTGTTCAGCAGCCAGCGGGCCGAAATTGAACGTTGCCACGCCCGGTTCGGGGTTGCCTGCGGCCACGATCAGAATTGCAGCTGCGCCCGGAGCACTGACTTCGATTGGTACGGTGTTTCCGTTTTCCGCGATTTCCGGTGCCGTCAGTGTAACACCGCCATCAGCCACATCTGCCCCGCCTGAAAATGCGGAGATCGCATCTTCAGCAGCTGCATTCGCTCGTAGCGGCATAATTGTCAGGAACGCGGCGCCCAGCCCAAGGGCCAGAGTCTCGCGGCGAGAGAGTTCCATTTTCAATCTCCTTTGAATCTTCGAAAAGTCACGCCAGAAGGCGAGATTATTCCTCTTTCAGTGTCGCTAGAAACGCGACCACGTCCTCGATTTCCTGTGCAGTCAGGATCGTCGTTAAAGGCGCCGTTGGCGCTTTGCCCGTATAGGCATCGCCTGGACGGATATATCCGTCATCCTTGTAGAACGCCGGCATTACCGTGCCTTCGAACGTCATTTTCGCGTTTGCGACTAAACCGCGAAGCTCTGCTTCGGTCCAACGATCACCGGCGCCATCCAGCATCGGGCCAACCTCACCATGGAACGGAATGTCCGCCAAAGCTGAGACCGCGTGGCAGGCCACGCAATTACCTTTGGACTTGTCGCCAACGATGAGTGCGCCATTTGCCGCGTCCCCATTAACATCGGTCAGAGAGACCTCGATTGCACCATAGTCGTCATAGGGTACGTCTTTCGGACTTGTCTCTTCGGCAAATGCGGCAACGCCCATCATAGCGGATGCCAGTGTTAAGAGTCTCAGCTTCATGATCCCTCCCATTTGCTACCGCGCCTGTGGCGCTTTGCGACCCAAAGACTTTGTGCACCGTAGTCGACGAACATGGTTTATCGCAACATCAAATTCATCATAATGAATTTTTTTATCTGTAACGCCCAATCTCACTCCTGCGAAATATTGTTTCGCTCCTGAATGCGCCGCGCGTGATACCTTTGGAAATCTTCGCCATTATCAAGTTCATATCGCTTCTGATCGACCCAGGTGAAAAGGTCTAAGGTTGTTCCCTTGGAGAATGCTCCCGGCATTACAGCAACGGCAGCATCGATGGCTGAGGCATCCTCGGGCACCTCTTCCGGCAGAAATACAAGCGTTGGGGTAAACAGAATCCCCCATTTGCGCATCAGCGCTCTCTGCTCATTCTCTTCTCCGTCAAAATCAGTGGCCGTGGTGCTTCCATGCAAATCCAGCTGGACGACAAAAAAGTTCTCTTCGATAAACGCCGCCATGTCGGGCTGTGGGAAAACCTCTTCGTGCATCTTTTTACAGTAGATGCAGCCCCGTTGTTCAATGAACAAAACCAACCGCTTACCTTCACCTGACGCTTCTTCAAGATCCTCGCGAAGATCTTTGAACGTGTCACGCATCCACGGTGTTTTATGCAATCCATCGTCGCCCAGATCAGCAGCAGAGACTGCAGCCCCTATCATGCATGCGATCAAAACTGACAAAGTGCGTTTCATGTCTTCCTCCCGGATTAACCTATGGCCGCAAGCCAGGGCATATAGTCTAGCATCCATTGTGCGATGTGATTGATCGAGTTGGTTGCGATCAGGACCCCGAACAGGATCAACAGCCCCCCCATTGCCATTTCGATCTGCGGCAAGTGCTTCCTGAACCGCACCATCCATTGCATGAAGGGGCGAACCAAAAAGGCCGCCAGAACAAACGGTGCAGTCATTCCAACCCCATAAACGAACAGAAGCCCCGCGCCCCGCCAAGCCGTTTCGGTTCCGGCCGCTGTAAACAGGATTGCAGCGAGCACCGGCCCAACACAGGGCGTCCAGCCAAAAGCAAATGCCAATCCAAGTACATATGCCCCAGTGAGGCTCACGTTTGATGTCTCGCCAATATCTGCACGTAACTGCCGATACAGGAACCCGATGCGAATTAACCCCAGGAAATGCAGGCCCATCGCTATGATGATGGCTGCAGCAATCCAACGCAGAATATCGAAGTATTCTCGTACCAGCTGACCAAATATCGAAGCCGTGGCCCCGAGAGCCATAAAGATGGTTATGATTCCAGCCGCAAATGCGATTGCAGCAAGCGTTGCCCGGCGGCGAACCTCGCTGGAAATGGCGGATGTCGCTGTAATCTGCTCCATCCCGACACCCGCCAGATAACTGAGGTAAAACGGCACAATTGGCAGGATGCAGGGCGACAGAAAGGACAAAAGTCCGGCGACCAAAGCTCCTGCAAATGTAATGTCGAGCATGGTCAAACCTGTCCTGGCGCGCTATCATTCACACATTCAAAATTATAAAGATATGTCACTGCGGTCAATCGGAGCTTTGGATGCGCCACCTAATCCTACGTTTGCTTGCGATCACGTTGCTTGTTTTTCCCGTGGCTTTACGGGCCGAAATGACGCTTCTGATGGCAGAAGAAGATGGGTGCATGTGGTGCGCCCGCTGGGACTCCGAAATTTCAGAAATCTACCCTAAGACACCTGAAGGAAATGCCGCACCGCTTCGGCGTGTCGATATCCACGCAGCCATGCCTGACGACATCACATTGGAACGGCCTCTCTACTACACACCAACCTTTGTTCTGTTGGACAATGGCCGAGAGGTCGGACGAATCGAAGGCTATCCCGGTGAAGATTTTTTCTGGGGTGTGTTGGGCGTTTTACTGCGTGACGCTGGGATACTAATTGAGACCTCTGGATAAACTGCGGTATATTACATAAACTGTTTTGAATGCGTGAAGCCATGAAAGCGAGGCGATCTTGTTGGACAAATCTTCGAACCTGCCTGTGTTCTCCAAGGACATGTGCGCCGAAGACATGGACAGAATGATGGAGAATGCTCAGACCGCGTCAAATTTCCTCAAGGCCATCAGCCATGAGGGGCGCCTGATGATTTTGTGTTATCTGTCGTCAGGGGAAAAATCGGTCACGCAGATGGAGGAAATGCTCTCAGCGCGTCAAGCCGCGGTATCTCAACAACTCTCCCGCTTACGCTTCGAGGGATTGGTGAAGACACGACGCGAGGGGAAAACGATCTACTACAGATTGGCTGATGATCGTTCGACCCAAATCCTGGAAGTCGTTTACGACCTTTTCTGCAGGGAGAAGTAGAAGCCGGTCAGAAAGCCGCCAGCTTTGGGAGGAGACTGGCAATGCTCGAAGCATTGGGAGACGCAAATACCGTTGCTCTGATCGGTTTGATTGGTGGCATCGTATTGGGATTGGCCGCACGCATCGGCCATTTTTGCACGTTGGGTGCAATCGAAGACTACCTTTACGCAGACGATGACCGGCGGCTGCGCATGTGGGCAATGGCAATCGGTGTTGCGATTGTCGGCAGCCACACAGCTATGGCATTGGGGGGACTTGACCCTGTCGGAACAAGGTATCTTGCGCAGACCTGGAACCCACTCGGTTCGATCGTGGGGGGCCTCATGTTCGGGTACGGAATGGCCATCTGCGGTAACTGCGGCTATGGCGCGCTGGCAAGGCTGGGAGGTGGTGACCTTCGATCATTCGTTATTGTTTTGATCATGGGTCTTTCCGCTTACGTCGTAATGTCCGGACCCCTCGCCTATCTGCGGGTATGGATCTTTCCAGAGGAAATGGATCTCAATGGCCCCCAGAGCATTAGCTTTCTTGCCGAACGGTTGACCTCTATTCCAGCTTGGCTCATTGGCTCTGTTATCGGTGTGGCTTTGGTGTTTTTTGCTTTGGCAAGCCATCGCTTCCGCCGCACTCCGGCACAGGTGTTTTGGGGGTCTGTAGTTGGACTGGCAATCGTTTCGGGCTGGCTTGGCACGAATTGGGTTGCAACACATGGTTTCGATGGTGAGCCGGTGCAAACCCATACCTTCGCGGCACCCCTGGGTGACACAATATTCTACCTTATGACTGCGTCCGGAAACACTTTGTCCTTTGCGGTCGGATCAGTCTCCGGCGTTCTCATTGGCGCGTTTCTGGGGTCGTGGTCTAAGGGCCATTTCCGATGGGAAGCATGCGAAGATCCACGTGAACTCAAGCGACAAATGCTGGGCGCTGCGATTATGGGTCCAGGTGCGATCATCGCGGTTGGTTGCAGCGTCGGTCAAGGCATATCTGCATTCTCACTTCTGGCCTACAGCGCGCCCGTAACATTCGCTGCAATCTTTGCAGGCGCAGCACTTGGATTGAGACAGCTCGTGTCTGGATTGTCCTTCATAACTGAGCGTTGAGTTCACAGTTCAAATCAGCGGGAATCCGGGTTTGCACCGGTGCAGCTGATGCGCTGCACCAAGACCTAAAGAAACCCGGTTAATTTGTGATGGTGCTGGCGACTCTGCCATCACAAAAGCAAGCCAAAACGCTCTCTTTCCGACTTTGTCCTTGATCTCGCTTCTAAGGACATACCAAGGCTTATCGAGCCCTTGCTTCAGCCTGTTCTCTGCGCCCTCAGAAGGTCGTGACAAACGCGCAAACGAAAAATGTGTTATGATGGCCCCTTAGAAAAGGGGGCTACTATGTACAATCCCGTATCATCTATCTCAAAATTTCGGATCGGCTTGTCGGCTTTGAACATCACCGAACAGAAGTCAATTTTTGACTGCCTTCCCGCCACTGTTCAGGCGGCAGTGTGGCAAGACCGGCTTAGTGAAGGCATTGCGGCACTGTCTGACAGGTCTCAGTGCCGGTTACTTTCCGAGCTACAGGATTTACTCAATCCTGACTGCTACTCCGAAGACAAAGCGAACCATACGGCCACTTCTCGTCTTGAGGAGTTGTCGCCCGTGATCGAGAAGGTTTTTCCAGATCACTCGGTGTTTCATAAATATACGCAGCAACTCGGCGACAATGCTTGCGAAAGCCCGATTATCGAAATTGCCAAAGGCGCGCCGCCTACCTGCACATGTTCGTCTTCGAGATCCTGTATGTGGTGGCACAATGATTGTGGGGCAATGCAGGAATGTCTTGCCGGTGGGTGCAAGAAGACTAACGTTGGATGCGGGGTCCTGTGGCTTCAGACATGCGATGGCCTTTGCACTGGGAACTGGTGCTGAAGAACGCAGGAAAGCTCTACCTATTCTGGCAGCAAAGCTATTGCTTTCTTTGCCGAATTACAGGCCTGTGTTGAGGTCTAAATCAGGCGCGTCGCGCGTCACGGTGTGGCGATCAACTTTCCCGGATTTTTCGATCTGAACAATCAGAGATTCAGCACGTTGAAAGCGGTCAAAATAGGGAAAGGTGACGTGGTCCAGATGCGTCATGTCCTGGCACTGCATCTGATAGTCTGCCCTGAATTCGGTATGCACATTTGATCCGTTGTCTACGACCGGTCCCAACCCTTCACCAGACAGCGTGACATTGGCCGAGACAGTGAAACACCCCGCCTCTTCAGGCAAACTGAACAGATCAAGGGGGTTGGACAATTCGGAAATGGCTCCGGCGACCGAGGCCTGATCGCCTTCGGTTTCCGCTGGGCCTTCGAACCCCAGGACGTCAAGACCAGGAACCACAAGGGAAATTGAAATCCCGGCTTCCGAAAAGGAAACCGCCAATCGTCCCTGCCCATGCTCGTGCTGATTTGCAACCTGGGACTGAGGCAACGCGTTTACCGGGAAAAGCGTTAATACAAACACTAAGAACTTCATGACCATGGAACCATCTGAAAAGAATCAACTAAGCGACTCTAAACTGAAAAAACATTCGAGCAATCGCGTCACGATACACCAAAGCCCACTAGAATTGGGTAGGAATGAGCTATTTTCGCTCACAATTTACCTGACTATAAAACTCAGGTTGACTTAGTTGACTATTTCTATCAGTTATTTGGTCGAGTGTCGCATCGCGCGAACCCATTGTTATCTGACAAGAAAGACTACCCCCCAATGAATACCCCCCTGATCCTGACAAGCGCCGTGGCTCTGATGACCGCCACATCTGCTTTTGCAACCGAGACCCCCTCGAAAGCAGATGTTCTGAATACCTACGCCAATATCGCCGAGGCGAAGTACGATGACAGCCTGATTGCAGCCAAATCGCTGCAGCGCGCCGTGACCGAGCTGATTTCCGAACCAAACGACGCAACACTGAATGCCGCCCGTTCCGCTTGGATTGCGGCCCGCGTCCCTTATCAGCAGACCGAGGTTTATCGGTTCGGAAATGCGATCGTTGATGATTGGGAAGGTAAAGTGAACGCATGGCCCCTGGATGAGGGCTTGATCGACTATGTAGACACCACCTACGGCGGCCCGAGCGACGAGAATGAGTTCGCCGCATTGAACGTCATCGCCAACCCAAGCTTTGAACTTTCAGGCGAACCAATCGATGCCAACGACATCACCCCGGAACTGCTGTCGGGCACCTTGCACGAAGCAGACGGGATCGAGGCCAACGTCGCCACTGGTTACCACGCGATTGAGTTCCTGTTGTGGGGCCAGGACCTGAACGGCCACGGTGAAGGCGCGGGTAGCCGTCCATGGACGGACTATGCCCAAGGTGATGCCTGCACCGGCGGCAACTGTGACCGTCGCGCCCAGTACCTTGAGGCCGTGACTGAACTGCTGGTCACCGATTTGGAATGGATGGCGACCCAGTGGCAGGACGGAGGCGCGGCCCGAACCTCCCTGACCGAAAATGAGAGCGCAGGAATAAGCGCGATCCTCACCGGAATGGGCTCGCTGTCCTATGGTGAGCAGGCCGGTGAGCGGATGCGTCTTGGCTTGATGTTGAACGATCCCGAGGAAGAGCATGACTGCTTCTCGGACAACACACATAACAGCCACTACTATGATGGTCTTGGCATTCAGAACGTCTATTTGGGCAGCTATACCCGCATCGACGGAACTCCTGTCAGCGGCGCATCGCTTTCGGACTTGGTGATTGCCTCCGACCCATCGCTGGACGCCGAGATGAAGCTGAAGCTGGCCAACACGATGCAGGCGCTGGGTCGGATCAAATCCACAGCCGAGGCCGGGTTCGCCTATGACCAGATGCTGGAACGCGGCAACGAAGGTGGCGAAGTTTTGATCATGGGAGGTGTGAACGGGCTGGTGGACCAGACCAAGACAATCGAGCGGATCGTCACCATTCTGGACGTCGATCAGATTGAGTTCGAAGGTTCTGAAAGCCTGGACAACCCGACGGCTGTTTTCCAGTAAACCTAGCGGTTCGGGGGCGGAGGACTATCCCGCCCCCAACTTATTTTCGGCGAACTGACAGTATGCCGCAGGACACGCACTTAATAACTGACTAATATAGTCAGAATACAATCCAGAGCGCCACCTCCATGATCGTCTGCCATTGCACTAAGATCACAGACACCGAGATTCATGCCGCCATCGACTGGATGCGCGTTTCCGACCCTAGGGCAGTCATAACCCCTGGCAAGATCTATCATGCCCTTGGAAAATCAGCGGATTGTGGCGGATGCATGCCGCTTTTCCTAGACACCATGCGCGCCAGCGATAATCTGGAAGTCCCCATGCAGCTTTGTGCATTACGCACCAAGGCATCACAGGAGAGTGTAGATGAAGGGCGATCCCAAAGTCATAGAATACCTCAACAAATCTCTGCGGCATGAATTGACGGCAGTCAGCCAGTATTGGCTGCATTACCGTCTGCAAGAGGATTGGGGCCTGACCCACATGGCAAAGAAAAGCCGTGAGGAAAGCATCGAAGAGATGGGTCATGCCGACAAGCTGATCGAGCGCATAATCTTTCTGGAAGGCCACCCCAACCTGCAGAAACTGGACCCGCTTCGGATTGGACAGACCCCGAAGGAAACTCTGGAATGTGATTTGGCTGCCGAGAATGATGCGCGTGCCCTGTACGTTGAGGCCCGTGAATATTGTCGAGAGGCGGGCGACTACGTGACTATGTCTCTGTTCGAGAACCTGATCAGTGACGAAGAAGGCCATATCGACTTCCTCGAAACACAGCTTGATTTGTACGAAAGGATTGGCGAAGCCAATTATGCGCAACTTAACGCATCGAAAATGGACGAAGGCGAGTAAGCTCTCGCTTGTAGCGGTGGCTGCGATTGCAGCCACCCCGATCCTGTCCGCTGAACTGCAGGATCTGCATCTCAACTTCCAACCCAGAACCGAAGATGAAAAGGCCCGGATCGCGGATGTGATCGCCGCGCCCACGGATTTCGACGCCGCGCAACGGTTCGAGGACCTGCCCGCCGGTGCCGCAACCGTAAGGGCACGTCAGGACGCAGATGCATTTTCGCAACCTTCGGGCAATCTGAAATTCGAACAGGAACTGGATTTCAAGGTCGGCAACGGGCTGTTCAAGAAAATCTGGGTGTCTTCGCCTTCCTCGACCCTGGCCTCGGACGGTTTGGGGCCATTGTACAACGCGCGCTCTTGCCAACGATGTCACATCAAGGACGGGCGCGGCCACACACCAAATGGGCCCGATGACGGGGCTGTTTCGATGTTCCTTCGGGTCTCAATCCCCGGTGGCGGCGCAATCGATGAAATCGCGGACTACATCGCCACTCAGCCCGAACCCAATTACGGCGGGCAGATGCAGGATCTGGCCCTTGCGGGCCACCCCGCCGAGTACCGGCTGGACATCACCTATGAAGACCTTCCTGTCGCGCTATCAGACGGCGAAACGGTCATTCTCCGCAGCCCGACCTATACCGCGGCGGATCTTGGATATGGCCCGCTGCACCCCGAGGCGATGATGAGCCCGCGCGTGGCTCCGCAGATGATCGGTCTGGGATTGCTTGAGGCAATTCCCGTGCAGGACCTGCTGGCCCAGGCCGACCCGGATGACGCGGATGGCGATGGTATTTCCGGCCGCCCCAACATCGTTTGGTCAACCGAATACGGTGAACCGATGATGGGCCGGTTCGGACACAAAGCCGGGATGCCCACGATAATGGAGCAGTCTGCTGCAGCTTTTGCAGGGGATATCGGCATCTCAAGCCCGCTTTACCCAGCTGGCTATGGGGAGTGTACGAAATTGCAGGTGGATTGCGTTGGCGCTCCCCATGGGGACAACGATGACCGCGTGTTTGAAATCGACCAACTGGGCATGGACCTCGTTGCGTTTTACAGCCGCAATCTGGGCGTACCCGCGCGGCGCGATATCGGTGACCCGCAGGTCCTGCACGGCAAGCAGGTGTTCTTCGATACCGGCTGCGCCTCGTGCCACACGCCATCCTATGTCACCCATCGGATGGACGACCGGCCCGAGCACAGTTTTCAGCTGATCTGGCCCTATACGGATCTTCTGCTGCATGACATGGGCGATGGTCTGGCCGACAACCGACCCGAAGCACGCGCAACAGGCCGGGAATGGCGCACACCCCCGCTTTGGGGGGTCGGCCTGACGGGGCAGGTCTCTGGCCACACACAATTTCTGCATGACGGGCGGGCGCAGTCGCTGTTGGAAGCTATTTTGTGGCACGGTGGAGAGGCACAATCGGCGCGCGACACCGTTGTGTCTATGCCAAAACCCGACCGCGACGCTTTGATCCGCTTTCTGGAGAGCCTCTGATGCGTTCCCTCGGCCTGGCCATTGCCCTTATTCTGCCCCTGTCAGCCTTGGCGCAAAATCCCAGCCAGATCCTGACAGATGTTGTTGAAGGGCACATTCTTCCCGGATACGCACAGCTATCTGACGCTACAGCTGCGCTGGATGCGGCAGCGCAGGCGGATTGCACAGCCGTTTCACCGAACCTTCGTGCAGCCTATCACCTGGCATTCGACCGCTGGGTCAAGGTAAGCCACTTGCGCTTTGGCCCCTCCGAGGTCGATGACCGCGCATTTGCGATGGCATTCTGGCCAGACACAAAAGGGTTTACACCCAAAACCCTATCCGGCCTGATTGCCACCCAAGACGCGGTGGTTGACACCCCCGAGGCTTATGCCGAGGCTTCGATCGCGGGACGCGGGTTTCTTGCACTTGAATTGATGCTATTCGACCCAGCCCTCGCGGATCAGGGTGACAGGGCCTATCGATGCGCTTTGATCCGGGCGATTGCTGCAGATATAAACCGCAATGCGAAGGCGATGGACCACGACTGGCAACCTTTCTCTGCCAACCTGACCATGCCCGGCGGAGATAGTCCTTACCGGTCTGCTGATGAGGCCATGCAGGAACTTTACAAAGCTCTGATCACCGGATTGGAATTCACTGCCGAAACACGCCTTGGACGCCCCATGGGCACCCTAGAGCGCCCCCGTCCCAATCGGGCTGAAGCGCGCAGGTCTGAACGGTCACTACGCCAGGTCGAACTGTCATTGATCACGCTGCGCGATCTGGCCACCGGGCTGTCCGCAGATCATCCGCAGATTGCCGCTGATTTGGATAATGCGTTCGACAAGGCTATCATCCGCACGCGTGAGTTAGACGACCCTACACTGGCCGGTGTCTCGACACCTTCGGGTCGGATACGGGTCGAAGCCTTGCAGCAGATGATCAACGACATCCTCACGATTGCAGCAACCGAGCTGGGCCCGACCTTGGGTATCAGTGCCGGATTCAATTCGCTGGACGGGGACTAAGCCATGACAAGCCGCCGTCAATTCCTTGCGGGCCTGGCTGCAGCTAGCCTTGCCCCAACACAAGGTTGGTCGACTGTCGGCGCGCCAGATTTCCTGGCGGCGGCGCTGTTTCCGGACGGCACCTATCGGCTGGCGGGCCTGAGTTCTGAAGGCGGTATCTTATTCTCTCTCCCCCTGCCGGCGCGCGGCCATGCCGCTGCGGCGCATCCCTTGCGCGCGCAAGCCGTGGCTTTCGCCCGCCGCCCTGGCACCTTTGGCGTGGCGATCGATTGCAAGAGCGGAACCCAAACCGCACGGATGGATGCTCCCAAAGGCCGCCATTTCTATGGCCATGGCGTGTTTTCCCGGGATGGAACCCATCTGTTCACCACCGAAAACGACTATGAGGCCGGTGAGGGTGTGATTGGCGTTTGGGACTCGGAGGACTACACGCGGTTGGGCGAGTTTTCTTCGGGCGGGGTCGGGCCGCATGATATGCGGATCATGCCGGATGGGGAAACTCTGATCATCGCAAATGGCGGCATTGAAACACATCCTGAAATGGGCCGAACCAAGCTGAATCTGCCCATCATGCAACCGCGCCTAAGTTATCTGAGTCTGTCAGGCTCGGTCCTGGAACAGATAGAGCTGCCCCGGACACTGCATAAAAATTCGATCCGGCACCTTGCCGTTCGATCCGACGGTCTGGTTGGGTTTGCAATGCAATGGCAGGGCAACAGGTTAACCCACCCGCCTTTGCTGGGACTGCACAAAAGAGGCGAGGCTCCGCGCCTGCTTGCAGCCCCGGAATCGGTGCAAAGTGCCTTGCAGGGTTACGCTGGCAGCATTGCTTTTGCCGGGGACGGCAAAACCATCGCCATCACCTGCCCTCGCGGCAACAATTTGCTCCGGTTCGACAGCTTGACCGGTCGACTTAACGACACGACCCCGCTTGAGGATGTCTGCGGCCTGGGTGCCGGGCCTTCCGGTTTTGTCTTCACCACAGGCACCGGGCTGGTCGGAGCGCTTACTGCCAAGGCCCGCATTTCCGCCCGACCGGATTGTCAGTGGGATAACCATCTGGTTCCCGTTGGTCTGCCTGTATAAATTCGGAAATACCCGTCACATAGATTACACTTGGACGAATCGAATTGCTGCCGTATTGGCGGGCGCGAAGCAGGCACCCTAGGTTAAGGACAGACTTGATTGAAACAGACGCCCGACGCACCGCATTCCATCTACGGGGTTGAGAAATGGGGCAAAGACCTCATCGAGGTGACGGAAGACGGCGAAATCGGTCTGCGCAATCCCCTTGCACCAGAGACTGCTGCTATCAGCCTGCCCGGTATTCTGCGTGATCTGGACGATCGCGGCATCAAGGCTCCGATGATCCTGCGCGTCAGCTCCTATCTGGAGCACGAGATTGTCCATATTAACGAAAGCTTTGCAGAGGCGATTGCCCGGGTTGGGTACAAAAGCAGCTATCGCGGTGTCTTTCCGATCAAGGTCAACCAACAGGCTCAGGTGGTCGACCGGATCGTCGAGTTTGGGAAGAAGTACAATTATGGCCTTGAGGCTGGCTCGAAACCGGAACTTGTGGTCGCGCTTGCCCATCGTCTGGCCAATGAGGCGCTGATCGTCTGCAACGGCGTCAAGGATGCCGAGTTTATCCAGCTGGCCATCCTCAGCCGCAAAATCGGGTTCAATACGGTGATCGTGCTGGAAAGCCCGAAAGAGGCCGACACGGTGATCGAAGTCTATAACCAACTGGGCATCGAACCGCTGATCGGCGTACGGGTTAAACTGACCAACCAGATCAGCGGAAAATGGGAAGAAAGCTCGGGCGACCGTTCCGCCTTTGGCATGAACACCGATCAACTGGTCGCCACGGTGGACAAGCTGAAGGCCGCCGGATTGCTGCACTGCCTGAAGCTGCAGCACTCGCATCTTGGATCGCAGGTGCAGGACGTCAATGACGTGCGCCGCGCCGTGGGTGAGGCCTGCCGATACTATACCGAACTGACCCGCGAAGGCGTACCGCTGACCCATCTGGACCTGGGTGGCGGCATGGGCGTAGATTACACGGGCGAAAAGAAAGCCGCCGAAAACTCGATCAACTACACGGTAGAAGAATACTGCGCCAACGTGGTCGAAACCGTGGCCTATGCCATGGATGAAGCCGAGGTCAAGCACCCCACATTGGTCACCGAAAGCGGGCGCGCTATCGTTGCGACCTCATCCATGCTGGTGTTCAACGTGCTGGAAAGCACGCTTTATGACGCGCCAGACGGCCCTGAGGTCGAGGCGGATGATCATCACTTAGTCTCGGACCTTGCCGCCGTGCACGGATACCTCTCCAGCGACCGCCTTCAGGAATGCTGGAACGACGCCACTTTTTATCGCAACGAGCTGCGCGCCCTGTTCCGCCGCGGATATATCGACCTGCGCCAGATGGCGCGCGCCGAACGCATTTATCTGTCATTGATGGCCCGCCTCAAGGCGTTGGCTGCCAGTGATGAGCTCGACACGGATGTCGACGAACAGTTGGAAAAAGTGGCTGATATCTATCACTGCAACTTCTCACTGTTCCAATCGCTGCCCGACGTCTGGGCCATTGACCAGCTACACCCGATCGTGCCGCTGCAGGGTCTGAACGAAACGCCCGACCGCCGCGCGGTGCTGTCCGATATCACTTGCGACAGCGACGGCAAGATCGACCGGTTTATTCTGGCCGACGGTGTCTCGCCCAGCCTGCCAGTGCATTCCCTGCCCGAGAATGACGAATACTTCATGGGCGTCTTCTTTGTTGGTGCTTATCAGGAAACGCTAGGCGATCTGCACAACCTGTTCGGCGACACCAACGTGGTTACCATCGACCTGCGCTCCGATGGCGGTTTCGATCTGCTGCACGAGCAAGAGGGCGACACCATTGGTCAGGTCCTGTCCTATGTCGAGTTTGATCCGGCCGACTGTGTCGCCGCCTTCCGCAAAATGGTGGACGAGGCGATCTCGACCGGTACTCTGCTGGCCAAAGACCGCAAAACCCTGATGAGCGCATATCGCGACTCGATCAATGGCTACACCTATTACGAATAACCCCCGAGAGGAGATGACCCCATGGGAACTTTGAGTGGCAAAACGCTGGTTGTCGGCGCGGGCGGCGTCTCTCACGCTGCGGTGCACAAGATGGCGATGAATTCGGACATCTTCACTGAAATCACGCTGGCCAGCCGCACCAAGTCGAAATGCGACGCCATTGCCAAGGCCGTGAAAGAGCGTGTGGGCGTTGATATCGCTACTGCGGAGCTGGACGCTTATAAGGTCGCGGACACGGTCAAACTGATCAAGGACACCGGTGCCGAGGTCCTCGTGAACCTGGCCCTGCCCTATCAGGACCTCGTGCTGATGGACGCGTGCCTTGAGGCGGGCATCCACTACATCGACACCGCGAATTACGAGCCCGAGGACGAAGCCAAGTTCGAGTATCACTGGCAATGGGCCTATCAGGTTCGGTTCAAACAGGCAGGACTGACCGCCATCCTCGGTTCGGGCTTTGATCCGGGCGTGACGTCTGTCTTTGCGACGTGGTTAAAGAAACACAAGTTGGATACGATCCGCCAGATCGACGTGCTGGACGCCAATGGTGGCAGCAACGATCAGGAATTCGCCACCAACTTCAACCCCGAGATCAACCTGCGCGAAGTGTTGGCCGAAGTGCGCCATTGGGAAGCTGGCGAATGGAAACACTCCCCCGCCATGACCCATAAGGTCGAGTTCGACTTTCCCGCCATCGGCCCCAAAAACATGTACCTGATGTATCACGAGGAGCTGGAGAGCCTCTCCACCCACTTCCCCGAGATTGAGCGTGCCCGCTTCTGGATGACCTTCGGCGACGCCTATATCACCCATGCCAAAGTGCTGGAAAATGTCGGCATGACCCGCATCGACCCGGTAATGCATGACGGCAAGGAAATCATCCCGATCCAGTTCCTGAAAACTCTGCTGCCTGATCCCGGCGATCTGGGTGCGGAAACCAAGGGTAAGGCCTGCATTGGCGACATCGCTACAGGTCAGGCCAAGGATGGTTCGGGCGAGAAAACATATTACATCTATAATATCTGCGACCACGAGGAATGCTACGCCGAAGTCGGTAGCCAAGCCGTCAGCTACACCACTGGTGTCCCGGCCATGATTGGTGCCGCGCAGGTGTTGAAAGGCAACTGGACGCAGCCGGGAGTGTGGAACATGGAACAGCTCGACCCGGATGATTTCATGGACATGCTAAACGCACATGGCTTGCCATGGCAGGTTCACGAACTGGATGGTCCGGTCGAATTCTAAAGCTTAACCGTCATCATATTAAAGAGGGAGCGAATAGAAGCAATGTCGTCAGATCAGCAAATGGCAATTCTGATCGGGTCGATGTTCGGAACCTATGCGCTCCTTCTTATTTTATCGAAGCGGTACAGGACAGACACGGTCAAAATGTTCCGCTTGGAAAAGTCCAGCATTCTTGTGGCAGTAGAAAATCCTGTCGCTACCACTACTCATATCCTGTCATTCATTATACCACTTTGGATGATGGGCCTCATCTGAAACTGCGTCGAACTTTAAGGGGCCGCAGTTAGAATGAAAGGGACTGGATTATCATGGCAGAAATGATGACCACACAAGCCGGGGATGCTGGAGCCTTCCGCAATTTCGACCTCAACCGCGTGCCAACGCCTTGCTTTGTGGTCGACGAAAAAGCAGTTGAGCAAAATCTGGCTATCTTGTCCGACGTCGGCAGTCAGTCAGGTGCGCAAGTGCTGAGTGCGCTCAAAGCGTTTTCGATGTTCTCGCTTGCACCGCTGGTCCGCCAACATCTTGACGGCACCTGCGCCAGCGGTATCTATGAGGCGCGTTTAGGCCGCGAAGAATATGGCGGCGAAGTCGCCACCTTCTGCGCGGGCTACAAGGAAGCGGACATGGATGAAATCCTGTCGCTGTCCAACCATGTCATCTTTAATTCTATAGCTCAAAAGGATCGGTTCCTGGCCAAAGCCCAAGCAGCAGGTGTGCAGGTCGGTTTGCGCATCAACCCGGAACATTCCGAGGGCGAGATTGCAAAATACGACCCCTGCGCGCCCTGTTCGCGTCTGGGCACACCGGTCAGCCAACTAAGCCATGAAATCATGGTTGGTGTGGACGGCCTTCATATGCATACACTTTGCGAACAAGGGTTCGAGCCCTTGATGCGCACATGGGAAGCCGTTGCACCAAAACTCGCCCCGTTCCTGGGTCATCTCAAATGGCTGAACTTCGGCGGTGGCCACCATATCACCCGCGACGACTATGATCGTGATGGGTTGATCGCGTTCATCAAGGCGATCCGCGAAACCCATGACGTCGACGTCTATCTTGAACCCGGCGAGGCTGTGGCACTGGATGCGGGCATTCTGGTGGGCGAAATTCTCGACCTGCCGACCAATGGCATGGCCCTTGCGATCACCGACATTTCGGCCACATGCCACATGCCCGATGTGATCGAAGCCCCCTATCGCCCTGCCCTGATGGACGAGGCCGAGGCAGGGCATACCTACCGTCTGGGCGGCCCCTCCTGTCTGGCCGGGGATGTGATCGGCGACTATGCGTGGGACAAACCGCTGCAGATCGGCCAGCGTTTTGCCTTCCTCGATCAGGCGCATTATTCGATGGTCAAGACCAACACGTTCAACGGCGTCCCCTTGCCGACCATTGCCCTGTGGAACAGTGCGACGGACGAACTGAAACTCATCAAACAGTTTAGCTATGACGACTTTAAAGAGAGGCTCTCATGAGCGTTTTCCTCGACAGTGAACTGACCACATCGGAACGGACCGAAAACGCCCGGTTTCGAGTAATCCCAGTACCGTTGGAGCGCACGGTATCCTACGGCTCGGGTACAGCCGGTGGCCCGGCGGCGATCATCGAGGCCAGCAACGAGCTGGAGCGCATCACCGGCCTTGCCGAGCCTTGCACAGCGGGTATTTTCACTGAGGAACCTTTGAACTGTGACGGCCCTATGCCTGCAGTGATGGAACGCCTTGCCCTGCGCACCGAAGCCGCCATTCGCGCTGGTAAAGTGCCGGTCGCTCTGGGCGGTGAGCATTCGCTGAGCTACGGTGCGGTGATGGGCGTGGCCCGCGCGTTGAACCAACCGATCGGGATCGTCCAGATTGATGCGCATGCGGACCTGCGCGACACGTATCAGGGTGAAAAACACAGCCATGCTTCGGTCATGCATCTACTGGCCGAAGAAGGCGTCCGACTGGCCCAATTCGGCGTCCGGGCCTTTTCGACCGAAGAGGCGCAGAGCCGGGTGAAGAACAACGTGTTCCACATTGATGCCGAGGAGCTGGTCACCGGTAACATCAACGCGGTCGATCTGCCCAAGGATTTCCCCGAACTGGTCTATGTCAGCTTCGATGTCGACGGGCTGGACCCTTCGCAAATGCCGGCCACAGGAACACCCGTGCCCGGCGGCTTGGGCTATTATCAGGCGCTACAACTGGTCGAGCATGCCCTTCGGGGGCGCAAATGCGTGGGGTTCGACGTGGTCGAACTCGCCCCGGACGGCAATGCCGCTTGGGACTTTACCGCCGCACAGATCGTCTACCGTCTGATGGCCGCCTGCTAACCTTCGGCGGTTTCGTTCAACTCCATATGCCCCTCGCCGCGGCTTAGGACACGGCGCAGCATCGGCTCGAAGAACTCCAACGGTTTGGTCGGGTAATCCGGATCGAACGCCTTTTGGTCGTATTCATGGCAGAAATAGCGGCAGTCCTCCCAATAAGGACTGTCGCGGTACTTGTCTCGGGCGTTGCGGTCTCCGCCCAGGTGGTGATTGTAGTAATAGCCCTGGAACACGCAGTGATGTTTGAGGATCCAATGGGTTTTCTGGCTGACATAGGGCTTCATCATCGCCGCTGACAGCTCTCCATGGTTATAGGGAGACAGGATATCGCCGGTGTCGTGGATCAGCGCTGCGACGACCAGCTCTTCTTCCGCCCCATCCTCATAGGCGCGCGTCGCGGCCTGCAGGCTGTGCTGATAGCGGTTCACGGGATAGGGCGTCCAATCCTCGTCCAGCGAACGGATCGCATCCAGTATCCTGTCCGGCAACGCGGCGTTATAGGCCTCTTCGTATTCCATGACGGCGTCCCAATCGGCCTTGGTCGCCTCTTCAAAGCTGGTCCAGGTGGGTTTGTGGGTTTTGTCCAGCATGGTCCGGTCCTTTTGACTGATCATCCAACCGCAGCCTAACGCAGAAAACCTGAGCGAAAAAACGAATTAGCTTGGCCGAAGAACATTGCGCCGAAATGCGCCGTAGCTTCAGGCTTGGGACAATGCCCGCGAGTGTTTTCTTGCGCGCACGCGCAGAAGCGGACGACCTGCAATCAAAAGAAACAGGCACGAGATCAATATGCCCATGACAGCAGGCAAATAGAGCAATAGCCACAATTTCGGGTCTTCGATCACCAACGGAGACACAAAGCCGCGCATACCTTCCAAAAGGACCAGAATTATGAATGCTCCAAAAATCTGTGGCCACAGGCCAAATCTGGAAAAGCTGCCCAACATAAGGGTTGCATAGCCCGCCATCGCGACCGCGATACAAATGGTGATCCACGAAAATCGCTGATGCAGCTCGTCGATCAACGCGCCCTCAGTGAACCCTTCTGCAGCCGCGATCGCAGCCCGGTCGCGCAACAGCTCTGCGGTGGGAATGGCCTCGAGGCTTCGCTCGGCCGCGTTGTCGGTACTCGTCAATTCTGAGATGTCATAGGACGCGTCCTGAAACAGTGTAGACGACAGGGTACGTCCCTGCCTGTCCTGACGCAGGGCAACTCCGTCAACCATCACCAGATGAATGCCCGAGCCGTTATTGACCAGATAAGCTGTTTGGCTGGAATAGCTGACCGGGCTGGTTTTATCCCGCCGGTCCGAAACAAAAACTTCGCGCAAAGTCCCGTCCAGATCAATCCCCCCAATATAGACGGTCACGTCACTTGCAGGATGCAGGAATTCGCCTTCATTCAATAACTGCGCTGTGACGTCACCCGCCACTTCGGCCTGCCGTTTTTCCAGTAAATCGACCGAGGCCGGGCGCAGGAAAACACTGATCGAGGCCATCATCAGACCAGCAACAAGACCGAACAGAACCACAGCGCGAGCCAGCCGCCACGGGCTGGAACCTGTGGCCAGCATCACCGTAAGCTCGCTTTCACGGCTCAGGCGGTTGGTGGCATAGACGGCCGCTGCGAACACGGCCATGGGCATCACCGTACGGATCAGCGTCGGCAAAGTAAGAGCGGTAAATTCAAGAAACACCATGGCCGATTGACCACCGCTGATGACACGGTCAAACAGGCTTACCGAGCGGGTGATCCAGAAAACCCCCACCAGAATCAGAGTGAAAAAGCCGAACAGAATCAGCAGTTGCCGCAGGAAGTATCCATCGAAGCGCGACATGTATCCTCATCCGGCTACCTGAAATTCGTTTGAACAATATGCCAATCCCCTGACCGAGGAAACCGCATAGCCCAAGAATTATAGAAATTGAGCCGTGCGCACTAAAACGGCTATGCCATATCGGAATTGGCACCCCGATCCAGAATGCTTACCTGCCTGGATCAGTCCAGCGTTTCAGACAACGATCTGAGCAGGTGATTGAGTTGATCGCGCTGTTGCAGGGACAAACCCTGAACCAGGCGCTGCTGAGTCTCTATATGATCCGAAACGGCGGCCTCAATCGCTTTGAATCCGTTTTGGGTAAGACGGATCAGGAAGCCCCGGCCATCCTCAGGGTTTTGCACTCTTTCGACCATCCCCGCCTTAACCAGTTGATCGACGCGATTCGTCATTGTGCCGGACGTCACCATTGTAAGCTCCAAAAGCTCGCCAGGTGAAAGACCCTCTGGCTTGCCAGACCTTCGCAACGTGGCAAGGACATCAAAGCTGGCAGCGTTCATGTCATGAAGAGCCCAGGTATGCTCCATCGCCCTTCGCAACTGAACCGCCAACCGCGTCAGTCGACCAACGGTTTCCATCGGCCCCACATCCAGGTCGGGCCGGGCACTGTTCCACTGCGCGATAATTCGCTCCACATGATCCATGAGTTCTGGCTAGCCCAGATTTATCTTGACGTCAAGATTTTACAATATATCTTGACGTCAAGATAAAGGGATTCGCCATGAGATACCAAACCGACATCGCCCTAACTGCTGTTGCCCCTTTGATCTGGGGTAGCACCTATTATGTTACGACCGAATTTTTGCCCGTCGGATATCCGATCACGATGGCCGCGCTGCGTGCGCTGCCTGCCGGACTGCTGCTGCTAGTTTTGTCCCGTCAACTTCCAAGGGGTCATTGGTGGGGCCGCATATTCATTCTGGGCGCGCTCAATTTCACCGTGTTCTGGACCCTGCTTTTCGTCGCGGCTTACAGGCTCCCCGGTGGGGTCGCAGCCACTGTCGGCGCGGTACAACCTCTTATTGTAGTCTTCCTGTCGGCATTTCTGCTGAACACCCCGGTTGGGCTGAGATCGGTCGGCGCAGCGCTGCTGGGGGTGATCGGCGTCGGGTGCCTTGTCCTCGGAACAGCTATCAATCTTGATACGGTTGGCCTGATCGCTGGACTGGGTGGCGCCCTTTCGATGGGGGCAGGAACTGTCCTGACGCGCAAATGGCAACCGCCAGTGCCGCTGCTGACATTTACCGCTTGGCAACTAACCGCCGGCGGGCTGTTGCTGGTGCCGCTTGCACTGATGTTTGAGCCCGCCTTACCAGCGCTTGAAAAAAACAACCTTCTCGGAATTGGATATCTGAGCGTCATCGGGGCTGCCCTGACCTATATCCTGTGGTTCCGAGGCCTCGCCCGGATCGAACCCTCTGCGGTCTCGGCACTTGGCTTTCTCAGCCCGCTATCCGCCGTAATGATTGGTTGGGTCATGCTTGGGCAAAACCTGACCTTTGTGCAGATCGCCGGTGTCTGTATTGTACTTCTGGCGGTCTGGCTGGGGCAAATGGGCAAACGTACCGGCCGTTCGATTGTCACCATCAGAAAGCCCGCCTGAAACTCCAGGCATCGATGTACGAGTTTTGTGCTAAACTGTGTGCTGTGCAACGCCCGGGCTAGAAAGGTATCACGTGTCAAAAAGCCGAGTAAAACCGCGCTATTTTGCCATCGCCCTGCTGCCGGTATGTGTTTTCGCAATCCATAAACTGATCCAGAACCAAATGATCGCCAATGAACTGGACGTACCAGTGAACTTTGTGTTGAGCGGTAGCTCTTGGCAGGAAGCCGTTGGTCGGTTTCGGTTTCTTGCCGCGTCCTGGTTCTTTTTATCGCTGGCCTTGTTGCCCGTGGCAGTCTTGTTCCGGACCCTGTCACGCCCGATCGAAAAAAACACCCGGATCGCGGCAATCGCGATTGTAGTCGCCATCGTGTTTCTGGCTCTCGTGCCGACCATTCAAAAGCATATGACCGACCAAAGCCCGCAGATTTACCACCAGATCGGCAAAGCCGTTTTTGAAACAGCATTGTCGCAAGGCACCTTACCGGCATGTTCCGGTTCGGAAGATAGCTGGATGTTTGGGAAATGCGGGCAGGCCCCTGTTCTTTCACTGTTCAACCGTATTCTGGACCTGGTGAATGCAATGGCCGGCCTTGCGATCGGGTCGCTGATTGTCGGAATGATATTGTGTCTTGGACGGCATGAATCTCAGGACATCGAAGCAACAGCAGTTGAGCTGGCGCAAAACCTGCGGCATATGCGGCAGCAACTCTACCTGTCCAGTCTGGTGCTGACCTTCGGCATGTTCTTTGCCGCAAGCTGGATGTACTGGCCCTTGCCCATGATCGCTGAATCAGAAAGGGCCGCCTATAGCGCATTGCTCAACGCATCGGCCGTGTTCACCGGCACATATTTTTGCTTGCTAATGCTCAGCTACTTTCTTCCCGTGGCAGTCCTTCTGGACGGAAGAATTTCTAACCTCGCTTTGGCTGCCCGAAATCAGGGCGGCACAGACCAGGCATTCGACATTGATGACTGGAGATCGTCGCATAAGCTGACAGAAGGAACAGGTGACATCATCCGCGCCGGCTTCGCCCTGACGGCCCCAATCTTGGCCGCTTTTGCCGGTGGCATATCACCGATTTTGGGTTAGACCGTGATTTGTTGAGCAACCAGAACACGGTTTATCGCATCGGTCGAATGCTCTGCTGGTCCAAGTTGTAACAGCTAGGCTGCGCAAACGGTCACGCGTGTCCCATTCCGCCCAAGCTGGCACAAACTTCTGGCAATGGAGAGAATGGCAGGGGCAGCAGGGTTCGAACCCGCGACCTACGGTTTTGGAGACCGTCGCTCTACCAACTGAGCTATACCCCTAAGGTGCGCCTCAAATATGCCAGCCGCGCGGCGGACTCAAGAGGCTTTTTCAGATTCCTCCTTAGTTATGCGCACGACAAACAAGTTGCGTATGGCGTTGAGTTCTATAAGACACGGTTTGATCAATATGAGGGTCACCATTAGTGAGTATCCGCAAGAAAATCGCCGATAGCGAGGCCGTCCTGAATTGGACCGCCCGCCGCATCGCGAGCTATATTCGGATGGTCAACCGCAACACCCAATGGCAACGCATCGGCTATGAAGAGCTGGACCAGCTGGCCGATCAGGGCGAACCGGTCATCGTTGTCCTTTGGCATCAGCGGCTGGCGCAATCGCCCTATTTCTTCCCGCTGGACAAGGGGAGCATCTGCTCGATCACGTCTTCGGCACGCGCTGGCAGCATGGTTGGTCGGGTGCAGAAACTGTTCGGCATGGACACCATCGCCATGACCAGCAAAAACGCCAACAACATCGCGGTGTCACGCGAAGTGATCGGTAAGATCAAGCGGGGCATTTCCATCGGTATCGCCGCTGACGGCCCGCGCGGTCCGGAACGGGTGCTGTCGACAGTGCCTCTGGTTTGGGCACGCACCTCGGGCAAGCGAGTCTTCGGTATCACTTATTCCGCCCGCCACGGCAGCGAGGCCGGTACCTGGGATCGCCTGCTGATGCCGCGCCCCTGGCGCAACAAAGGCGTGTTTCTGTGCCGGGAATGGACCGAAAACGTTCCCCGCAAGGCCAGTGAAGAAGAACTCGAGGCCCTTCGCCTCAGCCTTGAGGCGCATATGAACGACATCACCGCCGAAGCAGACAGGATGGTCGGTCGCGAACCTTGGTCTCCCCAAGGCTAACCGCCGCGCAGCCTTTGCATCAGATACACTTCGCTGCCCTCGGGGATCGGTTCGGTCAGCCCGCTGGCGATCACGCGCCCGTTGATTGAGATGGAAACCCCGGCATCAATCGGCGCCTGAAGCTGCGGATGAACCCGCGCAAGTTCCCGCAGCAGCTCGCCGGTGGTTTTGGCCTCGACCTCGACCACCTGTTGACCCCCGGTCAGAGACCGGAGGCCGGACCAAAGGTGGACCTCAACCATTGTCCTTGAGCGCCGCCAAAATGCGCGGCGGTGACATTGGCAGTTGCTTCATCCGCACTCCTGCAGCGTTCGAAACCGCGTTGGCGATGGCTGCCAGCGGCGGCACAATGCCGGTTTCACCCACACCACGCACCCCAAACGGGTGGCCGGGGTTGGGAACTTCGACGATCACCGTATCGATCATCGGCAAGTCGCTGGCGACCGGGATACGATAATCGAGGAAGATCGAGTTCTGCAGACGACCATCCTCGCCATAGACATATTCCTCGTTCAGCGCCCAACCGATGCCCTGCGCCGCGCCACCCTGATACTGGCCTTCCACATAGGTCGGGTGGATCGCCTTTCCGGCGTCTTGAATGACCGTATAGCGGGTGATGCTGGTCTTGCCGGTTTCCGGGTCGACCTCGGCATCGACGATATGTGTGCCGAATGACACGCCTGCGCCTTCCGGGGTCGCTTCGAAATGGCCCGAGATCGGACCACCGGTCGCACCCATATCGGCGGTGATATCGGCCAGCGGCATCGGATCGAAATCGCCCGCATTGGGGCCCGAGGGCACCGCGCAGCCGTTTTCCCATTTCACCGCATCTACCGAGATGCCCCACTTGGCCGCCGCGCGTTCGCTCAGCTTTTCAACCGCATGCCGGGCCGCCTTGATCGTGGCCAGCCCTGAGGCATAAGTCACGCGCGAGCCGTGCGAAACGTCGTTATAGCCGAGTGTTGCCGTGTCCGCGATGGTTACGCGAATATTCTCGTAGGGAATGCCCAACACCTCGGCTGCCATCAGCGCCATCGACGCGCGCGAACCGCCGATATCGGGCGTGCCGACCATCAGCTGGGCCGAACCATCCTCGGACAGGGCCAGCGACACGGATGTCTCGCCCCCGTGATTGAACCAGAATCCACAGGATATCCCACGCCCCTGCCCTGGTTTCAGTGGCGCAGAATAGTGCGGATGCGCCTTGGCGGCCTCAAGCGTTTCGACCAGACCGATGCGTTCGTAGCGCGGGCCATAGCTGGCCTTGGTACCTTCGTAGGCGGCGTTTTTCAGGCGCACATCCACGGGGTCCAGCCCCAGCTTCTTGCACAGCTCGTCAATCACCGATTCAACCGCAAACGCCCCCATCGGCGCGCCGGGCGCGCGATAGGCGGCCTGTTTCGGGCGGTTGGCCATGACATCATAGCCCACCTGCTTGACGTTAGTCAGGTTATAAGGAGCAAAGGCACACATGGCCGTCATATCACCCGGCGCGCCGGGGAAGGCCCCACCCTGCAGGCGGAACACGCCTTGCGCTGCGGTGATCGTGCCGTCATTCTTCATCCCGATCTTGATATCCATCGACGCGGAGGCCGTCGGACCGGTGGCCCGGAATACCTCGGATCGGGTCATCACCAGCTTGACCGGGCGGTTGGCCTTGCGGCTCAGCGCCAGCGCGACCGGCTCGATGAATACGGTTGTCTTGCCACCAAAGCCGCCGCCAATCTCGGACGCCGTCACCCGCAGTTGCGATGTTTCGATCCCCAGCAAAGCCGCACAGGTTTTCTGCGCGATCCAGTGCCCTTGGGTGGTGCACCACAGCTCACCCTTGCCGTCATTTCCCAGCGTCGCCAAACAGGCATGAGGTTCGATATAGCCCTGATGGGTTGCCTCGGTGACGAAGCTGTCTTCAACGACCAGATCCGCTTCGGCAAAACCGACCTCGACATCGCCATGCCCGCTTTCGTGATAGCGCACGACGTTTGGGTGCATTCCTTCGGGCACGGAATAATCCGCCGCCCCCTCGCGTATAACCGGAGCGTCCGGAGCCATCGCTTTGTCGACATCGGTCACATGGGGCAGCACCTCATATTCGACCTCAATCAGTTTGAGTGCGTCACGCGCCGACAGCGCCGAAGTTGCCGCAATAGCTGCCACCGCGTGGCCGTCATACAAGGCCTTCTCGCCTGCCATAACGTTTTCCAGCACGTTCCAGAACTCACCTTCAAGACCGGGCTTAAACGGCACCTCAGCGAAATCGTCACGGGTCACAACGGCTTTGACGTCTTTATGCGCTTGGGCCTTGGAGGTGTCGATCTTTACGATCCGCGCATGGGCATGGGGTGAGCGCAGAATAGCCCCGTGCAACATGCCCGGCGCGGTGGCGTCAGCGCCAAATTTCGCGCGCCCCGTGACCTTGTCCAGCCCGTCAGGGCGGTTCGGTCGGGTGCCAACGAAAGTGAATTCAGATTTGCGATCGTCGAGTGCCATTACGAAGCCTCCCGAAGTTCAGCCGCTGTATCCATCACGGCGCGAATGATCTTGTCATACCCAGTGCAGCGGCAGAGATTACCAGCCAACCAATACCGTGTCTCTTCCTCGGTCGGGTTCGGGTTCTTTTCCAGCAACGATTTGGCCGCGACCAGAATACCGGGGGTGCAGATACCGCATTGAAGAGCAGCATATTCAATCATCTTCTTCTGCAGCGGATGCAGAACGTCCCCGTCTGCAATACCTTCGACCGTCTCGATCTGTTTACCCTCTGCTTCGATCCCAAGCATCAGGCAGGAACAAACCAAACGGCCATCGACAGTTACCGAGCAGGCACCGCAATCGCCGGTGCCGCAGCCTTCTTTCGCACCGGTCAGGTTCAGCTTGTCGCGCAGACAGTCCAGCAGGGTCTCGCGTGGGTCACACAGGTATTCGACCGTGTCACCATTGACGGTGGTGGATACGTGGAACTTGCTCATGCTTGCTCTCCCTTGGCGCGGGCATAGGCGATTTTCGCGGCGCGTTTGGCCAGAACCCCGGCCACTTCGGTACGGAATGCGATTGTGCCGCGCTTATCGTCGATCGGGTTACAGGCAGTAGATGCGGCAGCGGCAAGCGCGTCCAATGCAGCATCGTCAAGGGTGCTGCCCATGATCGCCTTGGCGCAGTCTTCGACAAGCAGAACAGTCGGAGCCACAGCGCCCAGCGACACGCGGACCTCGGTGATGGTATCCCCGTCCAGACGGAGATTCACACCTACGCCAACCACCGCAATATCCATCTCGGTCCTGGGGATGAACCGCAGATAGGCATCACCTCCGTTTTCGCCGCGTGCAGGAATATTGACCGCCGAGATCAGTTCACCCTTGGCCAAGGACGTTCTGCCCGGGCCGGTCGGAATATCTTCGACGGCAACCTCACGTGTGCCACTTGGTCCGGTGACTGTCACGGTCACGCCCGCTGCCACCATGGCTGGCACCGAATCCGCCGCAGGCGAGCCATTGCACAGGTTGCCAGTCAGCGTCGCCCGCCCCTGCACCTGAGTCGATCCGATCAAATCCATCGCTTCGACCACGCCGGGCCAGTCGAGGCCCAACCCAGGATGTTCGCTCATTTCCGCACCTGTCGCCGCCACGCCCAGCGTCCAGCTGCCGTCAGCATTGCGGGTGATATCGCTTACGCCATTGATTTTCTTGATGTCTATCAATGTATCAGGCGTCACCAATTCCGAGCGCAACTGCACCAAAACATCGGTGCCACCGGCAAGAAACCGTGTAACGCCTTTTGCATTTTCTGCCAGAGCCGACGCCTCGGCAAAGCTGGCAGGGCTGTGATAATCCATGATTTTACCTCGCGCCTGTTGGTCAGGATCCACTGGGGTTCGCAGGGACGTTAATGCAGCAACACACTGGCGTCCATGGCAAGAACGACCTATTTTTCGATCCCGAAATGACGTTTCCAGACCTCGGATCAGAGGTCGATCTCGACCACCCCGTCCGGGTCCGCAGCACGGCTTTGGCACAGGATGATTGCGCCTTCGCGCTGCTTGTTCGACAGCACGAAATCCCTATGCTCGATTTCACCCGAAATCACACCGCATTTACAGACGCCGCAAATTCCGTCCGAACATTTCACATCGACCTGAATTCCGGCTTCGTTCAGCACCTGCGCCGCGTGTTTGTCGGCGGGAACCTGCAGCTCTCGCCCCGATTTGGCCAGTTTCAGCGTGAAAGAATGGTTCTCATACTCGGGCTGCTCGGGAACGGAGAAATACTCCAGATGCCGCGCCTCGTCTGGGAACCCTTGACGTTCCGCTGCCTGCATCACGCCTTCCATGTACCGATCCGGGCCGCAGGTATAGACATGCCAACCTACCTGATATCCCGACAGGATTGACTGTAAATCAGCGCGCGTGCCTTCGTCCGAGAAATGATAGTGCACGTGATCGGCCCAGGGCATTGCAGCCAGATCGTCCAGATACCCCGCCCCAGCGCGGGTACTGGCCGAGTAATGCAGGTCAAAGGGTTTGCCCAGACTGTGCAGGCGGTGGGCAAAAGCGATCATCGGCGTGATACCGATCCCGCCGCCCATCAGGAATGTCCTGGTGGCGGTCTCATCCAGTTCGAAATGGTTGATCGGTTTCGAGATGAAAACCTTGCGCCCTTCGGTAAAAATCCGGTGCAACAGGGCCGAGCCGCCCCGCCCCTCATCCTCGCGCAAGACACCGATCTGATAGGTCGCTGGGTTCGCCGGATTGCCGGACATTGAATATTGCCGCAGGAACTCTGGCGCGACCAGCACGTCCAGATGGGCGCCTGCGGTCCACTGAGGCAGCGGCGCGCCATCCAGCGTCGCGAACTCATATTTGGTCACATCATCCGTCATCCGGTCGACCATGCTCAGCTCGACCCGCATGACAGGGGCATCACCTGCGATGGAATAGTTGTGAACAACAGACATGTCCCCGGCGGCCTTGCGTGCCTTGTACTCCTCTGCCGTGACCATCGCTTCATAAGCTGCAATCCCGGCTTCGCGGTCCATGGCAAAAGGATAGGGCCAGGGATGCGGGGCCAGATAGGCGGGATAGACCGCCAGCGTCTGATCCTCATATTTCAGGGCAAGGTCCGTCTGCAGGTTGCGCCGGTTCAGCGGATGCTGGGTCGGGCGATACGCGCCGTCGGGCTGCAATTCGATATCCCACCACCATTTCTTGGTGTCGTTCAAGCCACCATTGCCCACCGCATCGTCCAGTTTCGCCAGCGCTGGCGCGGCTTGGGGGAAGTTCATCGCGGCCCAACGGAAGGGACGTTCCTTGAAGATGCCTTCCAGATTCCATGGGCAGGTCTTCATGCACCGCCCGCACATCGCACCACCCGATGTTGTCACCCGGTAAGTGGCGCATTTCTGGCTGTCGGACTTCCAGATTTCATAGCCGTTGAACATCAGTTTTGGCCCGGCGGTGATCGCCCCCGAGGGGCATTCTCGCGCGCATTTATTGCAGCTTTCACAAAAACTCTGCAGTCCGAAATCTATCGGCTTGTCATGAGCCAGAGGCATATCTGTTGTGACCGCACCGGATTTCAGACGCGGGCCCAGATAGGGGTTCAGGATGACCTCGCCAATCCGGCTGACCTCTCCCAGTCCCGACAACAGCAAAAGCGGAGGCTGCAGCACCTCGCCATCCATCACCGTATGGGCCTTGGCCTTATACCCAAGGTTGCGGATCTGCTGTGCAACGACCCCACCCAAAAGCGAGAACCGCAGATAGGCGCGCATGGATTGAGCGACCGCAATCCAGTCGTCACCGCTGGATCCCTCCATCGTCTCATAACCTTGGTCGATGATCATGCTGATGGCTTGATCATGTGGCGGTGTAATCTCTTCTCCGGCGGCATCATGTGAATACCACGCCCATTCGGGGCAGCGGCTGAGGCCCACCGCATCCGCACCCAGAAAATAGGTCGTGGCCTTGATATTAGCGGCGTTCCGGGCGGCATCTGTCGGCGGCGCTGTCTCGGCGCTATCGCCATCCTGCAGCAGAACAAACGCGCCCAGCGCGCGCCGTTGCGCGAAACTGGGGGCCGCCTTGCGCACGTAATGCCCACCCTTGGCGGCGTCCTGCAGAGTCTTACCCATGTCGCCGAATTGCGCCCGGGCAAACATGTCAGCCCGTTTGGGGACGCGTGCAACGTTTTCCTCGTCAATATAAGTTGTCGGCGTTTCGACACGCTTAAGCTTTTCGAAGGGATGCGCGCCGTCGACATAGCGCCGTTTGGCATAGGAGTCTCGGTTCAACGCATTCTTGGCAAAACCCGCCCCCAACCACCATGCCGGTCCTTGTGTGCGAAACCACGGTTGCTGAGCCATCGGGCACAGCGGGCGGTCATGAGCGATCTCCAACTCGGTCGTCACCACGGCCAGCCCGAACCGAGTCCCAAGCCAGGGGGCAACAAGCTGCCCACCTTCGACCGAGGCCAATCCTGCGGCGACCGCCAATTTGCCCAGATCAACATCCGACGACATCGCCGAATGCGCCCGCGCATCAAAGCCAAGCAGGCGGATGTAGTTGGCAATAACCACCGCATTTTCGGTCGCCAACAAACAAGCGCGATGATCCTGCGCATCCGCGATCCAATCGGCTCCGGGCTCGGACGGGTCCGGGTCACGGTTGTGTTCATATAGGAACACGATTGCATGGCGGTGGCTGTCAATCGGCTTGGGTGCAGCCTCGATACTGTCCTTCAAATCCGCCATGATGACATCAATGCCCGAGGCCAGCGTCTTGGTTTGCCGTGTCCTCAGGGCATCAGCCAGCCGGTCTATATCAGGGTTGCGGCGCGGCTCGGGCAACAGTGCTTCGGGCGGCAGTGGTCCGCACCCGATCATCGACGCATCGTTGAAATAACCAAAGGCTTTCAGATGGTTGGCGCGCGCATTCGGATCTGACGGGATATCGCCCATTGCCGGGTTCACCAACCCGTCGCGGATCGCATCCATCATCGCCTGAAACTCACCCATCGCATTGACGATGCTGTGGGGCTGATCGGGGCGGCGAAAACTAAGATCGCCCATAGGCGGCACCTGTGACAGGTCCGGCATTGTGTCTTGCCGCGCCAACCGCTCTAGCGGGTAGCCGCCCATATGAACTGGCCTGTTCCGGTCTGAAAAGAAACGGATTCCCATAGCGTGCCTCCCCTAGCCCGTCTGACCCTTAATGCCCGGTAGACAGCAAAACCATTCATACTTAATCATAAATAATATGAATAAAAATGATTTTACTGATTTGGACGGCAAAGTCCTGCGGGTCTTTCTGACAATACTCGAGGAAAGCTCGGTCTCGAAAGCAGCGGATCGGCTGGGGGTCACGCAATCGGCAATCAGCCACACGCTGTCCAAACTGCGGCAGGTGCTGGGCGATCCGTTGTTTGTACGTTCAGGTCAGGGCCTGACCCCGACCGAACGTGCCTTGTCCCTGAAGGACCCTATTCAAACGGTGCTGGACGGGATGCGTGCCTTGACTGACGGTCGCCCCTTTGACCCGTTATCCGAACAGATCGACATTCGCATCGCCACAAATGACATGCCACGCGAAGTGATATTCCCAAGGCTGTTGCGCGACACACGCGCCGAGGGTGCACGGCTACGGTTGGAGTTCATCCCATCGGGCGTTCCCGATCCGGACCTGTTGCGCAGCGACCGGTGTCAGTTGATGGTCACCCCTCTGCCGCCGGATGGGCCGGACATTTACCAGAAACGGCTGCTCGAAAGCCCGCTGATGATGTTTTATGATGCCGGCCATTGCACCCCGCCAAACAGTTGGCAGACCTACTGCGAGAGCGAGCATATCGAGGTGCGCTTTTCCGATGGCCGCAACGCCCGTGCCGTCATGCGGGGTGTTGATCAAAGCCAGATCAGAGCGCCGATTGTTACCCTGCCCCATTTCAACGCGATACCGGCCTTTGTGCGGGGCAGTTCGTTGATCTCGACCGATACCGCCTTGATGAGACAAGGTCCTCTGGCCGGGTTGGACTGTGCGCATTTGCCCTTCGAATGCACCCCGGTTCCGCTTTACATGGTCTGGCACCAAAGGTCGGCCAATGACCCGGCGCATCGTTGGCTGCGCAGAAGGATCGAAGCCATAGCAGCTGACATCAGCGCGCCTTGATCAAATGGGTCAGTGCAGCACCGGTTTCAAAGTAGGCGTGACGCAGGCGGGTCCAGCGTTCAGTATGTTCCGCCACAGCGGGAACTGGCAGCAACGCTGGATCCCCGGCCAAAAGGCTCTCAGCCGCCATACGGCCAAACACCGTGCCCGGCCCGATACCCCGGCCTGAATAGCCATGGATCGAAACCGCATCCGGTCCGATCCGAGTGATCTTGGGAATGTGGTCCGAGGTCATCGCAATGCGGCCATGCCATCCCTGCTGCAAGGGTTGATCCGCAAGCTGAGGATAAAGCTCTGACAGTTTGCGCTTGATCCATCCGGTGTGCGCGGCGCTGCCCGCATGTTCTAGATTGCCCATTGCGCCGAGGATAAAGCGCCCTTCGTGATCCATTCGGAAAGAGGTCATGATCAGGCCGGTATCCCAACATCCTTCGGCTCCGGGAAGAATACTCGCGCGCAGATTGTCGGACAACGGCGCAGTAGTGAATTGAAAATACGAGACAGGAACATAGGCCGGTGCCGTATCGGGCAGGTTCCGATGATACGCGTTGGTGGCCTGGATCACTGATTTGGCGCGCACCGTGGCCTGCGGGGTTTCCAACAGCCACTGGCCATCGACATGGCGCATCGTCATCACTGGGCTATGCGTGTGAACGCGTGCCCCCGCAGCGGCAGCCGCACGGGCCAGACCGCGCACATATGCCATCGGCTGGATCGTTCCGGCGCGCGGATCGAACAGAGCTCCACGAAAGGTGGCGCTGCCCGTGCGCTGGCACGTCTTGTCCGACGACAGCAACTCGACCGGAGCGCCTGCCTGACGCAACTGTGCATGGCGTATTTTCAAATCAGCAAGACCAGAGCCAGAATGCGCACAATGCAACGTGCCCTTGCGCATCGGCTCGCACTCGATCCCATGTGTCTGGATCACGCTGAATACTTCACTTGGGGCCGCCGCAAGGATTTCGATCAGACGCGTTCCGTCCGCATCCCCCAGATGGGCGCAAATGTCAGCAGGGCGCACCCAGAGTCCGGCATTGACCAGCCCCACATTGCGCCCGGATCCCCCATGCCCGATCTCCTGCGCCTCCAATACACAGACCGAGGCTCCGGCCCGTGCGGCCGTCAAAGCCGCGGAACAGCCAGTATAACCGCCGCCGATCACCGCAAGGTCCACAGACAAATCGCTGGTCAGCGGGGCGCTCTCCACATGCTCGCGGCAGGTGTGTAGCCAAAGGGATTGATCGTAGTCGCTCAATGCGGGCTCCTTGCGGTGTCAAAAACCATTAGGACGCGGGATCAGGTCGTCGCAAGAGCCCTTTGATCCTCACGCCCCATCGCGATCAGGAAAGGCCGCGCCTCTTGCTGCGACTGAAACGCTGCCCGATCGCACATCCCCTGCCACCCGGCCAGAACCAGCGATTGCGCAACGGCACCGCCCAAAGTCGCTCCGGGGCCTGTCACGATGAACAGGTCAGGCGCGAATTCGCGCGCGGCGGTCTGGATTGCGCGGGTGAAGTCATAGGCCGCGGTCACCTGATGTCCCAGGGTGTAATCCCACAGTGCCTGCGTGTCCGTCGCACCCGGCCACCAGATTTTGCCACGCCCGTCGATCAGAGGCCGGTCAGGCTGTTTGAACAGCTCCGCACCAAGTTGCGTGCGCCCTTCCGCAGCCACCGGAGCTTGAAGGTGGGTGTGAAATGCGGCGTGATTTGCCAACCTCATGGGGAACCTGTCTTGCACACTCGGCCACGATGCCTCGAACGCTCGTAAGCCCTCTTCGTTGCCCGCCAGAACCAGCATTCCACCCAGATCAATCGACAATGCCAGAACCTGACCGTCCTGCGCGTTGATCCGCGCCACATCCGCCAGCAATTCAGCCTTACGCTGAGGATCAGCCACCCAGCTATCGTCTGAAAACGGGTATACGAGCTGCCCACCAATTAGGTGGTCCTGCATCAGCGTCCCCATTGTGTTCACCACACGAAAGCCATTCTCGGGCGACGCCGCGCCTCCGACGGCGAGGGCGATGTACCAGCCCATCGAGTTGCCGGTTACAGCCACCACTTCAATGTCATCGGCCAGCACCTGAGCATCAGCCAGAGATGCCGCGTAGATCAGAGGTGAGGCCATATCTCCACGCGAATACTTGCTGACCGTGAACCGATCGGCACCGTCCAGCTCCGTGACCGTCTCTTGCCCCGCACTGGCACGGATAGCGTCAAAATTGCCAAACATTTGCATCCGGCTTGCGTGATGACGGTGTAAATAACCCAGCTCGGCCTTGTTATAGGTGCCCCGACCCGGGCAGATCACAACGGCGGTACGGGTCATGAGCGGTTTCCAGTCAGATTGAGCGCAGCGGCGACAATATTATCCTTTGACGGCAATGGCGCAGCATATGCAGACCCGGTCGCGATAAAGCTGTCTTCTGCCACTACTCGGGCGATCAGGGTGTCGGGGCTTTCTTCGACGAAGAAAGTTGTCAGCGCCTCTGACTGGCTTCCGGTCCGACGGCATTCGTCAACGACCAGAATATGCGCACAGGTTTTGGTGGCCTCGCGCAACGCTTCTGCAGGTAATGGAGCCAACCATCGCATGTCGATAATCCGGGTTCGGATCCCTGCGGCCTCAAGTTCGGGCAAGGCTTGCTGCGACAGGTAGTGGCCGTTGCCATAGGTCACAATCGCCAGATCGGTGCCATCGCCTTGCACCCCAACCTCACCCAGTCGAATGCTGCGATCCGGTGAGGGGTAGGTCGTCATCCACCCGGCATCCTGCGCCTGATGCAAGTCCCGCATCGGATAAAGCGCGATGGGTTCCAGGAATACTACAACGCGTTGTTCTTCGCGCGCCAACCTTACGCATTCGCGCAGCATCTGCACCGCGTCCGCACCGGTCGAAGGGCAGGCAATGATCACACCGGGAATATCGCGCAGTACTGCCAGCGAGTTGTCGTTGTGGAAATGCCCTCCAAACCCCTTCTGATATCCCAGCCCCGCGATCCGCAGGACCATCGGGTTGGTGAATTGCCCGTTCGAGAAAAACGGCAAGGTCGCGGCCTCACCCCGGATCTGATCCTCGGCATTATGCAGATAGGCCAGAAACTGAATCTCCGGGATCGGGACGAAACCGTTATGTCCCATGCCGATGGCCAGCCCCAGAATGGACTGTTCATCCAACAGCGTGTCGATCACCCGATCCGGACCGAACCTCTGTTGCAGCTTTTGGGTCACGCCATAGACGCCACCCTTGCGCCCGACATCCTCGCCCATACAGACGATCTCGGCATGGTTCAGCATCAGATCGGTCAGCGCCCAGTTGATAAGGCGGCTCATGGGTTGGGGGTCGTCCATCGCGCGCATATCGCTGCCAAAAGCGGCTGCACGGGCCTCGGCCCCCGGACCATTGGTGGGTTTGCAGGCACGTTTGGGCGGGATCAGGCTGGCCATGACCTCGGAAGCGGTAGTCAGATGCGGGCGGGTCACGGCCTCGGCCGCGATCCTGTCGGTGCGGGCGCAGGTATCCTGATATATCTTTAGCGCCTGATCCGACGATAACGCCCCAGCCTGATCCAACAGCCGCACCGAATGCAGAAGCGGATCATTAGCCTCATCAGCTTCGACCTCGGATTTCGCCATATAGGTCGTCGGGACGTCCGCCCCCGCATGGCCATAAAGCCGAACGGTTCTTAGATGCAGAAAAGCCGGTTTGCGCCGAGTGCGCACGTATTCCGCTGCCTCTTTCGCAACCGCATAGGTTTCGAAAATATCCAAACCGTTGGCCTGAAAATATTTGATCCCCGGCCGGTGCTGCATCGACGCTTGAATCCATCCCTTTGGCGTTCTGACCGAGATACCGATCCCATTATCCTCACAGACGAACAACAGGGGCAAAGGGGTCGACTGTATGCTGGTCCACCCCGCCGTATTGATCGCCCCCTGCGCAGTGGAATGATTGGCCGACGCATCCCCGAACGAACACATCGCGATCCCGTCCTGTGGCAGCTCGCGATGTTCGGGCGGGTGCCGCCGCGCTGCACCCAGGGAATAGGCCGCACCCACAGCTTTCGGCAGATGACTGGCGATGGTCGAGGTCTGCGGCGGGATCATCAGTGCCTTCGAGCCCAGTACCTTATGCCGACCGCCCGAGATCGGGTCCTCTTTCGAGCAGGCGAAACTCAGCAACATATCCCAAGCGATTTGCTGGCCCGGCACTTGTTCCGAACGTGCGATCTGAAAGGCGGCATCCCGGTAGTGCAGAAACGCGATGTCTGTGGGCCGCAGAGCATGGGCGACAGCCGCCATGCCCTCATGCCCGGACGAGCCGATGGTATAGAACCCCTGCCCCGCCTTCTGCATCGCGCGGCTGGTACGGTCCAGTGCCCGGCTGAGAACCTGAGACCGGTACAGCGACACCGCATCGGCGTTGCTTAATCCCGGTCGCGGTGCGGCGCCGTCAGGCAGGTGGTGCTGCGCCACACGTGTCAGGAAATTCTCATGAACGATCTGAGCGCGATCCATGGCGGCCCCTCTACTTCAATCTGGCGGTCGCAACAGAAATGCGCCGCAACCCTTCTTGCAGGCTTTCGGTGGCATAAGCAAAAGAAAGCCGCAGATGGCCCGGCAAACCAAAGGCACGCCCCGGCACCAGTGCCACCCCGACTTCGTCCAGCAGATACCGGCAGAATTCATGATCGACCGGCATTTCAGCCGGTGTTTTGGGAAAGACATAGAACGCGCCATCCGGAACGGCACACTCCAGACCCGCGGCATTCAACCTAGCAACCACAAGATCACGGCGTGCTCGCATCGCCTGCAGGCGTTCGCCCAAAAGCGTTTGCGGCCCGGTAATCGCAGCCAATGCTGCCGCCTGCGCGATGGAACATGCGCCTGATGTAATCTGCCCCTGAACAGCGGTCATCGCCTTGATCAAGGGTGATGGCCCGATTCCCCAACCGATCCGCCACCCGGTCATCGAATAGGCCTTGGAAACTCCATTTACGGTCAGCACTCTATCCGCCAGATGCGGCACGGCCTGAACAAATGGCGTGAAGGGAACATAGGTCAGGTGTTGGTAAATCTCATCCGAGATCACCCAAACATTGGGATGCCTGTCCAAAACACGACCCAGGGCCTGCATTTCCGATTCAGTATAGACCGCGCCGGTCGGGTTTGAGGGCGTGTTCAGCAAAAGCCAGCGAGTGCGCGGCGTAATTGCGGCCTCAAGCTGTGCTGGGGTCAGCTTGAACCCCTGAGAAACCGGACAGTCCAGGACAACCGGAATACCGCCGGACAGCCTGACCATATCCGCATAGCTGGTCCAGAACGGCGCCGCGGTAATAACTTCATCCCCGGGATCGAGCGTGGCCATCAGCGCCCCGGACAATACCTGTTTGGCCCCGGTCGAGACGATCACGTTTTCCGGCTGGACACTGGCCCCGACGGCGATAGCCGTCCGAAGGTCCGGCGCCCCTGCCGTCGCCGGGTACCGTGTTTGCCCGGCCAGCGCCGCTTTATGGGCCGCCTCGACCACATGTTCAGGGGTCGGAAAATCAGGCTCGCCAGTACTGAGCGCGACCACATCGACACCCTGCGCCTTAAGGCGCGCAGCCTGCTCAGAGATCTGAACAATCTCTGACAACTCAATCCCGCGCAGCCTGTCTGCACGCCTAAAACTATCTGCTGCGATTTCCCTGGACACTGCCAACGTCTCTCTTGACCAAAATATTCATTTGGTATCGGGCTGGCGGGCCCTGAAAGCCAGTGATATTCCATCCGAAAGGTATGAGGAATTATCATATGATCGCTCCCCGTCGTTTTCTGCCGTCTATCCCCTCTCTGCTGGCACTCGAGGCCGTTGACCGCCTTGGCAGTGCTTCGGCGGCAGCGGAAGAGCTTTCGCTGACCCAAAGCGCCATCAGCCGACAGCTCAAGTCGATGGAGGAACAGCTGGGCATCGAACTGATCCAGCGAACCCAGATGCGGCTGCAGCTTACCCCGGCGGCAAAAGAATACGTTCAGGTCGCGCGCAAAAGCTTGCACCAACTGGCGCAGGCCTCCCTAAAACTCAGAGCCAATCCGACCGGAGGATCGCTGAACCTGTCGATCCTGCCGGCGTTTGGGATGCATTGGCTGGCGCCGCGTCTTCAGGACTTTGCTCGCCGACATCCCGAGGTGACCGTCAATCTGAACACCCGGCTTCGCCCCTTCGATTTCGAAACGGAACATTTCGACGCCGCGATTCATTTCGGACGTCGAGATTGGCACGGCGTCAACTACCTGCCGATCATGCGTGAAAACGTTGTACCGGTTTGCGCCCCGGAAATTCTGCCAAAAAACCCGGAACAGATTGACTGGCTAATGAATGCCCCACTGCTGCACCTGGAAACGCGCCCTGACGCCTGGGAGCAATGGTTTGCCGCACAAGGGCTTGTGGCATCAGGGCTTGGCGGCATGTTGTTCGACCAATTCTCGACTATGGGACAAGCCACAATTCATGGGCTTGGGGTGGCGCTGCTGCCCAGCTATCTGGTCGAAGACGACTTGAAAACCGGGCGGCTTGTTCCCGCCTGGAAAGGCCCGGGCGTCAGTCTGGGCGATTTCTTTCTGGTCTGGCCGCAATCCCGGGTGGCATCCGAGCCGCTGAAGTCGTTCTGTTCTTGGCTGCAAGGCCAAGTCGACCAAATCTCGTGACCGGGCCATTCCGACCACCCTAGAAAACTGCGGGGCGGGAGCGTCCCGAACAGGATTATGTGTCCAACGACCGAGCAATGAGTTCCTTCATGATCTCATTTGTCCCGCCATAGATCATCTGAACCCGCGCATCCGCGTAAAGCCGAGCAATCGGATATTCCATCATGAACCCATAGCCACCAAACAGCTGCAGACATTCGTGCATGATCTCATTCTGCACCTCTGACCCCCAGTATTTGGCCATCGACGCGGTCGATGCATCCAAAGTTCCAGCCTCAAGCCGGGCAATACAGTCGTTGACAAAACTGCGCAGCACTTCGGCCTTGGTTTTACACTCGGCAAGCTTGAAGCGGGTATTCTGGAAATCCATTACGCGCTGACCGAAGGCTTTGCGCTCCTGCGTGTATTTCACTGTTTCGGCAATCGCGAAATCAATCGCACCCAGGGCACCGATTGCAATCGTCAGGCGTTCCCAGGGAAGTTGCCGCATCATCTGGTAAAAACCCTGCCCCTCTTCCGCACCAATCAGGTTTGTCATCGGGACCTTGACGTCCTCAAAGAACAGCTCGGCCGTGTCATTGGACTTCATGCCCAGTTTCTTGAGGTTCCGCCCCTTGCGGAACCCATCTGCGCCCTGCGTTTCGACCGCGACCAACGATACCCCTTTCGACCCTTGGGTCTTGTCGGTCTTTGCGGCCACAAGGATCAAGTCCGCAGATTGCCCATTGGTGATAAAGATCTTGGATCCGTTCAGACAGTAGGAGTTACCGTTCTTTTCCGCAGTTGTGCGGATCGACTGCACATCCGAACCGGTTCCGGGCTCTGTCATGGCCAGCGCGCCAACCATCTCGCCCGAGGCGAGTTTCGGCAGCCATTTCAACTTTTGATCTTCGCTGCCATAAGCGGTGATATAGTGGATGACAATCGACTGGATCGCATAGCCCCAACCGGAATCTCCGTGCGAGGTCTGGGCGTACATGGTCAGAGCATCAAATCCCATGCCACCACCGACACCGCCGTGTTCTTCGGTGATCGCGCCAGCCATCAGTCCCATGTCACCGGCCTTGCGCCAGAACGCACGATCAACAACCCCGTTTTCGGTCCAGCGCTCGATATTGGGCACCAGTTCGTCCTGCATGAAACGGTTCGCCATTTCGGCAAACATCTGGTGCTCTTCGGACACCCAGCTGGATGTAGGGGTAATAAGAGACATTGCGCATCCTCCAAGATCAACTTGCCGCCAGCGTAAGTTGGACCGCCAAGTAATCCAATGCGTTGGATGAAACGCTACGCAACGTCTTTTGGAAGATTTCGCCGGGTCACTGGATCGGTGCGGCCAACGCGTTTTCCAGCAAGACCCGCGCTGCAGCTTTGGCATCTTGCGCGGGATCACAGCTTTTCAACAGAACCGCCGTCACGATTGCCCCTTCTTTCAGCAGAAGAATCTGACATCCCAGGCTTTCAGGGTCGAAGGCACCGGCTTTGCGGGCCAGATCCGTGAAATATTCCAACAACAACCGCTTGTGCTCCGCCGCCTGCACGTGGATCGGGTGCTCTTTCTCCTGGAACTCGGCGCCAGCCTTGATGAACATGCAGCCGCGAAACCCGTCTTCGGCGAACCACTCGCCCAGTGCATCAAAGCTTGAAATCAACTGGTCCGCAGGGGTGTCGGCCAATTCCTCGACACGACGCATGAACCAGTTGCGGAAATTCTCGTCCCGCAGGCGCAAAGCCGCCAGTATCAGATCTTCCTTGGTGCGGAAATGTTTGTACATCGAAGTCTTCGACACACCCGTCTCAGCCACCAGCTTGTCCATGCCGGTCGCATGAAAACCGTCGCGATAAAAGACCTTCAGGGCCTTGCGGACCAGCTCATCCCTTTTGTTTGGGCGCATGATTCGCCTCCTATACGTACCGATCTGTACATAATTGTACCCTCCATAATCCGCAAGGGCCATCAATGTTCAGAAAATTCTCTTTATTTTCCACCTGGATAGAGAAAAATTTTAGATATTTTACAGGCACCCCTTGCAAATAGGTACCGATCAGTACACCTTAACAACATGATGTACCGATCAGTTAACTATGGAGCCGTCATGAAACGCCGTACCAGCCCCTTCAACCGCCAGTACATCCCAATTCTGTTGACCCTTGCGCTGCTCGCTGCATCGCTGACCTGAAGGATCATGACATGAGCCGCCCCCCTCTGCCGCCATTCACTGCTGAGACCGCTACACAAAAGGTCCGCATGGCTGAAAATGCTTGGAACAGCCGTGATCCGGATATCGTGACGCCCGCCTATACCGAGGACAGCCAATGGCGGAATCGGGCCGAGTTTGTCGCGGGCCATGCTGAAATTCACGCGCTTTTGACCCGCAAGTGGAGAAATGAGCAGGAGTACCGGCTGATCAAAGAACTCTGGGCCTATTCCGAAAACCGTATTGCCGTGCGCTATGCCTATGAATGGCGGAGCGACAGCGGCCAGTGGTTCCGCTCATATGGTAACGAGAACTGGGAATTCGATAGGGATGGTCGGATGGCCAAACGTCATGCCTCGCTGAACGACCTTCCGATCAGGCAACAGGATCGGGTTTTCCTTTGGCCTCTTGGTCCGCGCCCTGACGACCATCCCGGCCTGTCTGATCTGGGCCTGTAGAAAGGACCTATTATGCCACGTGCTTTTTCCAAACTAACCTTCACGCCTGCCGTTCTCACCCATCAAGAAAGGATGGGATCGGCAAAAACCTATGCGAAATTCCTGGAAAGCGGCCCTGTGCAGGGTCACGAAATCAGAGCCGCCGAAAAAGAGTTCATCGAGGCCCGCGACGGGTTCTACCAATCAACCGTGTCCGAGACCGGCTGGCCATATGTGCAGTATCGTGGCGGACCCGCGGGGTTTTTACGAGTACTTGATGCGCAGACCATTGGGTATGCTGATCTTTCGGGCAACAAACAGTATATCTCGCGCGGGAATTTGGATGGCAATGACCGGGTTGCGCTGATCCTGATGGATTATGCCAACCAGCGACGCCTGAAAATACTTGGGCGTGTCGAAATTGCCGAAGGCGCTGCGGCGGCTGCCAGCCTCTCCCCCGAAGGCACCCAGACCCCGGCCGAACGCGCCGTCATTATCAAGGTCGAAGGTCTGGACTGGAATTGCCCAAGTCACATTACCCCACGATTCACCGAGGCCGAGCTGCGCCCCCACCTGAACGAATTGGGCCAGCAGCTGGCCCAACTTCAGGCGGAAAATGACCGGCTGAAACGGGAACTGGAAAATAAGAAATAAGCCCCAGTGCCAAGCATTCCCCAACTTGTGATTCAAGGACTGACACCATGATAACGTTAACGCTTCACCGAGCCTTCATAGTCCTGTTTGGTTTCGCTCTGTCGATTGCCTTTCTTATGCTGGGGTTTTTCGCATCTCCCGAAGCTGTTCGGACATCCCCGCCCGCGCTTTATAATTCGCTGCTGCTGGAAAAACTGGCCCAAGACTAAGAACCGTACGGCCCTCGAAACAAAAGATTGTGCCTGAATCATGATCTCTGCCCTTGACCTTCCTGTGACTGGAACCCCCATCTAGGGTTGAAAACAGGACAGGATGAGTCGATTGGCCAACTCACATACTATCAGACTGAAGGTCACCGGAATGAGCTGCGCATCCTGCGTAGGCCGCGTGGAATCTGCGTTGCGCAATGTTCCCGGGGTTACCGAGGCTTCGGTCAACTTCCCAACCGAGACTGCACAGGTCACTTATGACGGGCCGATCAGCGACCTGACCGGCGCGCTGGACAAAGCTGGTTATCCGGTGTCAGTGGCAGAAGCCGTTCTGCAGATTGACGGAATGAGTTGTGCTTCTTGCGTCGCAAGGATTGAACGAGCACTCTGCGCAGATCCGGCCGTCATAAGTGCTCGGGTCAACCTGGCCACTGAAACCGCGACCATTCGTTTTGCCGACGGGGCAACTGATCCTGTGAAGCTGGCGCAGCTAAGCACTAAAGCGGGCTATCCGGCGCACCCTTCCAGGATGGCCGAAAGCAACGATGAGAAACCGGGCGAAGCCTCTGCGCTGATCCGCACCACCCTGATCGCTGCGGCGCTGGCTTTGCCCGTGTTTATACTCGAGATGGGTGGGCACATGATCCCAGCCTTTCATCACTGGGTTCAGGCAACAATCGGGATTCAGACCAGCCATATCATCCAGTTTGTCCTGACGTCGGTTCTGCTGATCGGCCCCGGAAGGGTGTTCTATGCCAAGGGTATCCCGGCCTTGCTGCGCGGGACACCTGATATGAATGCTCTGGTCGCGATGGGAACCGGTGCCGCCTATCTGTATTCCGTCCTGGCCACCTTTGCGCCTCAGGTTCTGCCACAAGGCAGTGCAAATGTGTATTACGAGGCCGCCTCGGTCATCGTGGTCCTTATCCTGCTGGGTCGCGCGATGGAGGCGCGGGCAAAAGGCCGGACCGGGGCCGCCATTCGCAAACTGGTCGGGCTTCAACCGAAAACAGCCCGGCTAGAACAGGACGGGGGCACGGTCGATCGACCCATATCCGAAATACTGGTTGGCGATGTGCTGCAGATCCGACCCGGAGAGCGCGTCCCAGTCGATGCTCAGGTGTTGGACGGCACCTCATACGTGGATGAAAGCATGATTACCGGCGAACCCGTTCCTATAGGGAAATCGGCCGAAGATCAGGTGATAGGGGGCACGGTCAACGGCACGGGCGCGCTGCGCGTGCGCGCCACGCGTGTTGGGTCCGAAACGGTGCTGGCGCAGGTCATCCAGATGGTTCAGCAAGCTCAGGGTGCCAAGTTGCCGATACAGGGGCTAGTCGACCGGATCACGGCGTGGTTTGTTCCCGTTGTGATTGGCGTTGCCCTACTGACCATTGCGATCTGGCTGATCTTTGGCCCTGCGCCTGCCTTGCCGATGGCGCTGGTCGCAGGGGTTTCGGTTTTGATCATTGCCTGCCCCTGCGCCATGGGGCTGGCGACTCCGACGTCGATCATGGTGGGCACGGGGCGCGCGGCTGAACTGGGCGTGCTGTTCCGCAAAGGCGATGCTTTGCAGCAGTTGCAACAGGCCAAGATCATCGCTTTGGACAAGACCGGGACTCTGACACTGGGGCGCCCTGAACTGGCGAATGTCACGACCATAAATGGGTTTGACCGCGATACCGTTTTACGGCTGGCCGCTGCGGTCGAGGCGCGATCCGAGCATCCGATTGCCACGGCCATCACGCGGGCCGGACCGGCGGACCTGCCCCCTATCGCCGGCTTTGAATCGTTGACTGGGCTGGGCGCCCGCGCGTCTGTCGATGGGCACGATCTGCTGATCGGCTCACCCAGATTAATGGCGCAGAACGGCATTGATCTATCCGCGCTGAGCCAACAGGCCGACCAGCATGCCGCCGAAGGGGCAACCCCCGTATTCGTCGCGATCAACGGTCAGGCTGCGGCACTTCTTACGGTCTCGGATCCGGTCAAACCGGGCACGATCGAAGCTTTGCACCGGCTGCACACTATGGGCCTAACGCTGGCGATGGTCACCGGGGACAACGCCCTGACTGCGCAGGCTTTGGCAGACAAGCTGGGCATCGATCATGTCACAGCCGAGGTCCTGCCGGACGGAAAGCTCGCTACAATCAACGCCCTGCGCGACCAGTTCGGAGAGCTGGCCTTTGTCGGTGACGGGATTAACGACGCCCCGGCATTGGCTGCGGCGGATGTCGGCATCGCTATCGGCACGGGTACAGATGTGGCGATTGAAACGGCGGATGTGGTGCTGATGTCGGGCGATCTGCGCGCGGTTGCCAATGCAGTCGAAATCAGTCGCCGGACCATGAGCAATATCCAACAGAATCTGGGCTGGGCGTTTGGATATAATGTTTTGCTGATCCCTGTCGCCGCCGGGATTCTGTATCCTTTTGGCGGCCCGCTTCTTTCCCCGGTTCTGGCGGCTGGAGCCATGGCTTTGTCCAGCGTCTTTGTCGTCACCAACGCGTTGCGACTTCGCAGGGTTCGCGCCAGCCTGCCCGAGGGATCACACCCGGCGGCTCCACAAATGGTGACGTCATGAATATCGGCGACGTTTCCAACCAAACCGGTCTCCCGGCCAAGACCATCCGCTATTACGAAGATATCGGACTGATCAAACCGCTGCGCGATGATAATGGCTATCGCCGGTTCCGCAGTCAGGATGTGCACAAACTGAACTTTTTAGGCCGGGCCCGCGCATTGGGATTTACGATCGAAGATTGCCGGACCCTGATGGCCTTGTATGAGGATGAAACCCGCGCAAGTGCTGATGTGAAGAAGGTTGCCCGCGCGCATATGGTCCAGATCGAAGCGAAGATTGCCGACCTTAATGCGATGCGCGATACGTTGGGTCATTTAATTGACGCCTGCGCCGGCGACGACAGGCCTGATTGTCCGATCCTGAAGGATTTGGGCCGACAACCCTGACACGGGGTTGCCCTTTGTCTTCAGCTTTGCTTTGTCTCTGCCAAACAATCCGGCTTGCGGCGTCTGACCGGACCCGGACAGCAGAGAGGTTCACCAAATGGCAAAAGTTGCGTTCCTTGGTTTGGGTGTCATGGGATATCCAATGGCCGGCCACCTGCAGGCTGCAGGTCATGAGGTCACGGTTTTCAACCGAACCACCGCTAAGGCCGAGGCTTGGGTCGCCCAATATGGCGGCTCAATGGCCGCTACCCCGCGCGAGGCGGCTGAGCGAGCCGAGTTTGTCATGGCTTGTGTGGGCAATGATGATGACCTTCGCATGGTCTGCGCCGGCGACGATGGTGCCTTCGGCGCAATGTCAAGCGGCGCGGTTTTCGTCGACCATACGACCGTCTCAGCAAAGGTAACCCGAGAGCTTTATGGCGCGGGCAAAGCCGCAGGGATTGTCTTTGTGGACGCGCCGGTTTCGGGCGGTCAGGCCGGGGCTGAAAACGGCGTTCTGTCGATCATGTGCGGGGGGGATCAGGCTGCCTATGACGCGGCCGAGCCCATTATGCAGGTCTATTCCAAAATCTGTCGCCGCATTGGGGACAGTGGCGCCGGTCAGATGACCAAGATGTGCAACCAGATCGCCATTGCCGGACTGGTTCAGGGCCTCAGCGAGGCGCTGCATTTTGCCGAAAAAGCCGGGCTGGATGGCCGGGCGGTTGTGGAAGTGATCAGTCAGGGGGCCGCAGGCAGTTGGCAGATGGCGAACCGCTATGAAACCATGTTGGACGATCATTTCGAGCACGGTTTCGCGGTGGACTGGATGCGCAAGGATCTGGGAATTTGCTTGGATACCGCAGATGAAACAGGGGCATCCCTGCCGGTGACGGCTTTGGTTGATCAGTTCTATAAGGATGTGCAGAAAATGGGCGGGAATCGGTGGGATACTTCCTCGCTTATTAAACGGTTGCGCGCATTGGGGTAACGGGAAAAGGGGGCTGTCTGCCCCCTCTTGGCCCGCAGGGCCAATTCACTCCCGAAGATATTTTTAGCCAGATGAAAAGGACCCCGGTTTACTGGGACAGGGTTTCAAATGAACGACATCATCGCATTTTGGGCTAATGCTTTGCGGCAAAACTGGGGGCTGGACGCGCGGCTGACCCGATTGGACGGCGAATACGATCTTAATTTTCTGGTCCGGGCAACCAACGGACAGGATTATGTGCTGAAAGTCATGCGCCCCGGATGCGAAGCAGAGCTTGTGGACCTGCAGGTCAAAGCCTTAGAACATATCGCCTCAGAAGCACCAGGGCTGCCATTTCCTACAGTGTTTCCCGATTTGCAGAGGGGCTATCTGCCCCGAATCGAAGATCACGAGGGGGTACCGCGCCTTGTTTGGTTGCTGGAATGCCTGCCTGGGCAATGCTATGCGAAATCGGCACCCAAATCCGAAGAGTTGATCCTAAAGCTGGGTCGCGTTCTGGGTGCTACAGACCGCGCATTAGAGCGGTTCACGCATGAGGGTTTGGCCCGGGGCGATTTCAAATGGAATCTGACGCAGGCAGGGTGGATCGAACAGCATCTGGACGCCGTTAGTAGCCCCGCGCGGCAGGCAGTGCTGGCCGAGATATGTTCCGAATTCAATGCGATATCGGGCAAGTTGGCAGGCTTGCCCAGTCAGGCGATTCATAATGACGCCAATGACTATAACGTTCTGGTCGAAGCAGAGCCTGGCCAGCGCCCGGGGGTGTCGGGCTTGATTGACCTTGGCGATATGTGTGCCGCGCCACGCGTTTGCGATCTGGCGATTGCCGGGGCCTATATCGTATTGGATCATCCGCAACCCGAACGCGCATTGGCGGCACTGGTGCGCGGCTATCAGGCGGCAAACCCCCTGCGCGCGGACGAAGTCGAACTGATCTGGCCTCTCTTGCGTATGCGACTGGCTGTGTCGGTTGTGAACTCGACCCTGATGGCCCTTGAAAACCCGGATGATCCTTATGTCACCATCAGTCAGGCGCCGGCCTGGCGGTTTCTTGAGGACCAAAGCGTCAATGGCGGATTGATGCCAGCGCGCCTGCGCGTCGCCTGTAGTCTACCGGTCACCGATGGGGCCGAGCGCATCCACGCCTATCTGTCCGCGCATCGCGGTCAATTCGCCGAGATGTTTGGGCAGGGTCTAAAAGATGTGCCCATTGGCTCGCTATCGGTCGAAAACTCGGTGTGGCCGCAAAATCCTTTCCACATGCCCCTGGCCGAGGCGGCACGTGTTGGCGAGGAATATGGCACAGAATTCTGGTTGGGATATTACAATGAACCCCGCCTGATTTACGCAGAGCCGGGGTTCCGCAAAGGGCCATGGAAAGCTTCGGACCGACGCACCGTGCATCTGGCGGTGGATGTGTTCGCGCCTGCTGGCACTGTCCTGAATGCCCCGATCAGTGGCCGGGTCGAGGCGGTCGAGAATCGCGACAGTCACCTTGACTATGGCGGGGTGGTGATCCTGCATCACGAAACACCCCAAGGCGATCCGTTCTATACACTCTACGGACATTTGGACCCCGAGGTCTGCGACAGGCTGAACCCGGGCGATCCAGTCGCACAGGGAGCGGCGTTTGCACGGCTTGGGGATGTCACACAGAACGGGGGCTGGGCCCCACATGTACATTTCCAGCTGGCCCTGACTACGAACGGGATGCGGGCCAACTGGCCGGGTGTTGGCGACCCTGACGAGCTTGAACTGTGGCACGCCGTCTGCCCGAATCCGGCGGCTCTGCTGAACCTTCCCGATGACAAGGTGTTCTATCGGCCGACCGATAAACAGGCGATCCTGCAGGGACGGCAGGACCACTTCGGAGGCAACCTGTCCCTGACCTATGACGATCCAGTCATGCTGGTACGCGGTTGGAAGCATCACCTGTTTGACGAATGGGGTCGCCCTTATCTGGATGCGTATAACAATGTACCCCATGTGGGCCACGCCCACCCGCGCATTCAGGCTGTCGCAGCAGATCAGCTCAAGCGGATGAATTCCAACACCCGGTATCTGCATCCGGCCCAGACGGCTTTTGCCGATAAGGTTCTGTCCAAGCTGCCCGATCACCTCGAGGTCTGCTTCTTTGTGAATTCCGGCACCGAAGCCAATGAGCTCGCCCTGCGGCTGGCCCGCGCCCATACCGGCGCCAAAGGGATCGTGACGCCCGATCATGGGTATCACGGCAATACCAACGCCGCCGTGGCAATTTCGGCCTATAAGTTCAACAAACCGGGCGGAGTTGGTCAGGCGGATTGGGTGGAACTGGTTGAGGTCGCGGATGACTACCGAGGGTCTTACCGGCGCGACGACCCCGATCGCGCCCAGAAGTTTGCAGATCTAGTGGACCCAGCGATTGCAGCCCTACAGGACAAAGGTCAGGGCGTTGCCGGTTTCATTGCCGAGACCTTCCCTTCAGTTGGCGGGCAGATCATACCACCCAAAGGCTATCTGCCCGCGGTTTATGAGAAAATCCGCGCCGCTGGTGGTGTCTGCATCGCCGACGAGGTGCAGACAGGTCTGGGGCGTCTGGGCGAATATTATTTCGGCTTTGAGCATCAAGGCGCGCTGCCGGATATCGTGGTCATGGGCAAACCCATTGGCAACGGTCATCCATTGGGCGTTCTGGTTACTACCAAAGAGATCGCCCGCAGCTTTGACAACGGGATCGAGTTCTTTTCGACCTTTGGCGGATCGACCCTGTCCTGCCGCATCGGCAAAGAAGTTCTGGATATCGTCGATGATGAAGGCTTGCAGGACAATGCCCGCCTGATGGGCGACAGGTTGATGACAGGCCTGCGTCAGATCGAGACCGATTTCGGATCTGTCGGTGATGTGCGCGGCATGGGCCTGTTCGTTGGAGTCGAACTGATCAACCCCGATGGCTCTGAAGGCCGTGAGATCTGCAAATATGTCAAGAACCGGATGCGCGACCACCGGATTCTTATTGGCAGCGAAGGCCCAAAGGACAGCATCCTGAAAATTCGCCCGCCGCTGACGATCGAGGCGGAAGATGTGGACATGATCCTGTGGGCATTACGGGATGTGCTGGCAGAAGTTGGTGATTACAGCCCGCCACCCTCATGCGATCATGACCATCACCACGCAGGGTGCGGCTGCTGCTGAGGGCACGGAACCCCGGCGCGCATTCGCCGGGGTTCTGCACCTGCCCTGCTGCTTAGTGCAGCGTGGCAGTGGGGTTCTGATGTCTTGGGGTTGGCATCGGGATCGAGACCGTCATGCGTCGCAAAGCCAGCCCTAATTCCTCAGACAAAGCGGCCAATGCGGGGGCAAAATCGGGACGGACGATCAGGGACGCCATCATCATAGCGTCTTCGCGCGCGCCTTCTGATGCCGCCGCAATCATCTGGGCGAAACAGTTTTCATCCGCGCCAAGGCAGACACAGCCCAACCCATGCCGGATCAGCGGGCGCCGCCCGTGATGGGCACAAAGCGAGCACAGCCGGTCCAGCGTCAACATCGCTGCCCGGCCCTGATCCGTACCCAGGGCGATTTGAAAGTCCTGCGCCGCATCCATACGCGTTTGCATTCCGTCCCCCCAGAGGCGCAGATACATGACCGCACCGGCCTCGACAGGGCTTAGGTCGGACAGACGGCCAACGGTCGCGCCACCCCGGGCTGCAGGCGCGCTCATTTCGTCAAGATCAGTTTGCCCGCGCGCGTGATGCGCAAGGTGTACAGCTGATCGCCCAGCTCGATATGGGCCAGATTGCCCCCTTTGGTCAGATCTTCAGCCTTATGTGCAGGCAGCATTGATACGGCAAAAGACTGGCTGGGATTCGGGTTCTGAACATTCATCAGGATCACTCCGGAAGGTTTCGGGCAATGCGCCTTATCGGTTTACTTTTCAGGTATCTGGCTGGCCCGTTTCTGGGGTTGCTGATGGCTTGAAATATAATCTGATTATTTTAGTCAGGTATGTCAAGCCTCAATATCCCACTCTCGCAACCGGGTTGAATTGCACTGCCTGAACACACCAGTTAGGACTTGCGGTGCAGCTTCAGAGGCAAGGATTTCAATGAGCGCTACAATTATGTTCGATTTGGACGGAACACTGGTCGACAGCCTTCCGGACATCACCGCCGCTGCGAATGCAATGCTGCGGGACACTGGTGTCTCGCCCCTGCCCCAGGACACGATCAAACAATTCGTCGGCAATGGCCTCCCGAAATTGGTAGAACGCATGATGTTTCATTGCGACCTGCCTATGGATCGCCATGCCGAGCTATCGGAACTGACGCTGACCCACTACAACGCAGCCTCCAGCGACAAAACCGTCGTCTACCCCGGCGTGGCCGAAGCGCTTGAACAGCTGCGCCAGATGGGATGTGTTCTGGGTGTTTGTACAAACAAACCCAAAGCACCGGCTGACCATGTTCTGAAGTCGATGGGCCTGACCCATCATTTCGATGCCACCCTGGGTGGTGACAGCCTGGCCACGCGCAAACCAGACCCAGCCCATCTTGAGGCAAGTTTTAGAGCAGTGGCCGCTATAGGTCCGCGCCTGTTCGTGGGTGACAGTGAGGTCGATGCAGAAACCGCTGAACGGGCCCAGGTGCCATTTTTGCTATTCACGGAAGGTTATCGGAAAAGCCCGGTTTCTGAACTGTATCATACCCGTAACTTCGCCGACTGGCACGAAGTGCCTGCGCTTGTAAGTGAGCTTTTGGGGGAATTGGGTTGATGTCCCCCAACTAGTGAGGGGCCGGCCGAGGGGGTAAGTAGCCAGCCCCTCAAGGGGGAAAAGTGGTAGGTCCTTGGAAACTCCTTGGATGATTTGAAGTTAACGAATCGCTCCAATCAAAGATATAGGGGGTTTCCCGTAGCCCTAGATAGGGTATTGAAATTACATAATAAACTATCCGTAAATTCCAGAAATTCGTTGAATATTGTCATTTTCCGTTGGTGACCCGGCCCCAGGACACCGCCAATCGAAAGCTGAACAACGAAAAAGGGCGGGGATGAACACCCCGCCCGACGGTTCAGAACAATTGCTGAATCCGCATGTTCAGATTGCCAGATATTCCTCGCGCAGCTGTGGATTCTCTAACACCTCGCTGGCGGCTCCATCAAACACGATGCTGCCCGTATCCAGAATGATCGCACGGTCCGCCAATTCCAGGGCGCGCACCGCGTTCTGCTCGACAATGATCGTGGTCATACCCTGCTGTTTGACGTGAAGCAGAGTCTTTTCGATCTCATCCACAATCACCGGGGCAAGCCCCTCATAGGGTTCATCCAGAAGCAACACCTTGATGTCCCGTGCCAAAGCCCGCGCAATCGACAGCATCTGCTGCTCTCCGCCAGACAGGGTAATTCCTTCTTGCTTGCGGCGCTCACCCAGCCTTGGGAACAGCTCATAAAGCCGTTCCAGCGACCAGCCGACAGGTGGAGCGATCTGGGCGAGTTGCAGGTTCTCTTCGACCGTCAGACCGGGGATGATACGGCGATCCTCTGGCACAAGGCCAAGGCCTGCGGCGGCGGCCTCATAGCTGGTCATTTTGTGCAGCGGCTTGTGATCCAGCCAGATTTCACCATGACGCACCTCGGGGTCACTGACCCGCGCGATGGATCTGAGCGTCGAGGTCTTGCCAGCACCATTCCGGCCCAGCAGGGCCAGAATTTCACCTTCGTGCACGTTAAAGCTGACGCCCTGCACGATATAGCTTTCGCCATAGTATGAATGCATGTCCCACACCGACAAAAACGCAGGGGCGGTGCTGGCCATATTGGCGTTTTTCGAAAAGTCAGGTTTCTCGTTCATTGCTTTTCCTTACGCGGCCTCACCCAGATAAGCTTCGCGAACCTTGGGATGCCCGCGGATGTTTTCTGGCGTATCTTCGACCAGAGGTGTTCCCTGCGCCAGAACGGTGATGCGCTCGGCCAGGCTGAACACCACATGCATGTCATGTTCAATGATGGCGATGGTAATGTCACGCTCGTCCTTGATCTGTTTGAGCAGGTCGATCGTGTTGTTGGTATCTGCCCGGGCCATCCCGGCGGTGGGTTCGTCCAGCAAAAGCAGGCGCGGGTTCTGGCTGAGGCACATGCCGATCTCAAGTCGTCGCTTGTCCCCGCGTGACAGCGATGCCGCGTGCATCTCGCGTTTGTCAGCCATGTTCATCTCTAACAGCATCGCCTCGGCCTGCTCGACAATCGCCTTTTCACTGGAGATGGTTTCATAGGCGTGCATCCGAAACGCGCCGTCCCGCATCGCAAAGATCGGGATCAACATGTTCTCCATCACAGTCAAATCGCCGAAAATCTCGGGCGTCTGGAACACACGGCTGATACCCATCTGGTTGATCTGATAGGGTTCCAACCCCAGAACAGAATTGTTGTCGAACAAAACAGAACCGGTATCCGGCATCAGCTTTCCCACCAAACAGTTCAGCAAGGTTGACTTGCCCGCACCGTTCGGGCCGATGATCGCGTGGACCGAGTTTTCTTCGACGTTGAGGTTCACATCCGACAGCGCCTTGAGGCCACCGAAGCGTTTGCTGACGTCTTTGACTCGTAGAATTGCCATGGTGCCCCCTTATTCCGCTGGCTCGGTTTTGCCCTTCGGGGCATCATCGGCGCCCGGTTTCTTACGCTTGAACCAGCCCATCAGCCGCTGACCACCTTCAACCAGCCCACCCGGCAGATAGATCACCACCAGCATGAACAGGATACCCAGCGTCAGATGCCAACCCTTGCCGATGAACGGATGGATCAGGAACACAACCGCGTCCTCAAGCCCATCGGGCAGGAAAGCGAACCAGCTGTGCAGAACATTGTCGTTGATCTTCGAGAAGATGTTTTCGAAATACTTGATAAAGCCTGCTCCCAGTACCGGCCCGATCAGAGTCCCTGTACCGCCCAGAATGGTCATCAGAACCACCTCGCCCGAGGCGGTCCATTGCATCCGTTCGGCCCCCGCCAGCGGGTCCATCGCGGCCATCAGCCCCCCCGCCAGACCGGCATACATGCCCGAGATCACAAAGGCCGCCAGCGTGTAGGGTTTGGAGTTCAGGCCGGTATAGTTCATCCGCTGCTGGTTGGATTTCACCGCCCGCAGCATCATGCCAAAGGGCGAGCGGAAGATGCGAATAGAGAGATAGAACACCGCCATCATGATCACCGCACACAGGTAATAGCCCGCGTTAAAGTCAAAGCTCCAGGCACCTACATCCAACGTATAGGTCGCGCGCATGGGAATGCCGAACAGATGCGGTAGGTTCGGCGCGCTGGCCGATTGCAGGATCTGCGGATCGTCCGCATAGACCTGCAAGCCGGTCTCACCATTTGTCAGGTTGAATTTTGGGTTCGAAAGCACCGAATAGGCCAGTGCAAAGCTCATCTGTGCAAAAGCCAGCGTCAGGATCGAGAAATAGATGCCCGACCGACGCAGGCTGACAAATCCGATCAGCAGCGAAAACACCCCGGCGACAAGAACGCTGAGCGCGATGGCCGGAACGACGTTATAGCTGAGCAGTTTGAACATCCACACTGCGGAATACGACCCCACCCCAAGAAAGGCCGCATGGCCAAAGGACAGGTATCCGGTCAATCCAAACAGAATGTTGAAGCCGATCGCAAAGATCCCAAAGATCACGAACCGCTGCATCAAATCGGGATAGCCCGCGTTGAACTGCGCCATGGCGCTGCCTTCGGGGAACGGGTTCAGGATAAAGGGCGCCAACAGGGTCAGTATGGCGACGATGATCAGCAGGCTGGTATCTCTCTTGTTCAGTCCCAACATGGCTTATTCCTCCATCACGCCTTTGCGCCCCATCAACCCGCGTGGACGGGTCAAAAGCACGATGATGGCGACAAGGTAGATGATGATCTGGTTGATGCCGGGGATCGTGGTCGTGGCCCAGGTGGTCGACGCAAAGCTTTCGAGCACGCCCAGCAGGAACCCGGCCAAAACCGCGCCCGGCAATGAGCCCATCCCCCCCACAACCACAACCACAAAGCTGAGAACCAGAAAGTCCATGCCCATGTGATAATTCGGGGGGTTGAGCGGCCCGTACATCACCCCGGCAAGACCCGCGACCGCGGCCGCAATCCCGAACATGATGGTAAACCGCCTGTCGATATTTATCCCCAGCAGGCCCACCGTTTCACGATCTGCCATGCCAGCCCGCACGACCATGCCAAAGGTTGTGAATTGCAGGAACGAGAACACCGCTCCGATAATGCCAACGGCAAACCCGAAATAGACCAGCCGCCAGATCGGATAGATGATGGCGTTGGGATCGAATCCAACCATGATGCCAAGATCAACAGACCCACTCAGCATATCGGGGGGCGGGGTCTGGATCGGATTGGCACCGAAGAAATATTTGATGATCTCCTGCAGCACGATCGCCAGGCCAAAAGTCACAAGGATCTGATCCGCATGAGGGCGCTTGTAAAAATGTTTGATCAGCCCGCGCTCCATCACGTAGCCGACAAACAACATGATCGGGATCGCGAACAGGACAGCCAGAGGAACGGACCAATCTATGATTGACGCGCCAATCTCGGGGCCGAACCAGGCCTCTATATACGGGGTTTCAACCTTCAGCGGGTTGCCCAGAAAATCTTTCTGACTTTCATCAAGGGTCACGTAGCTCAAGTTAAAGAGTTTTTGCAAAGACACGGCGCAGAACGCACCAATCATGAACAGCGCCCCATGGGCAAAGTTCACAACTCCAAGCGTTCCGAAGATCAGCGTCAGGCCAAGCGCGATCAGCGCATAAGCCGACCCCTTGTCCAACCCGTTCAGAATTTGCAGAAGAATGGCGTCCATAGTCCCCACCTTTGGCCTGTCCAGTGGACTCCCCCATAGGCGGGAGAGCCCGTTTTCTAGGTCAGAGAATTTTCGTCGAAAATTCTCGCGCTTGTGTTACGCGCCCGGATTGCATTTACCCAGTTCGCCACCGGCAAACATCGGGTGCTCGGGATCGTATTCGACCTGCGCGCGTGGGGTGATCTCGACGATCTCCAGCGTGTCATAGGCGTTGGTCGGGTTCTCGTTGCCCCGCACCACCAGCACATCCTTAAAGCACTGATGATCTGCACCACGATACCAGGTCGGCCCGTTGCCCAGACCGTCGAACTCGAAATCTTCCAGCGCTTCGGCGACACCACAGGGGTTGAAGGTACCCGCTCGTTCGCACGCATCTGCATAGAGCAGAACCTGTGCATAGCAGGTCTGAGCCGAATTGGACGGCGGCTTGCCGTATTTCTCACCAAAGGATTTCACAAAGGCCTTGGTGCCTTCGTCTTGCAGCTGCCAGTTCCAGTTCATCGAACCCAGCACGCCCTTGATGTTCTCGCCAGCACCGGCAGCCATCAGTTCGGAATACAGCGGCACGACAATCTTAAAGTCTTTGCCGTTGGCCACCTTGTCGAGCAGGCCGAACTGAATCGCATTAGTCAGCGAGTTCACCATGTTACCGCCATAGTGGTTCAGAACCAGCACATCCGCGCCCGAGTTCAGAACCGGCGCGATATAGGACGAGAAGTCCGTCGACGCGAGCGGTGTTTTGACCGTGTTGACCGTTTCCCATCCCAGGGCTTCGGTCGAGGCCACAATCGACTCTTCCTGAGTCCAGCCCCAGTTGTAGTCAGCGGTCAGATGATAGGCCCGGCGTTCACTGCCCATTTCGGCAGCAAGAACCGGCGCCAGAGCAGCGCCCGACATATAAGCATTGAAGAAATGGCGGAAACCGTTCGCCTTCTTGTCCTTACCGGTCGTGTCGTTGGCATGGGTCAGGCCAGCCATGAAGATCACGCCCGCTTCCTGACACAGACCCTGAACTGCGACAGCCACGCCCGAGGACGAGCCGCCGTTGATCATGATCGCACCGTCTTTTTCGATCATCGACTTGGCCGATGCGCGTGCGGCGTCCGATTTGGTCTGGGTGTCGCCGGTTACGAACCCGACCTTTTTACCAAGAATCCCGTTCCCTTTCAGGGCCTTGGACGTAAAGGTGTTCAGGCAACCGCCATCTCCCTCACCGTTCAGATGCTCGACTGCAAGCTGCTGTGCCAGCAGTTCATCATTACCCTCTTCTGCATAAGGCCCGGTCTGCGGAACATTGAAACCCAATGTGACAGACGACCCAGAAGGTTCGTTAGTATATGCAGCAGCCGACGATGCAGTAAAAATCGTAGGTAGGGCCAGACCGGTACCGGCAACAGCACCAGACTTCAGCACGCCGCGGCGTGTGACAGATTTATTAGTCATTCATTCCTCCCAGTTCCCTGTTTTACGTCTGTTGGCTCCTCTTCCAGCAAACGATTGCGCAGGTTTACGCACCGCGAGTATGGCGGGGGTTCTGAAAATTTCTCAATAACCTATTCAAAAAGCAGCTATGTTATGTAAACAAATGAACACCTGGGTACGGAGTCTTGTAAATTTTCAAACATATTCCGCTTCTTAATAATTGAAATTAAAAGGTATTATTTGAAAACATGCCGGTGATCGCCATGCAGGCAGTGCCGCTCTGCTCGGCAAGCAAGAAGTCGTTGCTAAATCTAAAGGAGAGCCCAGGCCGTATGATACAGCTCAAATGGTCACCGGGACGAGCCGACATCCCTTGCAAATCAAGCCGTTTGAACCTGGGTTCTCAAACCCGAAGCATCGTGCAAATCAAGAATTGTGACAAATTGAAAAACGGTTAATCCCTCCACGGCTGCATCGGTGAATACAGGCAACCGCCCGACCAACCGACGACCAAACAAGCGCAATAACCTTACAAAAAAGGCATAAACCACTACGCTTCACCCCGCATTCCGCGAATAGGTCAAAGAAATAGTCCGCGGATTTTGTGCAGTTTGTTTACTGAAACGCGACGAATTGATCGTACATAATTAGGTTAATGATTTTTTAGATGAGTTTTAGACGATTATATAGAACTATAGGAATGTAAAGAATCGGTAGGAGGTTGCGCACTCTTATATTGCAAATGCGCGTTTATGTTTGTTCGAGTACAGGTTGTTATCTATGGTCCGGGGGAATGCTCAGAGCGCTGCGTGGTTACCAAACGCGCTTCATGCCAGAGCCATCATTAATTTCATTCATTGGAGCCAGGCAGGCGTCGTTCTTGATGCCGCGCTTGAAGGTATCGTCAAAGCATTTGGCGCCGATTGTGCTGTCATCAGCCGTGTGTGGCTGAACAAAGGGGCCCATCGTGTTGCCGCACGGGCTGACACACGGGATCCAAAATTCCAAAGACCATTGTTTCATTCTTTCGCCAACGACGCCCTCGGCCCGTTTCGGAACAAACCAAAACGCGCCTCGGTGTTTAGTCTGCGAGATGACGGGGCAGACCCCAGTGATATCTCCGCAGTTTTGTTAGATTGGATGTCGCACCGCAAGCTGGATGACATTCTGTTCATATGCCTGGACCATAACGGCGGCGAAATCGACTTTCTGGAACTTCATTTCGGGCAGAGTTCCGAACCCGGTTACCGCGAAGCTATTGAACAGGTGGCTCCGCAACTATCCGAGACCTATCAGGCCCGCCGAGCCGGACTGATCACTGAATCATTGTCTCGGCAATCAGTCACCGCACTCAGAAAATCATACCGTGAAGCACCTATTCTCAGCACCGAGAACCCAACGGGCCTGACCCGTGCCGAATGGCGTGTTTGCGTTCTTGTTTCACGCGGGCTGTCGCCTCAGTCTATTGGTGCCGAACTTGAGATCGGACCAGCGACAGTTCGCACGCATCTCAAGCATATCTATTCAAAAACGGCGCTGGACACCTTCCACATGCTGGCCCGGCGCTTAGTATCGGTAGAAGAGCGCGAGGCCCTTCATGGGAAACCTAGCCAGGCACGTGCCTGATGCCTGAACTGGACTGGCAGTCCTGGCTGACATTGTGGGTATTCACACCGCTGTTCGTAATGATCGCCTGGACGGATTTCACCCAAATGCGCATCCCTAACCTGTACTGCCTGCTGGGCGGTGCAGTCGTGCTTGTGACCGCGCCGTTTCCGGATTGGAACCAACTGCTGCTGCGCCTTCTTGTGGCCGCAGCGTGTTTTGCGATTTGTTTCGGCCTGTTTGCAGCGGGTTGGCTGGGCGGTGGCGACGCCAAGATATTGCCAATCGTATTTGCCGCAATTCCGGTCCCGGTCGTATCGACCTATCTGCTAATACTGGCAGGCTGCATGGCAGCGGGGCTGATCGGAATGTCGCTGTTTCGGCGTCTCGCCCGACAAACTTCCCCGCATATCAAGTCGACCGCCCAGTCGCGCGAATTTCCTCTTGGAATTGCTATCGGATCATCCGGGGTGATCCTTGCAATCTGGTCGGCTACTGCGCTTTGGTTCTGACCATGTCAGCGTCTTAGGGGCCAAACGCATCCATATAACGGATCACGATCGGGGCCAGGATCAGCCCGGCGATTGCAGGCAGCATAAAACTGGCCATAACCGCCGACATTTGGACAGGCAACTTGTTGGCCTTTTCCTGTGCCCGCACCTCGCGCAGTTCACGCATTTCTTCGGCATAGGTGTTCAAAGCCGCAGCCAGGGGAACGCCAAACCGGGTCGATTGCAGCACAACGCTTACGAATGAGCTCATTTCCTCGATACCGGTTCGACGCGCCATACGCATCAGCGCGGTATCTCGGTCGCGCCCTGCCTGAATCTCGGAAAGCGCAATCAGCATCTCTTCGGACATTTCCGGCGCGACGAGCTGCATTTCGACCGCCACTTTCAGCAAGGCCTGATCAAAACCGAGGCCAGCCTCGATACCGATCTGAAGCAGATCCAGCATGTTCGGAAACGCATTTTCCATCAGACGCTTGCGCTCTTTGATCCGGGCGCCCATCCATAACTGCGGTATGAGATACCCGATTCCGCACAGTACGCCGACATTCCGGATAATCTCGAACGCGTTCAGGCTGGACGTATATTCCGCGATCCGCGCACCCAAGTTGTTTGCCGGTTGCCAGGACATCAGGAAGAGGAAGGCCAGCGGCAGGAACGTCGCCAGCCCCAAACGGATAAGATAGAAATTCACGATTGCGTTTTTGCTGCGAAATCCGGAACGCGCCAACACCTGCCCAACTTCGAAACGTACACTGGCATCGCTGGGTATCAGGGCCGCACTCAGCCCTGTCGGCGCTTCGCCCTCGACTTTTTCAGGAACTGCCCGTGACAAAGCCTGACGTGGTCGGCTTGACACCATGCGCTCTGCGGCTGTGGACCGTTCGCTAAGCGAGGACGAGATACCAAGAAACGCTACGACCGCACCTATCAGCACACAACCCAGAACCAGGATCTGCGTTGATAATTCGCTATCAAAAATCGAACTCAAATACTCCATCGAATACGCCTCTTCAAATCCGGAAATTCACAAGCTTGAACATCACAATCGCGTTCAGGACGATGGTCACTGCGATAACGCTCATGACTGGCACAAAGGCCGGAGAGTCCGCGACATCGCCATAATATGTCGGCGTCATGATGGTCATGAACACGGCAATGCCAACGGGAATGGATGACAGGATATAAGCCGTCATGCGGCCTTCGGCCGAGATGGCCTTGACCTTGCGACGCAATGACATTCGCGCTCGGATCACGCGGGCCAGCGTGCGCAAGATGCCGGCCAGGTCACCACCTGTGCCGTGCTGCATCATCAGCGCAACAGCTAGATACTGGATATCTTCTTCATCGATGCGGTCAGCCATGCTTTTGATCGCAGTCGTCAGTTCTTCGCCATAAGAGACCTGATCAACGACCAGCCCAAACTCAGTTCCAATTGGGTCAGGCATTTCTTCGGCGACACTTTGTAAGGTTGTGTTCAGTGGGTGCCCCACCTTCAATCCACGGGACATCAGGTCCAGCGCATCGGGCAACTGCTTGATCAACGCCGCCTTGCGCTTGCGCAACGTCACCCCCAACGCAACCAGTGGCGCGATCAGGAAAACAAGGGCGCAGGTGGGGACCACTTTCAACGGATCAGCCACCATAGACCCACCAATGGCCGAGATCAGAAAGGCTGCGCCACAACCGGCCAGAAACATTTCGGGAACCATGTTCAGGCCCGAAACCTTCAACGCCAGAGGCAAATCCCCCACCAGCGGGAAACTCCGCAACAGTGGCTTGGCTTCCTGCGGTTTCAACAGGCTGAGGACATCCTCACCCGACTTCCCCTCGGACAGCATCTGAATTCGGCGGTTGATCGCCTCTTCGCGGTTTTCGCCACGCCGCATAAACTGACGCAGCCCTTCAAAAGCAATCAGCGCACCCAGGAAAACCGCAAGCGCCAGAACAAACCTGACATCGAACCCGGCAACTTCCATTTCCGGGCCGATCAGGTTGTTGATGTTCAGGTTGGTCAGATATGACCTGATTTTCTCGAACATCCCGGACCTCCTTAGTTGAACTTGACCGTGGACAGGTCGACCCCGGCAGCCGCCAGTGCATCACTGGATTTTGGCCGAATTCCCGTGGGCATGAACCGGCCCAGAACCTTGCCGTCTTCATCCTTGCCTTCGCGCTTGAAGACAAAGATGTCCTGCATGGTGATGATGTCGCCTTCCATTCCAGTCACTTCCGAGATCGAAGTAACCCGGCGCGTCCCGTCTGACAGTCGGTTCAACTGAAGCACAAAGTGGATGGCCGAAGCGATGGTGGCCCGGATCGCCGAATGCGGCAGCTCCATCCCGCCCATCTGTACCATCTGCTCGACCCGAGACAGCGCATCGCGGGGACTGTTGGCATGAACGGTCGTCATCGAACCGTCATGGCCGGTATTCATCGCCTGCAGCATGTCGAAGGCCTCTGATCCGCGCACCTCGCCGACCACAATACGGTCAGGGCGCATCCGCAGCGCGTTGCGGACAAGATCACGCTGCGCCACAGCACCGGTCCCGTCCAAACCGGCTGGGCGGGTCTCCATGCGGAGAACATGTTCCTGCTGCAGTTGCAGTTCAGCTGCGTCTTCGATGGTCACGACCCGTTCGTTGCCACCGATATAGGAAGACAAGGCATTCAGCATCGTCGTTTTACCTGATCCGGTTCCTCCAGAAATCAGGACATTCATCTTTGCCTCGACCAGACCGCGCAACAACGCCGCGGCACTGTCATTCAATGCATCGTTCTTAACCAACCGCTCCATCGTCAGCGGTACGCGCGCGAATTTACGGATCGACAAGGCCGGCCCGTCCAGCGCGCAGGGCCGAATGATCGCGTTTACACGGCTGCCATCCTCAAGCCGCGCATCCACCCAGGGTTGGCGTTCATCAATACGACGGCCGACACGACTGACAATCTTGTCGATGATCCGAAGCAAATGACGTTCATCCCGAAAACGCGCCGAGGTTTTTTCCAGAATACCTGAACGTTCGACGAAAATCTGCTTGTGACCGTTCACCAGAATATCGTTGATCGAAGGGTCGGCCAGCAAAGGCTCCAGTGGCCCAAGCCCAAGCACCTCGTGCATCAGTTCTTCGACCAAAAGCTTGATTTCCTCAGACCGCATGGCCCGGCCCTCGGACCGCAACAGATCAGTTGCGTGTTTGCCGATTTCGCCCCGCAATGTGTCTTCTTCGACCTTGTCGATCACAGCCAGATTCAGCTTATCAAGCAGCGAGTTGTGCATCCGGGCCTTGAGGTCGATACGGTCCATCTCGCGCTCGCGCTCCATGGCACGGCGTTCGGCGTTCTTGACCTCGATATCAGCAACATTTCTGTTCGGCTGTTTCGTGTCCAACGGCACAACTTTTGGGGATTGGGATGTTGTGCGACCCGTTCTGTCAAATTCACGAAACATTCTGCTTTACCTTTTACTTAACTGATCTTCACATCTTCGGACTTCGATTTACTGTTTGCCCACGCGTGGCGGCAGAGAAACTGTGGTTTCCTGCGCGATGCGGCGGATGGCCCGTGTCAGAGGCGCCCGGTTTGAGACCTCTTGCAGAGGTACGCCCCGATCCACGCATTCACGAACGGTTCGCTCATCCTTGGGGATCCAGTGGGCGAAATCCTGTTCCAACAGCTTTGCCGCTGCGCGGTGGTGCGCGGCCGGGATCAGGGGTTTCTTTTCCAGGCTCGCAACCAGCTGGATTTCCAAGGCCGGGTTTTCGGCGTGATAGAAATCCATCAATTTCCGCGCTGACCGGATCGAAGGCACTGCGACATCCGTTACCAAAAGCAGCCGGTCGGCTTGCGACAACACCGGCGTAATCCACTCGACCAGAGCTCGCGGCAGATCAATAATCACATAATCATGGCTGCGCTTAAGGCTGTCCAAAATGGCCGAGATCTGTTCTTCATTAATGGCACTGAGAGGACCAAAGCGCGACGGTGCAGCCAGAACATCAACCCCACAGGGAGATTTGGTCATGGCCTGTTCCAGAAAGGCGCCATCGGGAATGCTCTCATCCATCGCCATCCGCCACATGGCGTCACTTTCCTCAACATCCATCAGGGCGGCAATAGATCCGAACTGAAAATCCAAATCGACAACCGCGACTTCGTTGGCGGCTTTCTTCTTGAAGAACCCTTCCTTGGCCTGTAGCTCGTTGGCCAGATTGGCAGCGACGATAGACGATCCAACCCCACCACGGGATTTGGCCACGGCGATCACTTTGCCCAGGGTTGCTTGACCGCCCCACACGGCCGGCAACTGCGCTTGACGGCGGGCCCGGATTGCGTCCACCTGCGGCACAATTTCCTCGTCGATCCACTTTCTCGGAAGAACGTCGTCGACACCAAGCTTTTTCAGCTGGCGCGCCTTTTCCAAGGGCAGATCCTCGTGGGCCAACGCAATGATGATCGCATTTGGCATACGGGCATCACAGATTTTCCGTGCGGTTTGCAGTAGGTCCCCGGAATTCTCATCCACATCGAACAGAACAACATCATGCTCTGCAGTCAGCGAGATCGCAGAGCCGTTTACCCCCGCAACGGTGTCCTGACGACCGGTGAACCGGCAGTTCGCCTGCCCCCGCAACGAGCCTTCTATGGCCGAGTAAATCTGCTCGTCCGGTGAAATCAACAATACTGAAATCTGCTTGGCACTCATTATGTTTCTCCTTACTCACTCGCCCCGGCCGCCAGATCTTCGGCGGGAACCGATGTGCTCATCGCGGGAAGAGAAATACTGTTGGGGGTATTTGACGCAGGTGTTGTGCCGTTCGACGCAAGAGCGGCCAGACCGGCGATTGGCATCATGAAGTTAAAGTTTACGTTAACAAGTTCGGCGGTAACGACCGGCGTATATGGCCCCCCTAAAAATCCAAGGCGCGCGTCATGCGAATATCCGATCTGTACGTTGGCGGCAGTCGTTCCCGGTGGCAGCAACATGCGGATATCATTCCAGACACGTGCGCCGTAATCCGTCGCGGTATTCAAAGGGCAGGGCGCAGGCAGGGCAGGCACGGCACAGACATTGCCACTGCGGCAGAGCACCCCAAATTTCGTACTTGTAGGAGCGCCGCTTGCCAGCGTGTGCTCGGTCGGCAACGCACCGCAAAGCGGAGGCCCAAGAGTTGCCAGCCTGGATGCTTTTTGCATCGCCTTCTGCGCCATGGTTGTCGACCAGAACAACCGGCCATAATCCACAATGCCGAACATCAGCAACAGGAACAGTGGAATGACCATCCCCAATTCGACCAGGGCGGCGCCACGCTCCTGACGCCGGAAGGTCCGCAGGATATGCGACACCCGGGTCATACGCCGAACACCCGGCTCTGATCCGAAATCACCGTGTCAAGCGTGCTAACAGCCCCGCCGAACAGGCCCAGAACATTGCCCAGGATAAAATCAATCTGGATTTTCGCGGTCACTTCGACCACTGAGGTCGGGTCAATACGATAGCTGCCAGACCGCGATATGCAGGTCGGGGTTACATCCACCAGCGTTGTTCCGACCGGCAAATGCGCCCCACCGCCCAGTCGGTTGGCGACAATATCTGTGGCCATTGCATCATAGCTTGCGACGCCGCCCGCGCTGCATAGATCCAGCGGTGCGATGCGAGCGATCATGCGTGACGCATCCCGTACGCCGGCAGATGTCGCCTGATGTATCCAGGTGATCCGGCTGCCCTCGATGATCACAACAAAGAACAGCAAGATAACCGGCAGAACCATGGCGAACTCGACCATCGGCGCGCCAGACTCGCAGCGCTGAAAGCGTGAGAGGAAGCGACCCAGCGGCTTCATCGGTACAGCCTCACGACATCGCGGAAAATGCCATCAACGGCACTGCCACCAACTCCGCCGCCAACCTGTTTGACCACCTCGACGAAGATGTCGAAATCCGAACCTGTGGATTCTTCAAGCGGCTGAAACAGAAAGACTTTTACGAATTCCTTCACCGGCACATCGGTGGCCCGCCCGGAAACCGGATTCGCGGTGCAGTCAATCGCTGCGGCGATCAACGTACGCCGCTCGGGATCGGTGCTGGGTTGGCCTGAACATTGGGCGCGGCCGGTCTCGTCCCGTCCGGTGACGATATCACCCGACCCGGCCCGGCTGACCTCATCCAGATATACCTGATACCGGGTGTTTCCTGTCGGTGCGCCCTGCGCATGCGGTGTCAGCGTACCGTCCGGTCCAACTCCATAATTCATAAGATTGTAAGCTGCTTGCCCTGACGTCCAGTTGCCATCGCCAAAACGGCTGCCATTGCAAAGACCACTCACCGGGTCAAAGCAATCATCCGGCGGCATTGGAATAGTATTGGTCGACAGGGTCGGATTGTTGTTCAAACATCCCCCACCAGTATGGTCCCAGCCCGAGATCACATTTGGGCCCGGTGCATAGTCTGGATCGTTCTTCAGTTGGTTCATGGTCGCCTGGAACATATCGAACCGCGAATTGTAGATCGCGCTGCCAATCCCGTTACGCTGACCGGGTTCGGTGTCGACACCGCGCTGAGACACGCATTTAGTCAGGTTCCCATTCGCAGCAATGAGGCAGATATACAGCTTTGAGCCGGTCAGACCGGCGCATGGTCCGTTTGGATTGATCCCGATATCCGTTGGATCCAGAAATCCGAAATTCCCCGGCCCCCAGGCCGAGTTGTTGCCGCCAGTACGCAATTTGATGGAAGCGCCGATATTGGCGCTGGAGGTCCAGCCCGACGGGATGCAGAACATCAACGGCGTTACGTCACAGGCATATGCTGAATACCCAGCGATCGAGACTGAATTCACCTCTCCGGACGGGCTGGCGACACCCAGCAAGCTGGCCAGCGATCGGCCAAAAGGCAGGAAAACAGTCCGTGGTGTCGCGGTCACCTCGACCAAGACGGCACGCGCCGGGTCTGTCGTCACAAAGGGCGTAACCGAGTCGTTATCGTCTGGGTCTGCCACCGGAGTAGGCAATCCGGTCAGAAAGCGAAGCGAAAAATCCGCAGAAGTTCCAAGGCTTTGGCTGCCATCCGCGAAAAACTGTTCGTCGTCGATCATGCCGGATGCCGCAGCTGTTGCACGTGTAATGGCGTCAGCATTGCCATCCAGCTCTCCTGCGGCGGCAAGCGCCACGTGGTCGGTATAGGCTTGCATGTCAGTTTGGGTAGAGGCGATACGCCCCAGATCAAAAGTCAGTGCAGCCATTCCGATCATGACGACCATGAACATGCCGACAAAAACCAGAATTGTGCCGTCTTCTTTGTCCCTGATTTTGCGTAGCGAAGTCATATCAACCTCCCTCGAAAGACCAACCTGACCTCAGTTCACCGGCTCAGTTGTTGCACTGGTGTTCCCAAAGACCTGAATTTCCTGAACGTCGGTTGCCCCACGGCGAACTTTCACAATCGGCCTGGGCGTGCCCTCTTCTAGCGGTGATTTTTCAAGGAGGATGTCGCTGAGGCGAACCGCTTCCAGCGGCTTATCCTCTTCTGTTTGCAGAGACCGCAGAGACAGGCTGAGCTGCCCGGCCTTCTGCGCCAGAGCCAACTTCTGACCTTCATCCGGGGTGACCTCGATCGTAACCGTGCGGGCAATGCCGGGTTGGTCAAGCTCTTCATCCGCGGTTTGGTCCACGCCGATGACCCGGATATTCTGCAGGATCGTCACTGCACGCAGTGTATCATTGGTGCCGCGGGTCAGAACAATGTCGACAAAGTCGCCAGGCGTAACAAATCCGCCTACCCCTGTCTGCGCGTCGACATTGATCGCCATCGCGCGGTTATTCTCGCCAATCGTCTGAACGATTGTCACTTTTTCACCAAAATCGGAAACTTTCGAGGTCAAAAGAATTTCGCCCTGCGCCAAAGCGCGCTTGGCCCGGCGAGGTTCTATGCCTGCGGCAGGCAGGACATCATCAAAGCTTGTAAAAACACCTGCAGGCACAGATGCAGTAGGCCAATCAATGGTCGTCAGCTTGTGCCCTTCGATCGGCGTTCCGAATGCGATATCTTCGGCCACGGCCACAACACGAACTATGGTTGGTTCACCCGCTGACTGATTCCTTCGGATCTGATCCTGCGCCAGAATGACTGCGCCACCCGCCAAACCTATTCCCAGGAAAGTCATCAAAAATGATTTAATACGCATGGTATCCTCCAATTCCCGGGAAAACTCAGGATAATTACTTAATTGGGCCTGAATGGCCAAACAGACCGCTTATGCAAATCAAAGGTGGTCTGGTAGGAAACTGACGCCCCACGCTTGCGAATGGGAAGTCAGGTTTTTTTCACTTGGGAAATTGGCGCGCAGCTTAAGGCGTTGTCCGCTGGGCTGCCGAGTTTGCATCACTAAAGTTGCTGCTGGTCGTGCCAGCCAAATTGGTCAGAATTGTCCCGCCGACGACAATCGCAACAAACAGCGCGATGCCATATTCAACTAGGGTGGCGCCACGCTCGTCTTTGCGCAGCTTCAGAAATACTTTGCGAATTCCATTCAACATTACTTGAACTCCAGACTGTTTTACCAAAGTGCGAAATCCCGCACTGACACGAGGAACACACCCCCGTTAACTAAATCGTTACCTATGAGGAGGTGCCGAAACCTCCCCACAAACGAAAAGAAATTCCCGCTTAGGGCGAATTTTCGATCATTTTGGGCGGAAATGCGTCAAATCGCGGACCGATTTACGGTGCGCGGCGGCAGATTTACCTGATCTCCCGTCAGAAAGAATCGACTGGTGAGAAGCTGCTCGGGGTCAATAAACCGGGCCCCGCGTCAAACGAGCAATCATTTGCAACCGATTGCAGCCACCAGACTAACTGGCTTAGTATCACGACATGAAAATGTCTGTCATCCCACCTTTCTTCTGCAGGTACGAAACATGAGCGTCACCCTAAAAGACGTCGCAGCTCTGGCCGGGGTGTCGCGCTCTGCCGTGTCGCGCACCTTTACCGAGGGTGCCTCGGTTTCGGCAAAAACCCGAAGCAAGGTGGAAAAGGCCGCGGCGGAACTGGGCTACAGCCCGAACGCTCTGGCTTCATCGCTGACCACGGGACGGACAAAGCTCATCGGGCTGATCTCGAACAATTTTCACAACCCGATTTTCCTTGAAGTGTTCGATCAGTTCACACGTGCCTTGCAAGAACGTGGATTACGCCCGTTGATCGTGAATCTGACGGATGAGACCGAGCCTGCCAATTCCGTTCGGATGCTGCGCCAATATTCTGTTGACGCTGCCATCGTGGCCTCTTCGACCCTGCCGCCTAGTTTCGCCAAGGCGTTTCACGATGCCGGTGTTCCGGTTGTGCATACGTTCGGGCGCTCGGCGACCTCACCAGAGGTACATGTCGTCGGGATCGACAATGTCGAATGTGGTCGCATGGCAGCCCGCGAGCTAAAGGCGCGGGGTTATCGGCGCGTTGGATATTTAGGCGGGCCAAAAGATGCGACCTCGGCCATGGATCGCTATCAGGGCTTTATGGAAGAGGTCGAAAAGCACCCCGATCTTGAGGTGACATACTCTTTCGCCGGGGCCTATTCATTTGAGGCGGGGCGCGCTGAAATGCTGGATCTGCTAAAGGGTCAACCAGCCGAAAGCTATTTCTGCGGCGATGACATTCTGTCCGTCGGTGCGCTGTCCGCTCTGTCGGATCACGGGCTGAAACCGGGCAAGGATATCGGGATCATCGGCCTGAATGACATGGAGATGTCGCGTTGGGAAAGCGTGAATCTGACGACCATCCACCAACCGATCAAGCAAATCATCACCTCGTCTGTGGATCTGGTGGAAGAGATGCTGAAAGACCCCGAGCGTTATCCCGAGGCCCGCATTTTCCCCTGCCGCGTAGTCGAAAGGGGCACGCTGCGCCCCCGCACCTAGTCAGCGGAACATAGGGGGGCGCGCATCCTTCCAGGCTCCGTCTTCATTGCCCGACGCAACGGCAGCATGGACCGCTGCGATAGACCGCACCCCATCCGCTGCGCCTGGCAACCCGTCGCGGGTTTCGCCACGAATGGCATCGGCCAGATCGCAATAGATGTTGGCCACAGCCAAGGGAAACCCTTCAGGATGTGCGATGGCCACCCGCGACAGGCGCTGGGCGTCCTCGTACAAGCCACCTTCGCCCTTTTCAATGATCTGTGTGCGGCCGCTGACCGGTGTATAGAGCAACTGGTTGGGCTGTTCCGAGGTCCAGCGCAGACCGCCGGTTTCACCAAAGACCTGAATGTCGAACCCATGTTGGCGCCCGATCGCAACGGACGAAGTCCACAAGCGCCCGACGGTGCCACGCTCTGTCCGGAAGTTGACCATGGCATCATCCTCCAGCACGCGGCTTGAGATGGTCGAGGCCATGTCGGCGGACAGCGACGTGACCTCATCATCGCAAATGAAGCTGGCCATATGCAGCGCGTGTATACCGCAATCCGCGAACTGCCCCGAGACACCGGCCATCGCCGGATCATACCGCCAGCGCACGCGTGGATTGTCGGCGTCAGTGGCATCCCCGTGGTGGCCGTGGCTGAAATTCGTCACGACCAGACGCACCTTGCCGATATCCCCGACCCTCACCATTGCACGTGCCTGGCGCACCATCGGATAAGCCGAATAGCAATAATTCACGGCGCATAGCTTGCCCGATGCTTCGGCGATGCGCACGATCTCTTCGCCTTCTTCCACGGTCATCGTCATCGGCTTTTCGCACAGAACGTTAAAACCCGCCTCGAGATAGGCCTTGGCAATTTCAAAATGGGTCGAGTTCGGTGTCGCGATTGTAACCAGATCGATGCGGTCGCTACGGTCTTTTTCACCGGCTAGCATCTCTTGCCAGTCGCCATAGGCGCGATCAGTTGCAACGCCCAGACGCTGTGCATATTCACGTCCCACGTCGGGGCGGTGGTCCAACGCTCCGGCAGCGAACTCAAACAGCCCATCGGCCTGTGCGCCAAGGCGGTGCGCAGGGCCAATCTGGCTGCCTTCACCGCCACCGATCATGCCCCATTTCAGCTTTGTCATGGTCTTGGTCTCTCTTTGGAAATTGGGTGGTGAGCTTTCAGAAATCGCTGATATCTGTCCATTGCCGTGCGTCTGACGAGGCCAATGCAGCCGCCAGAACGCGGTTCACATCATGCCCGGTGCGGAAGGTGGGCCAGATGTTCTCTCCCGAATGGATGGCCTGCAGAAAATCCTTGGCCTCGATAATGATCTGATCCTGATATCCTGTCCCGTGGCCAGGGCCCTGGCAAAAGGGCTCGTAATCCGGATGCGCGGGGCCGGTCAGGATCTTGGTGAACCCGCGCGTGGCCTCGGGGCCTTCGCGGCGATACAGCCACAGGGCGTTCTGATCCTCTTGATCGAACCGGATCGCACCTTTGGTACCCGAGATCTCATAGGCGTAACCCATCTTGCGACCCGTTGCGACGCGGCTGAAATAAAGGTTTCCCATGACCCCGTTTTCAAAACGGCACATCATCTGCGCGTGATCATCATTGGTAACTTCGCCGCCGGGGCGATGCCGGTGCACCGTCTCCACATCGGCCATAACCTGAGTGATCGGCCCGATCAGCGCCAACGCACCATTCACCATATGCGGAGCAAGATCGCCGATGGTTCCATTGGCCATTCCCGTTGTGCGCCAGGTTGCCGGGGCCTCGGGGTCGGCATAGAAATCCTCGGTATGTTCGCCACGGAACCATGTGACCTGACCGATTTCCCCTTCAGCAATAAGCTGACGCGCATATTGGCTGGCGGGGGTGCGGATATAGTTGAACCCAACCATGTTGATTGCACCTGTGGCCTCGGCTGCCGCCACCATCGCGCGGCTGTCGTCCAAGGACGCCCCCAAGGGTTTTTCGCACAGCACCGGTTTACCAAGGGCAAACGCCGCCTCAGCGATTTGACGGTGTGTCGACTGAGGTGAGGCGATCACAATGGCCTCGACCTTTGGATCCTCGACCAACATGCGCCAGTCATCGGTGGCGCGCTGGAACCCGTAGGCGGCGCGATAGACTTCCGCGCTTGCAGATGTCGAGGCACAGATCACCTCAAGTCGCGGCCGCAGCGCGGTGTCGAACACCGCACCTACCGCTGACATCGCGACGGAGTGGGCCTTGCCCATATAGCCGCCGCCAACAATTCCTATTCCAATTTCAGGCATCTGCCGCGGCCTCGCACATATCATTTGCAACCGGTTGCAAAATCAGTATCGTGTGAATCGATTCAACGCAAGGATCAACACACCTTGCCGACCCTTTTCGCCGGAGGAAATGACTTGACCGCTTTGATGGACGGTATCAAAGGAAACCGCTTTGGCGTCTTGGGTCGTGCGGGCATGGACCTGTTTGCCGATCCCATCGGCGAGAAAAGTGAGGATGCCGACGCGTTCCGGGCCGATCTGGGCGGTTCATCGGCAAATATATGTGTGGGTCTGGTCAAGCTGGGCAGTCGAGCGTCGCTGATCACCTCGGTATCTGACGACGCGGTCGCGCGGTTCTGCCTGAACCGGCTGGCGCATTACGGCGTCGATACGTCCAACATACGGGTTGTAAGGGGCGAATACCGCATGTCGCTGGCAATCTACGAAAGCCGGACAGAAGATTTCCAGAATGTCATCTACCGCAATGGCGCAGTCGATTTCCAAGTCACCGAAGAGGATATGGACCAGGTCGATTTCAGCTCCTTCTCGGCTGTGATCTCGGCCGGAACCGTCTTTGCGGCCGAGCCTTCGCGCAGCGCCACATTCCGGGCCATCGACACGGCCCGTAAGGCCGGTGTGCCCGTAATATTTGACATAGACTATCGCCCTTACAGTTGGCCCTCACCCGAAGTCGCGTCCGAGGTCCTGTCCCGCGCCGGTGACGCCAGTGATCTGATCGTAGGCAATGACGAAGAATTCGGTTTCATGGCGGGCGGGATAAACAAAGGGTTTGCCAAGGCGCAGGAACTGGCGGCCAAACCAGGCCGCGTGGTGATCTATAAAATGGGTGAAAAAGGCGCCATCACGCTGATGGACGGGCAGGAATTTCAGACAGGCATCTATCCGGTGACCGCCGTCAAGCCGAATGGCGCAGGTGACAGTTTCATGGCCGGGTTACTGGCCTCGGTTGCAGCGGGGTACTCGCTGAAGGACGCGGTGATGCGCGGGTCGGCCTGCGCCTCGATCGTCGTGTCTCAACCCGGCTGCGCGCCCGCGATGCCGACCACCGAACAGCTGGACACGTTTCTGGCCACCCATCCCGGCCCCACGGCATAGGAGATCCCAATGCATATCGCCCCCTATGAGAACCAGAACAAACCCATCGTGGATGCCGATGACCCAATGGTGCCCCTGAACTATTTCAACATCGTCAAACTGAAACAGGGCGAGGCGTTCGAATATCAAGTGCCGGGGTATGAGACCTGCATCGTCCCGGCCACAGGTTCGGTCGATGTGGATGTCGAAAGCGTGCAATTTGCCATGCTGGGTAACCGAGGAGAGGATGTCTGGGATGGAGAGCCAGAGGGCGTTTATGCACCCGTTGGCGCCAAGGTGCAGATCGTCTGCATCTCGGATCATTCCGAAGTCTTCATCGCAGGCGCCAGATACGACAAGGTGCTGGACCCGTTCGATGTCCGCCAGCATGATCTGGTACAATACGGCAGCGACGACACCAAAACCCACCGCAAGATCAAGCACATCCTGGGCCAGAAACAGCACGACAAAGTAGGTCGCCTGCTGGTCAGTGAGCTGTTCACTGTTGGTCAAGGCGGCTGGTCCGGCTTCCCCAGCCACAAGCATGACACGAACCGTCTGCCCGACGAGACGCGGCACGACGAGACCTACAATTTCCGTTTCAAACCCAACTGGGGCTCTGGCCTACAGATGCTGCAGCGCGAGGATAACGAACCGGGCGACGCCTATCATATCATGGACGGATCGACCGTCTGTATCGACAAGGGTTATCACCCCTGCTGCGTCCTGCCGGGGTATGAGATGTATTATTTCACGATCCTCGGCGGCCTGACCCAACGCTCGCTGGTCCAGTATTTCCAGCCCACCCATGCCTATCAGATCGAAACCATACCGGGCATCAAAGACATGATTGCAAAATTCAAATGACCCTCGCCATACTGAAAGACGTTCTGCAACCTGCCTATGATCAGGGCTATGCCGTCGGTGGTCTGGTGACCCTGGGCTGGGAAGACATGCGCGCTTATGTGGCCGCTGCCGAAGCTGAGAACGCGCCCGTGATCCTGCAGGCCGGACCCAGTTGCCGCGAGCACACCCCCCTGCCCGTTCTGGGCAAGATGTTCCGCTATCTGGCCGAAAACGCCTCTGTCCCCGTCGTCGCCCACCTGGACCATGGGTACACCTTCGAGGACTGCAAAATCGCGTTGGACAGCGGCTTTACCTCGCTGATGTTCGACGGGTCGCGTAAGCCATTGCAGCAAAACATCGATGAGACCGCGGCCATTGCCGAAATGGCCCATGCGGCAGGGATTTCATGCGAGGGAGAGATCGGCTTTGTGGGGTATTCCGGTGGCGAAGGCTCAAATGGTACCGACCCCGAGGAAGCCGCGAAGTTTGCACGCGAAAGCGGCGTCGACGCGATGGCGATTTCGGTTGGCAATGTTCACTTGCAGCAAAACAAAGAAGGTGGCCTGGATGAGGCGCGTATCGCCGAAATCGATGCCGTGACCGAAGTGCCTTTGGTCATTCATGGCGGGTCCGGTGTGCCGGTAGAGCAGCGTATGAAGCTGGCGCGCGAGACCTCGATCTGCAAGTTCAATATCGGGACCGAACTGCGCATGGCCTTTGGCACGGCGATGCGAGAGGCCGTCAACCGCGACCCCGACAGGTTCGACCGCGTCACCATCCTGAAGGAAACCCACAACCCGGTCGAGGCAGCCGCCCGCACCGTGATCCGAGCATTCGGCGCCCCGCCCCAGCGTTAGGGCGTCATGTTACCAATCTGCCGGGAGCGCATCGCCAAGCGGCATCCCCTCAGATCGAGCCGCCTTCGACCATGAAGTTCCCCGCGCTGCACATGGCCGCGTCGTCCGAGGCCAGAAACAGGACCATGCGCGCCACAAAGACCGGGTCAATCGGGTCCGGCAGGCATTGGCGATCCAGTTGCTTGGCCAGCGCTTCGGGCGTCACCCATAGCTCTTTTTGCCTGTCTGTCATGATCCAGCCCGGAACCACCGTGTTCACCCGGATGCGATGGTCGCCCAGCTCGCGCGCCATGGTACGGGTCAAGCCGTGGACGGCTGATTTGGCGGTGGCATAGGCCGGGAATCCTGCGCCGCATTCCCACCAGGAATTCGATCCCAGATTGATGATGGCCCCCTTGCCCTTGGCAATCATGCCTGGGGCAACCGATTGGATGGCAAAGAACATATGGCGGATATTGGTGGCCATTCGGTCATCCCAATATCCCGGCGTCACTTCGCGCCAGTCGTGGCGTTCGTCATGTGCGGCGTTGTTAACCAGAATATCCGCTTCGCCCAGCGCGGCGACCAGCCGCTCGAACGCGGCCTGCAATGCCTCAATGTCGCGCAGATCGCATTGGGCAAAGGCATGCTGCCCGTCCAGTTCCGCCAATAGCGCTTGGCCCGCATCTGCGTTCAGATCAACAAACCCGACCCTGGCCCCCTGGGCGGCAAAGGCGCGAACCGTTTCGGCGCCGATCCCACCGGCCCCGCCGGTGATAAAAACTGTTCTTCCCGCAAGACCGGGGTAATTCGCAAAATTCGCGCTCATGCGTCACGCTCCATGATCCATTCTACTTCGGGGGCGGCTACAAAGCGCCATTTCCGCAATGGGCCGGCCATGACGTTCAGGTAGTACATCTCAAACCCATAGGGCGCACCGCAGGGATGATGCCCGCGCGGGACGATCACGACATCGCCATCAGATACAGCCATAGCCTCGTCCAGATCGCCATCATCGGTATAGACCCGCTGAATGCCGAACCCGTTCGAGGGGTTCAGACGGTGGTAATAGGTCTCTTCCAGATAGGTTATGCGAGGAAAGTCATCTTCATCATGGCGATGGCTGGGGTAGGAGGACCAGTGGCCATTGGGCGTGAAGACCTCGGTCACCAGCAGGCTGTCAGCGACGTCTTCGGCCTCCATCGCGATATTGTTGATATAGCGGGTATTCACACCCTTCCCGCGTTCGGTCAGTGTGATGCCACCCGGCCCGATCCGTCGCGCCGGATGGCCACCTTTGCCGGGGGCCGAACACACGGCCACAACACAATCGGTTTCCGCCACAGCCTGCCAATCGGTTCCGTTGGGCAGGTACAGACAATGCGGCGGCGTCTTTTCAAAGACATCCATGCGGTCACCCAGCACACCCCAATCCTGCCCGGCCCCGGTGATATGCGCCTTGCCCTCGACCATGACCAAGATGACCTCATTGTCACCGGTTTCTTCGGTCGCCTTGTCACCTGCGCGTAGTTGGTAAAGACCGAACCCGACATAGCGCCATCCCGCAGAGGCAGGGGTGATGTCATGCACCTTGCCATCGGGGCCGCGTGGTTTCCTGAGCAGGTTGGCCATGGGGCCTCCTTTCTGGGCGCGCCGGCCCGGTTCGTAACGTCAGGCGGATTGTCGGGTTTTCAACGCCGAAAGTGCCGAGGTCAGTTGCTCTGGCGTCCATTCTTCGGCGACCGCACGCCGCAAGATATCCGCCTGGCTTTCCGGAGCATTACCGCCAATCGGGGGATCTGTGTCCAGATTTGTCGGAAACGGATAGCCTTCGGCCGTCGCCGCGATGGCCGCGTCCAGCTCGGACCCAGTCAGCTCGCCGCTTCGCTTCAAGGCCACCAGTGACGGCAGCACGGCCTGCGCCATGGACCGGCGGTCGATGGCCTCCATCGCACGACCAAAAGCGGATGAGATCTGCAACAAGTTCGCCATACGGTCGATATCCGTGCTGCGGTTCTCGCCGGCCGAGTGGAACAGCGCGGGGTTGAAGAATACCGCGTCGCCTTTGTTCAACGGCACCTGAAGATAGCTCTTCTCAAAGTGGTCCCTGTGCGCGGGGTCGTGAAAGCCAATATATCCGGCTGGATATAGCTGTGAAAACGGCAACAGTTTGGTGGGCCCGCTTTCCACCGGCATGTCACAATGTGCCACTGCCCCCTGCAAGGTCAGCGCCGCCGTCAGCAGATGTGCATGCACAGGGTACCGGGCAGCGCTTTCAGCGGTCTGAAAGCCCAGATGGTAGTCCCTATGCGCCTGCTGTGCCTTGCCGCTGGGGCGGACCTGATTGACCTGAGCCGTGACCTGATAGTTCGGCCCCAGCCATGCCTCGCCGGCGGTGGCAACAGCAGCGTTGCCGAAGTATTTTGAAAAACCTTCCGGATCGCGCAGGCAGTGCTTTTGCAGCGCATTCCAGATCCGGTCATTCGCACCCGAGGCGGCAAAATGATCACCCTCGCCTTCGCCGCTTTGGCGTTCCTCGTCGATGATCTGCCGAAAAACCTCGGTCGCCCGGTCGATCACCGACAGATCCTGATAGGCCCCTTTCAGCGCGATCACCCCGGCGGATTGGTTCAGCACATGGCCCCATTCCGCCATCAAAGCGCGCCGTTGCCCTGTATCTTCCAGCGCGGGACGCAGGGCATTCATGTCATAGACGGGGACGTTCTTTTCGATCATCGCGGCCTGCGGAACCATGTCCGAGGTCAGTTTCCGAGAGGTCAACACCTTGAATTCGTCCAGATCACAGGATTCCCGGTCAAAATACCCGACATATCCAATTCTTTGACTTACCATGATTTTCTCCTTCTTCATGGCCTTGGTGTTGCCCCTTGGGGCGGTTTGTTAGTTGGTGATCTCCAATCTTGCCTGAGCGCAGACATCGACAATGTGGTCGTAGCCCATCTTGGAATACTCTTGGGGTGGGGCCTTGGCGGGGTCCTGTTCGGCCTCGACCACGATCCAGCCGCTATAACCCATAGATTTCAACGCATTCGCCACGGCTTGAAAATCAATGCAACCATCGCCAGGCACGGTGAACGCGCCCGCGACGACAGCATCCAGGAAGCTGCGGTTGTTTTCGCGCACATCCTGTACGACCGCCGGACGGATATCCTTGAAATGGACGTGATGCACGCGGTCGCCCCACCGATTGAGGGTCGCCATCACGTTGCCGCCACCAAACAGCAAGTGGCCGGTATCAAAGCACAAGCCAACCTCGGGGCCCGACCCTTCCATCAACCAGTTCACATCCTCTTCGCTTTCGATAATCGTGCCCATGTGGTGGTGATAGGCCATCGGCATGCCCTGATCAGCCATCCATTTGGCCAGCTCGGTGATTTTGGCGGCATAGGCCAACACCTCATCCCGGGATAGTTTCACCCGGTCATTAACCGCGACCCCGATCTGCCCCTGCACGGTGTTCGAACATTCGGCATAGACGATGCACGGGCTGTCGAGCGCTACGAATTGTTCGACCTGCGCGCGCACGGCCTCGCGCTCGGTGGCAAAATCGTTAACCAGAGAAGCCCCAGAACACCAACCGCCACACAGGACGATATCATTGGTGTCGAGATAGGCGCGCAGACCTTCGGTATCGCCGGGCATCCGCTGACCGCGTTCGACGCCGGTATAGCCGATCTCGCGCGCCTCTTTCAGGGCCTGTTCCATCGTGTAAGCCGCGGTCAGGTCCGGCAGATCATCGTTCTGCCAGGCAATCGGAGAGATGCCGATCTTCACGCTCATTTCGTGTTTCTTTCCTTGATGGCAACCTCATAGGCTGCGCGCTTTTCATTCACTTCCGGGCGGATGCTGACCTCGGGCACGGCCACTTCCCACCAGGTGCCGCCATATTCGGTCGACGGGTACGGATCGGTGTCTATGACGACCACATAGGGGCCGGTGACCTCGCCACGTTTGGCCAATGCCTGCTCCAGCTCAACGATCGAGCCCACCTTGACCGAGGTCGCCCCCATCGCCGCCGCATGCGCAGCGAAGTCTATGGCCGAGGGCGTTTCGTGCACCGCATGATCCAGCAGATTGTTAAACTCGGCCCCGCCGGTGCCCATTTGCAGGCGGTTGATGCAGCCAAACCCTCGATTGTCGGTCACGACGACAGTAAAGGAGATGCCCATCATCGCTGCCGTCGCCATTTCGGAGTTCGCCATCATATAAGTGCCGTCACCGGTAAAGCAGATGACGTCGCGATCAGGCTGGGCCATCTTGATGCCCATTGCACCGGCGATTTCATAGCCCATGCAACTGAATCCGTATTCCATGTGATAGGCACCTGGGCGGGGTGCTTTCCACAGCTTGTGCAGCTCACCTGGCATCGTGCCCGCGGCGCACATGACTACCGTGTTATTGTCCGAGGCGCGTTGCACTGCACCCACCACCTGCATATCCGTAGGCAACGCGTTTCCATCACCGGGCGCGTCGGTCAGTGCATCCACCTTGCCAAACCAATCTGCCTTCAGCGTGTCCGCCACCGGGTCGGCCCGGAAGCCGTGCAAGGCTTCGCCAAGTTCCTCTAACCCGACACGCGCATCGCTTTGCAGCGGCATTGCGCCGTGTTTTTCGGCGTCATAGGCGGCTGTGTTCAGGCAGATCATCTCGCGGTTCGGATTGGAAAACAGCCCCCAGGACCCGGTGGTAAAGTCCTGCAACCGCGTCCCAACAGCAAGCACCAGATCGGCCTCGGCGCAGGTGGCGTTGGCCGGTTCACCACCGGTTACACCAACCGGGCCAAGGTTCAACGGATGATCCCAGGCCAGCGCCGATTTCCCGGCCTGCGTCTCGGTGATCGGGATATTGTGGGATTCCACAAAGCTCTGCAGCACATCCGTCGCTCCGGAGTAATGCACGCCACCTCCGGAAACGATAACGGGACGTTTGGCTGATCTGATCGCAGCCACCGCACGGGCCAACTCCGCCTCATCCGGGCGAATGCGGCGCTGATACCAGACCCTCGGCTCGAAGAAACTCTCGGGATAGTCATAGGCTTCGGCCTGAACATCCTGGCAAAAGGCCAACGTCACTGGCCCGCAATCGGCCGGATCGGTCATGGTGCGAAAGGCACGAGGCAAGGCCGTCAACAGATGTTCAGGCCGCGAGATGCGATCATAGTACCGGCTGACCGGGCGAAAACAGTCATTGGCACTAACCGTACCATCACCAAAGCTTTCGATCTGTTGCAACACAGGGTCAGGCCCGCGGGTGGCAAACACATCTCCGGGGATAATCAGAACCGGCAACCTATTCACATGCGCCAACGCCGCCGCGGTGACCATATTGGTGGCCCCCGGTCCAATGGATGAGGTCACCGCCATCGCCCGCGTCCGCCGCATCTGCTTGGCATAGGCAATCGCGCAATGTGCCATTGTCTGTTCATTTTGCCCGCGATAGGTTGGCAGGCTGTCTTTCGCGCCGTGCAGCGCCTCGCCCAGCCCGGCCACATTGCCATGGCCAAAAATGGCCCAGATACCGGCGATAAAGGGCTCGCCCGCTTCGTTCATCTGCGCGCCCAGATAGCGCACCAAAGCTTGCGCTGCGGTCAGTCGGACTGTGTTGCCCATAGTGATACCTTTCAACACAAGGCCATCTCGGCCATTCCTGCAATTTCGAAATTAGCGGGCCTGTGGCCCAGACGGGGGAACGGTTAAACCGTTCCGCCCAAAGAGCCTTCCAGCTGGGCCATTTCCTGACCTCCGGCCATCAGGTCCTGCAATTCCTCGGGTGTGATCTCTCCACGTGTGGCCGTGCCCAGCGTCTTGCCACGATTGAGCACGGTAAAGCGATCACCCACTGCCAGCGCATGGCGCACGTTATGGCTGATAAACACCACACCCACGCCCTGATTACGCACCTTGTCGATGGTTGCCAAAACATTCGATGTCTGACGTACCCCAAGTGCCGAGGTCGGCTCATCAAGGATCAAAACCTTGGCCCCGAAGTAAACCGCCCGGGCAATGGCAACCGTCTGACGCTCGCCCCCTGACAGGGTACCAACGGCCTGATCCGGCCCGCGCAGATTGATACCCATCTTGCGCATCTCGGCCATACAGACCTCATTGGCCTGGTCGATATCGAACCGTTTCAGCAATCCCTTGCCCTTAGTCGGTTCGCGGCCCATGAAGAAATTCCGCGTCACACTCATCAGCGGGATCATCGCCAGATCCTGAAACACGGTCGCAATGCCCGCCTCCATCGCATCGCGTGGGGTGTCAAATTGCAGCGGTTTGCCTTCGAAAAAGATCTCGCCCTTAGTGGGTTTGTGAACTCCGGACATGGTCTTGATGAAGGTCGACTTTCCGGCACCGTTGTCGCCCAGCAGGCAGTGGCATTCGCCAGGCCTGACGTCAAAGCTGACGCCTGCCAGGGCAATAATGTTGCCAAAGTGCTTTTCGATATTCTTCATTTGCACGATCGGCGCGACATCCTTTACCGCATCCCCGTGATGGAACTTGCTGTCTTCAGTCATATCAGCGCTCCCCGGTTACGCGTTTGCGGATGGCGTTGTTGAACAATACCGCGATCAGAAGCATTGCGCCCAGGAACACCTGGAACCAGTCCTGATCGAAATCCGTGTAAGTCAGCCCAATGACCACCATGCCAAAGATGATCGCGCCAAAGAATGCCCCGATGGCCGATCCATAGCCGCCGGTCAGCAGACAACCTCCGATCACCGCCGCAATGATGGCCTCAAACTCTTTCTGGAAGCCACGGCGCGCATCGGTCGATCCCGCGTCGATCACGGTGATGATTGCGACCAGCGCCGCACAGCAGGCGGTTAGCATGAACAAAGACACTTTGATACGGCTCACCGGCACACCAGAATTCGACGCCGCATTGCTGTCGCCACCGGCGGCAAAAATCCAGTTTCCAGCTGGGGTCCGCAGCAAAACATAGGTCGCCGCTAGGGCCAGAACGATAAACCACAGAATCTCGACCGGAATGCCCGGTACTTTCGGCGCCCCGTTTTTGAATGTGTCGATCAATCCGTTTGCAGCCAGCCAGGCAAACAAACCGGCAAAAGCTTCGCCCGAGAAGAACGGGGCCAGCCAGTCGTTTTCGACTACATCGCGCACGCCACGCAGCTGGGTTGACCCGCCAGTGGCTGCTTTGAGACCCACCAGTGAGAGACCGCGCAGAATGAAAAGGAAAGCCAGAGTTACAATAAAAGAAGGTAGGCCCGACCGTATGACGATATTGCCGTTCACCGCCCCAACAAAGGCCGCAAAAACAAATGTCATCGGGATCGCAATGATCAGAGGTAACTGCCAAGTCACCACGCAGACACCAAAGAACAAGCCTGCAAAGGCAACCATCGAACCGATCGACAGGTCAAACTCACCCCCGATCATCAGCAGCGCCGCTCCGATAGCCAGGATACCCAGCTGTGCCGCAGGCGTCATGAAGTTCATAACTCCAGCCAGCGTGAACATGGAATCGTCTGCCGTGAGCGCGAAGAAAATGACCACCAGGACCACACCGGCCATGGCACCAAGCTCTGGACGTTTCATCAGCTTGGTCAGAAACGGTTCTTTCTTTACGCGTTCGTCCGTAGTGACGGGCGCTGACTCACTCATGTTTCCCTCCCAATTCGGTTGAAACGGCGCACCTGGCGCCGTTTCTGTTTTTCACTGTCCCAAACGGATCAGCGGATACCCTGTGCCGACAGGTCGATAACCTGGGCTGCCTTGTCCTGTGTGATCAGGTTCGGACCCGATGGCACGTTGCCACCTGGCATCAGGCCGTATTTGGCATGCAGGCCCATGAAGTTCACTGACAGATAGCCTTGCAGATACTGCTGCTGGTCGATGGCAAATGCCGCATCTCCATCGGCGATGGACTGCAGGAAGTTCGCAGACAGGTCGAACGAGGCCACGTTCACATCACGGCCCGATGCTTTCACAGCCGCTACCGTGGGTTCACCAGCCGAACTTGCACCCAGCGCCATGACTGTGTCGACAGCGTCATTCGCGGCCAGAGCGGCCGAGACCTTCGCTTCGATTTCTGAAGGATCGTTCGAGGTCGGCAGAACTTCTACGCTGCCACCAAAGCCTTCGGCAAAACCGGCGCAACGCAGGTCAAGCGCCACGTTTCCGACTTCGTGGTTCACACAGATCGCATTCGCGCCACCCATCGAAGCCAGCTTTTCGCCTGCGGCCTTGCCCGCATCAAACTCGTCCTGACCGACATGCAGCAATGCGCCCAGCTGTTTGGACACGTCCGAACCCGAGTTGATCGAGATCACTGGAATTCCGGCAGCAACAGCACGTTCGATTGACGGGCCAAGCGCATCGGCATCCGGGATCGAGACAATCAACCCGTCCGGTTCCTGGTTCACGGCGGCGTCGATCAGCTGTGACATCGCAACCATGTCAAAGGTCTCGGGTGCGCGGTATTCCACGTTCACGCCGACATCCTTGCCCGCTTGCTCAACGCCGTTTTTCACGACGTTCCAGAAGGCGTCATTGGCCTGACCATGAGACACAACGACTATCTCCTGCGCGAATGCAGGCGTGGCCATCGCCAGTGCACCAGCTGCCAGTGCGCCTTTAAAGAAATTATTCATATGGTTTCTCCTCCCGTTTGAACAGTGTGTTGGGGTCTTGGCCCCAATCTTCCGATTAAACCGAATCTTCTTCGCCCCGATCCGGGGCGAAGCTGCCCCAAGTTTCCGCATATCCGATCATTTTGCAACCGGTTTCAAAACTTTGGCCAAAACCATCGACTGTCCGGACTGCGCAGAACGGGTTGCGGCCTCGGCCATAGCAAGCGCGGCGACACCGTCGTCCAGAGTTACAGGCACCCCTGATCCAGAATTTACTGACCTAACGAATGCATCCCATTCTGCGCGATAGGCAGACATGTAGCGTTCAAGGAAAAAGTAAGTCGGCTTGGCACCGGTCACGCCATTCGAAGTTGACTTAACCACTGAGTTTTCAAGGATATTTTGCGCCTGAAGCATCCCTTCTGATCCCAGCAGTTCAACCCTCTGATCATACCCATAAGCCGCACGCCGAGAGTTTTTGATCACAGCGATCCGGCCATCTGCATAAGTCATTGTCACGACCGCCGTGTCCACATCACCTGCGGCACCGATTTCGGGGTCAACAACCGATGTGCCCACTGCCAAGATTACTTCCGGCAGGTCACCCATCAGGAAGTTCGCCATGTCGAAATCATGAATCATCATGTCCCGAAACAGCCCTCCTGATACTTTGACATAGCTCACCGGTGGCGGCGCTGGGTCGAAAGATGTAATGGACAACAACTCGGCCTTGCCGACCTCACCAGCCTCAAACGCAGCCTTCAAAGCAGCAAAATTCGGGTCGAATCGACGATTGAAACCGACCATGACAGGTTGGCCGGTGGCTTTTGCAACGGATTGACAGGCAAAAGCCCTCTCAAGGCTCAAATCAACCGGCTTCTCGCACAATACCGCTTTCCCGGCTTGGGTGGCCGCTTCGATCAGGTCGGAATGCGTATCCGTCGGCGTGGCGATCAGCACTGCATTTATCGAAGGATCGGAAATAATCTCTTGTGACTGTCGTGCATTGGCCCCGAATTCCTCAGCCAAACGCGCCGAAGCTTCGGGCAGTGCATCAGACACTGCGCTCAGTTCACTGTAAGGATGCGCCGCAATAGCCTGCGCGTGAACACGCCCAATGCGCCCAGCCCCCAGCAATCCTACTTTTAGCATCCCGCGCCCCCGAATCCCTTTTTTCGACACCACAATGATTCTCTTTGCAACCGGTTGCAAGAATTATTTCACAGCTACGCGAATTCACCCTTGTTTTCGGGTACTCGGCAAGTGTGCCCACTGCAGCTGCGGCCGTCCAATTCACAAATAAACAGTAACTGGCGCCTCTGACTTAGAATGCAAGCGAAAGGCCGCGCGTCACTCTGAAATCACCTTATCTGGGAAACGCACATCGGCACTGTCAACACCTGTCCAGGCCTACCCTGCTATGGCTTGGATTCATTTTGGTTAACATAAAACCACGCAAGTGTTACACTCGGCGCATTATTAGATTCCAAGATTTATTTGCAGTTTGAGGTATTGTTATGGCCACAAGAATCCGCAAAAACGTTTGGACCCTGCCAGCCAACGACGAAACTCTGATCTGGTATGAGCGTGCTGTCGAAGTTCTCTGGGACCGAGATCTGGAAGACCCGACATCGTGGTTTTTCATGGGCGCAGTTCATGGGCAGCCGCAGAATTTTCCGGACATTCCCGGTTCCGGACAATTCTGGAACCAATGCCAGCACCAAAGCTGGTTCTTCCTGCCCTGGCACCGCGGATATATCACCGCATTTGAGGCCGTCGTCGGCAAAGCCGTCGCCGATCTGGGCGGGCCGCAGGATTGGGCGCTGCCTTATTGGGACTATTCCCAACCCCTGTCAGAAAACCCGAATGCGCGCCGCCTTCCTGTGGCGTTCCGTGAGCCGACCAAGTCAGACGGCACGCGCAACTTCCTGTTTTCCCGCCGACGTGTAGTGGTGAATGGAGATTTCGGATTTCCGGACGACGTGGTGTCGCTGGATGCGTTGGATCATGAAGATTTCACCAATGATACGCCCGGCTTCTCATCAGGGTTTGGTGGCCCGCAAACCGGGTTTCACCCCGGCGGTGGGGACAATGGCGCATTGGAAAGCACGCCCCATAACGATATACACGTTTGGATTGGGGGCTCTGGCGGTTTTATGGCAAATCCGGCCACTGCGGCCTTTGATCCGATTTTCTGGCTGCACCATTGCAACATTGATCGGCTATGGGAAGTCTGGCGCAACGCCGACCCGAGCCATGTCGCCCCACCCTCGCCACTGTGGCGCACAGGCCAGACATTCTCGATGCATGATGGCGATGGCGCGGCATTCACCTTCAACAGCGAAGAAATGCTGGACAGCACAAGCGTCCTGCACGGGTTTCAATATGACGGCGTTCCACCAGCAGTAGAACCCGCCATTCCAGCAGAGGAGTTCGTCATGGCAGGCAAGGAACCCGAGCTTGCCGGCGCAAGCGAAGCTCCGGTCAAGTTGCGTGGTGCAATGACCACTGCCGGCGTAAAGCTCGACACTTCAGTCGCGTTGATTTCCGGCGCCGAGGCCCCCGGCACCACCCGGCGCGTTCACCTGCATCTTGAGGGGATCAAGGGCCGTGGCATGCCCGGATCTTACCGCGTCATGCTGGATCTTCCGGATGACGCTTTGCCGCCAGCGATTATCGGCACCTTGTCGCCGTTTGGCCTTGAACAGGCAAGCAACCCGGACGGCCCACATGGCGGCAACGGCCTTGCAGTGACTTACGAGATCACAAAGCTGGCCTTTGCACTGGGGCTGAGCCAAGGCGACGCCAACAGGTTGCAAATCCGGTTTCAACGGATGTTTGATGACAGCGAGGCCTTTGGCCAAGTACCAGGGTTGGAACAGATCGCCCCAACAGAACAGCAGCCAGACATTGAGATCGGCCGCATAAACCTTTATTTCGACTGATCGCCCATGGCGTCGGCTACCGGAATAGATCGCCCTCGCCTGTTTGGACGGGCCGATATCGAAATACGCACGACACTTGGCGTGGCCGCGCTTGCATGGCTTTGGCTTGCTTTGGTGCCCGCGCCCTCATTGCATTGGCCGGCGATGGTTCTGGCGATGATGCTTCCAACGCTTGTTCCGCAGATCGCACATGTCCGCGCGCGCAGCTTCGCAGATCGAAGATCACGCGCGGCACTTCTGTTTGTTCTGCCATATCTGTTGGCCTGGCTGGTCGCAGGCGCGCTTGCTGCGTTTCTTCTGGCGCCGGTTCTGCACCAAACCGTGTTTGCACCGTTGGCTTGCCTGTGCGCCGCAGCATGGCAGTTCAGCCCGCAAAAACGCAGCGCATTAAGGAAATGCCACAGCCGTCCGGTCCTGGCCGCCTTTGGTCCAAGTGGCGACCGCGATGTGCTGATCTTTGGGCTGACCTATGCGCGCGATTGCATCACCTCTTGCTTGCCGATGATGCTTGTCATGCTGGGGACCCACGACTTTGCCGTCATGATCTTTTTGACAGTGATCATCCTGTCGGAGCGCGCCGTTCTTCGCCCCGACCCCCGCGCCAGCGCATTCACCCTGTTGCTGACCGCGCTGGCGCTTACGGCGTTGGCCCATGCGCCCCACCATCTTTTGCTTTTGTATAAGGATATTTGCCATGCAGGAATATGACGCCCTAACAAGGTCCGATGTCTCGCTCGACGGCGATCCGCTAGTCATTGAAGTGGTCTCGGATACACCGCAATCGTTGTCGGCTATTCAAGAACGTGTGGGTAGTGCACTTCCTGATGTTGCCACCAGTACCCAAGCGGTCTTCGACGCAGATGCGGATCGATTTTTCTTTGTTGAATTCCCCGAGATCGATCCAAAAGGCCAAGAGCGTGAGGTTTTTGCATTTGGCCGTGCCCTCCGTATGGCGCTGGACGTAGCCGAGGCCAACCCGGTCTTGCCAGACAGCCTGTACGGGGCTGCACATGTGGGTACGGAAAGCTTTCTCAGTTTCTGCGAAACCAAGCGCGACAACTCTCGGCCCTATGGCTGGCACCACAAACGGATCAAGACACCGCTGGCCTGGCAGCACACCCGGGGTCAGGGCAGCAAGGTCGCGGTGATCGACACGGGCTATTCCGACCATAGCGAACTGGCGGGCGTGATTGAAACCAACGGCATGTGGAATTTTGTCGAAGGGAACGGGGATGCGCGTGACCGGTTTTCAGGCGGCGTCCTAAAACATCCTGGTCATGGCACGCTTGTCACCTCGGTCGTCGGATCGCGGGGCGGGGCCGATATGAATGGCGATACCACCTCGCCCGGGGCAATAACCGGTACGGCCCCTGCGGCCAAGGTTCTGCCGATCCGGGCGATCAAATCGGTGATCGACATGACCCAGCTGCGTATTCCTGCGGCAATCTCTCATGCGGTCAACCAAAACGCCGATGTCATCGTGATGGCGCTTGGCGGGCCGGTGCGGGTCTCTTCAACCGAACAGGCGCTGCGCAATGCGGTACAGGCCGGACTGGTCATCGTCTGCGCCGCGGGCAACTGTTATCCGAACGTGGTCTTTCCCGCCGCCTATGCATCACTGGAAATCTGCACAGCGGTCGCTGCACTGCAGCCCGACAGACGCCCCTGGCGCAAAACTGGGCGTGGCCCCGAGGTCAGCTTTTCGGCCTATGGCGAAAACGTGTGGGGCGCGGCCAAGAACAAGGCGACCGACCCAAACTCGGGTATCCGCGCCAGCCAGGGCACCACGCTTGCCACCTCGATGACAGGCGGTGTCGCTGCACTTTGGGTCGCGCATCACGGCGGTCGGGCGGCGCTGTTGCAAAAGGCCCAGAATGCAGGAACAACCGTTCAGGCGATGTGGTTGCACTGTGCCAAACACGGGATGAACAAGCCAGTCGTCTGGAACGGGGCCACCGATCTTGGCGCGGGCATCATCAACGCTCAGGCGGTCCTGGACGCGCCGCTACCCACAGGCGCCGAAAGCCCGGCGGCACCCGATCCGAATGCGACCCCAACATTGAACATTCTGGTCTCGCATCTTGCGGGAACAGACAGCACCGCCGCCGGAGAGGTTACCCCTGACATGGCCGATTACGCCAATGAGATCATCTGGCTCAGCTATCGCCGTGGGGCCCGCAAACGCATCGCCGAAAGCGATGGTGGGGCCGAGGCCATGGTTGGCGAAGACGCCCCGACCTCGGGGCTGGACACCGCATTGTCGGACAAACCGGCCCTCAGCGCCTATTTGGGCATGGGATAAGCCACGGATGGTGAATGCAGCGCATATCCGGATTGCAATCCGAAAGCATGAACCGATTGTGCGTCATGCTTTGACTGCGCTGTTTCCCGACCCTGATGACCCGGTGAATTATGAAGCCATCGAGGAAAGTGTAGACGAAGATATCGGCGAAACGCTTGCCGATGTCTTGCTGGAAATTCTGGTCGACGCTGCGAAGGTCAAGCAGTTCCTCAATTTTCTGCGCGCGCGCGGCGCGGACCCTGTGCCGCGCGACCGTAACCTGATTTTTGCCGAAAACATCGCTCGGTTTGACGGCACCCTGATCGGCACACCGGCGAATAATTCGTTCGACTTTGCTGCATTGGGCGATTTTGCCCCGCGCGCAGAGAGCTTTCGCTGTCAGATCTGGATCAACAACACATTCGAAGGCTCCGGCGCGTTTGTTGCCCCCAATCTGGTGCTGACTGCAGCCCATGTTCTGGACCCGCTAAACTCCGTGCCCGCCGGGGTCGACCCTCGGCTTGAAATACTTGCCTCGGACGAAAAGCGGTACCGGGCAAAATGCGTAAAGCTCTGGCCCTATCACGACAGTGAAAAGGCCGGGAACCTGCCGCCGGGCGATGAGGTGGATATCGCGCTGCTGCGGATATTCCTGCCGCTGGGGCATACCTATGGCAGTGTCGATGTGACCGGCGATCCCCCCGATTTTGAGGGTGCAGACCTGTTCACATTGGTCCACTACCCCGAAGGTGTCACCAAGGGGTTCATGCCCGGCAAAGTGCACCGAGAACCTGGCGCCAAGCGGTTCCCTCATGACATCGACACATCCGGCGGGTCATCGGGTGGCCCCGGTTTTGACAGCCAGTTCAGGTTTCTGGGCATCCACCAGGGCAAATGGGAGACGACCAAACGGCTTGTCCCTTTCGAGCAGTTCCACGATGACCCCGACTTCCAAGATCTGATCAGCAAGAACTCGAACCAGCGGGACATGTGGTCGCTGAGCCGCGACATTGACGGAACCATCATCATCGGCCGCAACCAATTCGTAACCGGCCTTGCCCATATGCTGGATCATCCCAAATCCAAACTGCGTGGGATCTGGATCAGGCGCGAGGATACGACGTCCATTCGCGGTCTTGGGTTCAGCTATGACATGCTGGAATCCTATCTGCTGATGCAAGAAGCACCTAACACCGCGCCGCAACATCGTTGCATCCGTTTGGGGCCGACCCTGAATACGGACGATTTACTTGCTGATCTGGCCGAGAAGGCCAACGGGACCGTCGCCTCGCCAGACGCTGCTGCTGGAACAACCGCCGCCCAGACCACCGATGTTGCATTCGAGGGCAGCCGCGCGGAGACCCTGATTGCGGACATGGACCTGGCCGCCCAAACCGCAGGGCAAACATGGTGGATCTATTTCGACAACCCGCCCGAAGGGCTCTCACCACGTGCCCAGGTACAGTTCGAGCACATCGCCAAATGCTTGCCCACATCCGAGAACCTGCGCCTGATCCTCGCAGGCTATGAGACCTATCGCCTGTCGCCCCTGCGTTTTGCCAATGTCGGCGCTGTCGACGGCGCGCAGCGCAGCGGCCTATTGGTGGAAGAGCTGGGACCATTCACACGTAGCGATGTTGAGGCTACACTGAACAGCATGATCACCTCGCTTGACCCGGCAAAAGAGCTGACACCGGCTGCTCGACGGGCAATGGTGGACTCTGCTCTGGCCGGGTTGAGTCCTGACAACACAGGTGAATTCGATGGCGAACATCTGGAAACCGTTGTCACCCGTGTTCGCCAAGAGGCCAAACGCTTTCTGGAGATAGAAGAATGAACCAGGCGCAGGAAGAACTTCGTTCGCGCCTGCTGCGCGCCGCCGCCCTTCGAGGGGCATTTGAACCACGGCAGCTTATGCGCGAGGTGCTGAGCGAAGATGAGTACCGCAACCGGGTGCTACGGGCCCGGCTGATGTCATCCCTGCGCGAGTTGAGCCATGTTGATAAGTCGGGCAGCTCTACGAAATGGATACTGCGCCTGACTGCACGACATCGCGAATTATCCGGGATCGAAGAGTTCGACTCGGCGGCAACGCAGACCGAGATCGTGCAGGCTCTGTCGGGACGAGAAGGTTTCGCACCGAGCGCTCTGGATCACCTTATCGAGGCGGAAACAGATGAACAAAACCTGTCGCAGCACCTTGTCACGTTAGAGCGTGCAGGCCAAAAAGCGCCGGGATATGACCGCCTGTTCAGGCTGCGCAGCCGATTGAACCTGCTCAGACGCGAGCGCCGATCAAAAGAGCGCCTGGGCGAAAAATTCGTGGGGCGTGTCAGCGAAATCGACAAGATTCAACGCTGGATCGACCATCCGTTGCGCCATGCCCCTTTGAAAACCCTGCATATCGAAGGTCAGTACGGGATCGGAAAATCCTACCTTCTGGAACGCATCATCCAGATTACAAGCGAACGCAAAGACGTCATCCTGATCCGGCTGGATTTCGATCAGCCCTCATTGCAGACCGGTCCAATCTTTGAAGAGATCTCGCGTCAGATCGGTACCGCAATACCCCAAGCGGCCCCCGAACTCCGCAAATTGCGGCTGCGCTATTCCGAACAGGTCACACGGGAGATATACGAAAGCTCGGACCTTACACCGCGTCAGTTGATCCGGGCGATGATCAATGCGGTGGCTGATGCCGTTCTGCGCCTGGTTATCCTGCTGGATACGCTTGAAGTTCTGGATGGTCAGGGCGCTACTTTCGTGAACAACCTGATGAGCGATCTGGACCGTTTTGTGGAAAAGGAACAGATCGAAGTATCGATCATCTCTGCCGGTCGCGGGCCGATTTTCGGCGATGATCACCCAAGACGGGGCGAATACATCAAGCTCGACCAGATCGAGGACGAGTTGGTCAATCAAACGCTGGATGAGGCCGGAATCCCCGAGGAATTCCGCGATCAGATCATTTTGCGCTGTCAGGGCAACCCGTTGAAATTGCGGCTGTTGATTGACGAGGTGCAGACCGAGGGCCGATTGGCCGAAGTCTCCGAAGACGAGAATGACCCGATTGCTGCAGGCATCGTAAACCGGGCCGTCACATCGCGCCTGCCCGTGCATCTGCGCGGCATTGCCAATTACGGCATGGTTCTTAGCGAGATAAACGCCGACAATCTGAACGGCATCGTCGCACCGGCGCTTGGGCTGGGCGACCTCAGCGACGAAGCAGGCACAATCGTCGCGGATCTTGGTCTGCAATCCTGGCTGATGGACGCCGCTACTGATGGTCAACTGACCCATAAGGCCGATATGCGGCGGGACCTGTTGGAACCGACCTACAGCCAAAGCCCCATCGAAACCGCGCAGGTCAACCGCGCGGCCTGTGCGTATTACGCCGACCGCGATCCGCTGCTGTTCCTGTACCATTCGCTTCAGCTTATGCGCGTCGGAGAAGCCGCGCCAAGCATCGACCCCTCATTGGCCGAACGCTTCCCCGAACATCTTCTGACCGAGCTGCCAATCGACGCGCAGGACCTGATCCGTCAGGCACGCGGCCAGCGTTCGGCCCCGGTGCAAAAGACCGAGCAGCGGGAATACAGCGCAGCCGGGCTGGACAGCGGTTCCGATCTGCCCCCATCGAAACTGGTACAAATTTCCCCAAAAGCGGCCACTGCACGGGCGCAGATTATCAAAAGCCGCGGATATGTCGCCTCACCGGATGAGCGCGCTGTCAATGACCTGCGCGCGATGTTGGAACAGGGCCAGCGTCGCGAAGCGACCCATATCATCCGCGAGGGGCTGCGGGGCGCCTATGATCCGGCAAGCGAGGTTGGTATCCTGATCCTGTGCCACAACTGGCAAAGCGGTCATTGGTCCATGGCACGTGATCTGTTCAACCTTCTGCCCGAAGACACAGTGCTAAGGCAAATGCACGAGCGGCCCGAGCTGGAAGGCCGCATCCTGCTGGAGGTATTGGGGGAGTTCCGGTTCAGACAGTTGATCGAGAACCTGCACGACAAGGAATTCCACGAAGTCGCGTTACGCGTTGTGAACCGATCATCCCGGATTGGAATGCAGTCCGCAGCGCTGGAATTCGCGCTTATCGCAATGGGCATGAGCTTTGAGGGGGATCATGAGGTTCTGGGCCTGATCGCCCCCTATCTGGATCACGGCCCGCGTGAACTAACCTATGAAAGACTGCGCTTCGCGGGGGGTATCCGTCAGGAATTCGGGTTGGAGTATTCGGAACCAGACATGCCCAACCCAGACTTACCGACGGATGATTACGGGCTCGCCCTGGCCCCGTTGAACCCCTATTTCGACCGGATGCTGGCACTTGTCGACGAGTTTCAGGTGAGCGGCCGGGGTCGTGTTCTGAGCGATTTGTCCAACCTTGCCACCGGCCTGTATGAGGCGGCTGACATCTTTGCCCCGGGCCTGCAGGGGATCGATGACGCAATGGCCCAGATGTCCGACCGGCCCACCGACGTGCTGTCATTGCTGCGCGCCATGGGCCTGACCTCGGACTGGGCCGAAGGATACAGCTTTTACCACCCGATTCCCGATCTCCCAACGCTTGCGCGTGCGGCCAGACGTTGGCAGCAGGTCATCGGCGGCTATTGGGCCTTCCCGTCGCCCCCGCCTCCGGAATGGAATTCCTCTCGGAAATGGAGCGACCTGACGTCCAGCCGAACCCTCGAGCTTTTGGAACGTGGCAGTCATGGCCTGGCAGACCGTGTTCTTAGCTTTTGGGCGGACCCATTGAACGAAGGGCGCAAGAAATCCACTCAGACCCTGCAACGCCGTCTGGCGAGTGTTGCCAAAGGGCTTACCCAGGGGTCAGGACCCGAGGCCATCCTGGGTCGGCTGACCAAAAGCCGGGCGCCGGTGGTGTTTCACCCGGCGCTGGCCATGCTTGTCGAAACCGGGATGCGGCCAGATTACCTCGATCCCAAAGGTCAGACCGATTGACTTAGAAAACTTCATATTAGCTGAGGAACCAATGTCATGAGCGATTTCGAAAAGGAAACCTTCAACCGGCTGGAAGGCCTTGGAAATGCCGGCGCGATCGACAAGGCGCGCGAGGTTCTGGATGCCAGTCCCGGCATTCTTGGCGAAATGGGCCTGACGCCGGATCGTGCCCGTGAACTGATGGGCGCGCAGCTGAACAAGCTAGAGAGCTTTGGCTCCACGCCCTCGCAACTTGAAGCCATCGTGCGCGCCGTGGGACGCCCTCCCCTGATTGTGCGTGGCGGAAAGGTTGAAGGCAAACAATCGCTGTCATCCGACTTTCCGCCGGATATCGACATTCGTATCGGCAAGGCCGAAGACAATATCGCCTCGGTCGGGCGGATCGAGTTTATCAATCATGACTTTAGCTGGGGTGGCACTGGCTGGGTGATCGAAAAGAAGGACGACCATCTGCTGATCATCACCAATCGCCATGTTGCCAAGCTGGTCGCGCGGCGCAGTTTCCTGGGCGATGGTGTCTTCATGTTTGCCCCCGGCAATGCCCGCTATGGCGCCCGGATAGATTTCCTGGAAGAGGTCGGCTCGACACCCGACCCCGACCGGCTTTTCGACATTCGCAAGTTCACCTATATCGCCGAAGATGCGGCCGCAGATATCGCGCTTGGAAAGATCGACCTGCCCGCAGATACGGCCAATTTCACGCCTACGCCGATCCCGCGCGCCGATACGGATGCCCAGCACGGCGAATGCGTCGCGGTGATCGGGTATCCCGCCAAGGATTCCCTGCGCAATGACCCCACGCAGATGTCCAACTATTTCAACGACCTGTATGACGTGAAACGCTTTTCGCCCGGATTTCTCATCGAAGATGGCGGCGTGACGATCCTGCGCCATGACTGCACGACTTTGGGCGGCAACTCGGGCTCGCCTGTGATCTCGTTGGACAGCGGCAAAGCGGTTGGTCTGCATTATGCAGGTACCTTCGGCGTCGGAAACTCGGCGGTCAGGATCAGCACGGTCAACGCATTGTTGGACGGGGCGGTGCCGACCTCGATCCCCGGAACTGAAATCGTCCGGCCAGAACGACCTGACGGAAACCATGACGCAGACCATTTTGAACCGCGCGACGGGTACAACCCGGACTTCCTTCAAGTGGCAGAGGTGCCTCTGCCGGTGGTACCGAATGCGTTTGGACTTGCCACTCCGTCGGATGCGACCCCGGAACGCCCCAACGAATTGCGCTATCAGAATTTCGGCATTCTCTATTCTGCGACTTTCAAAACACCGATCATTGCCGCGCTAAATATCGATGGTGCCAAGACCCGACCGCAAAAACGAGGTAGCGACAAGTGGTTCGCTGACCTGCGCATCCCAGCAAATGTCCAACTCGGCAAAGAGGATTATGATCACGCAGATATTGACCGGGGCCACCTGGTTCGCCGTGCGGCGACAAATTGGGGTGTCGATGATGCACAGGCCAAACAGGCCAATGATGACAGCTTTCACTATACCGCTGCTGCCCCGCAGCACCGGGCCTTTAACCGGAGCCACGCGCAATGGTTGGGTCTTGAGAACTTTATCATGACAAATGTGCGCACACATGGATTCAAGGCCTGTGTGTTCACCGGACCAATCCTGACCGGTGACGAGCCGATGTTGAAAGATACCGGATCGCCGGTACCCCTGAAGTTCTTCAAGCTTGTGACCATGCTGGCCGAAGAGGATGGCAGCGAAGGCATTCTTCGCCTTCATTCCACCGCCTATGTACTCAGCCAGGTTGAGGTCATCCAACAGATGCTCTCGAACCAGGGGAGCGTGGAATCTGTCGGTGGATTTGAGTTTGGTGCCTATAAGACATTCCAGATCCGCGTCCGGGATTTGGAAAAATTAACCGGGCTGAACTTTGGCCCCCTTAGCGATGCCGACCCATTGGCGCAGCGTCTGACCGATGCAGAAAGCCTGGCGGGACAACCACGTCCGATCGTCACAGTCGAGAGCTTTGCCAACGTCGTAATCTGAGGGTGGCGGATGTATACTCAATTAGGAATTGTGCATTTGGCGAGCCGTGGAGGACTCGAACCCCCGACCTGAGAATTAGAAGTTCCCTGCTCTAATCCAGCTGAGCTAACGGCCCGCTCATATTCTGGCTGTATCAGCCAAATCCCTCGCCTTGTCAACTTGATGGAGAGATGAGGTTTTGGGGCAAAAAACCTCTCTGATTTCAGCATTATCTCTGACCGGAGCAAGCTTATACAGGTACCTTGATTGCTGGGTGAACTGCACCTCGAAGCCATGCCTCAAAAGGCCCTAACCGAGTCGAACTTACCAGACTAATTCAGGCCGCATATGCAGCCTGTCACGATGACGGAATACATCGGCAAACTGGGATGCCGCCACCTGCATCACTGCAATTTGATATTGCGCCGCGCAGTGGCAAACCTGTTTGATCAGATCTTCTGCAGATCCCAGCTGATTGCGGTGGCCGGAATTGTTAATAGCACCGCACACATGCCCAGACCCGTCATGGGGGTACGGTGATCCAGTTCCGTTTCGCTCAGATCCGCCAGCATCACGCGCGCCATTGATGTGACAAGGTTCAGAAGGCGTGTACCAACTGGAATGTTCGATGCCGATGGGCTGGGTGACAGAAAATTCCTTGGCGATCTCGGACAATGTTTTCAGCCTGACCAGCACCAAGTGCCCCAAGGTTCTTAAGCTCGCGCAGTAATGAGTTCCGTTGGTTCTATTCACCCTTCATCATAGTTTTTGCGCCAACCGACGCATGGTGGAAATATATCCGGCGTCGATGGTCTCGTGATCGGGGTGCTGACCATCTTGAATGACCTTTTGACCAGCAACATAGACGGCAATGATTTCTGCCTGCTGACCCGAGAACATGTGGAAATCCAGCACGGCTCCGGGCGACACCGCCGCCATCAGACCATTCCTATCGTAAGACAATTCTACAAAATCAGCACGGCACCCTTCTGCGATACGGCCGATATTGCGCCCGGCTGCACGCGCTCCACCTTGGGCGGCGGCTTGCCAGAGATAACCGCCGACATTGGGCATGTCCTTGGAGCACATAACATTGCGCTGCCGGTGCAGCAGGCGCTGACTATATTCCAGTGTGCGCAGCTCCTGAACTGCCTGGGTACAGATGTTGCTGTCCGAGCCGATACCAAAATGGCCATTTGCTGCCACGAAATCGACCGCCCGGAAAATCCCGTCTCCAAGATTTGATTCCGTCAGCGGGCACAGACCCACGGTCGCGCCCGAAGCGGCAATGGCCGCAACCTCGGCGTCATCCAGATGGGTGGCATGGATCAGGCACCACGCGGCGTCAATCTGGACCTGGTCCATCAGCGCCGAAACAGAGCGTTTGCCACTATGGGCGATACTGTCTTCCACCTCTTTGGTCTGTTCGGCCACATGGATGTGAACTGGACACCCCGGCAACTGGTCTTGCCGAAGCTCCATAAGCCATGACATTTCATCCTCGGTTACGGCGCGCAGGGAATGCGGCGCGATTCCGAGGTTAAGCTTTTCATGCTGCTGCTTCAGGGTTTCGATCAGCAAAGCGTATTGATCACGTGAATTGGTGAATCGCCTCTGAGCATCTTGCGGAGACACGCCGCCGAAATTTGCGTGTGCATAAAACACCGGAAGATGCGTCAGGCTGAGGCTCGTTCGATCTGCAGCAGAGACAATAGCAGAAGACAGCTCCTCAGGTTGGGCGTAGTGCGCTCCATCCTCTTCGTTGTGCAGATAATGAAACTCGACAATCTCGGTATAGCCGCCTTTGAGCAATTCCATATACAGCTTGGCAGTGATTGCCTGCAGGTCCTCGGGCGATACGTTATGAGCGAAATAATACATCATTTCGCGCCAGGACCAGAAGCTGTCGACCGGATTCCGGCGCACTTCTGTTAACCCCGCCATCGCGTATTGAAAGGAATGACTGTGCAGGTTGGGCATGCCCGGCACAACCGGGCTTTCAATCACCGGATAGGCGTTGGGATTGTCGTCCGCGACCAGTGCTCCGAACTCACCAGATTCCGTGACGGTTACGGAGATATTGCTAAGCCAGCCCTGGTCCGTCAGTGCCTGTTTGAAATGAAATCCAGTTGTCATCCACTTTCCTTTACTTGGATGCCGTATCGGCGAGTCTGTTTGGGTCATCCACGGGTGGTGTTAACTTCATCCAACAACGCGGTAACAAGGTTCTTGATCGCGGCGCCAAGTACCTCTGCCTTAGGGGGCACAAGGTCCCAAGGGGCGTGCTCGATCATATAGGTGGACTGTGCAATTTCGAGTTGCAGCGCATGAATGTTCTGGTCGGGTTGGCCATAGTGCCGGGTAATATAGCCTCCCTTAAAGCGGCCGTTTTTGACAAAGCTGTATTGGCCGGACCCCAGCGATCTTTCGGCGCAGGCCTCAAAGCGCGCGGCTGTGCTGGCCCCGCTATTTGTGCCCAGATTCAAATCCGGCAGCACCCCATCAAACAGCCTTGGCACTTCGGAACGGATGGAATGCAGATCCAACAGAATGCAGGTGCCAAACTGCGCCCTGATCCGCAGAATCTCAGCCTTGAGCGCCTGATGATACGGTGCCCAATAGGATTGGATGCGCGCCTGTGTCTCCTGCCCATCTGGCTCTTGCCCTTCCAGATAAAGCGGCTGACCGTCAAAATCGATTTGCGATATCAGGCCGGTTGTCGGACCGGAATAAAGCGGCGCGTCATCAGCTGAACGGTTCAGGTCCACCACATAGCGCGAATACTGCGCCGCCATGACACCCACACCCAATTCGGCACAAGGCAGCGCCAGCTTGTCCATGTGCCAATCCGTATCCTTCAGCTCCAGCGCGGCGGGTCGCAAACGGCGTTCAACCTCCGGAGGCAGCAAGGTTCCGGCATGTGGGACATTCAGCAAAATCGGCGTTAAACCCGCCTTAAACGTCATTAGATTCTGAACAGCCATCGCGTACCCTTTGTTTGATGTTCTGTCAGCCCATAATTCGGCAGACCGACGAAGACCGACATTTTTTACCGCCCCAAAAGCTGGACTCCGGTCAGATCAGAGATGCGTCGTCATCCGGTATCCCGGCGCAAAGTAAAGCTTGGCATATGTCACCGGCGCGCGACGCAGCCAGGTAATGCGTTCGGCGGTAAAGATCGGGTCGCCAGGTGGCGTGTCCAGGAACTTGGAGATTTCACCATCAGCCTTGGTCGCCATGAAACTAAGCTCCAGATTGCTGAATGGCACCCTGTTAACCAACCAGTCATTCGGCCCCGATTGTTCGAAACTTTCCTCCAACACTTCAGGTACAACGTCGGCAACTATCCATCGCACCTCAAGCTGAAACGCTACGTTGTCGGCATAATGCATACATCGCAGGTGCAAGACGTCCTGCTCTTTTTTCAGGTCGAGGCGTGATGCCAGCCAGGACGGTGCGGGTTGCACCTCTCGGTCCACCAAAGAGTACCGATAGGCCGCACCGGTGGCCGTTATCTCGTCACGCACCAAAGGGATCGCAAATTGCGCCTTTCTGATGGGAGAATTCAGAACCCGCGTGCCGGCCTTGCGTTTTCTTTCCAGGTATCCTTCTTCGGCAAGCTCTCTCAACGCCCGGTTGACCGTTGTTCGTGTACTTGAGAATTCAGCGGCCAAATCCATCTCGCTTGGCAAAATGGAATCCGGGCTCCAGATACCGGTTTGGATTCGATCCAAAACCACCTGCTTGATGTCCCGAAAGCTCATGTTCCCCTGAGGTCTTGCCATAAAACTCCCCAACTCAAAAACCGGCCTTAATTGGCTTATACATACACATAAGACATCTGCAATGAAGCATGTAACTCTGCCCCGCACCTAAGACCTCTACCTAATTTGACTCCAAGAAGGCGGCTTCGGCGCGATGCCTTTCATTATTTTGTGTACACATTATGCAGTAATCAGTATACCTATTTCAGAAGCATTGCAACTTGGGATCAGATTCTCATGACTGGTAAAACAACCCTTCGTGGCGCAAAAATTGCAACACAAGCCAGCCAGCAGGGCCCTTATGGGCTAATCGAGGATGGCATCATCGTAATATCAGGTGAGTTTATCGAATGGGTCGGACCCAGACGCGATCTGCCCGATGAATATACCGAGCTTGAGGCCGAGGATCTGAACGGACGCCTTGTGACGCCCGGTTTGATCGACTGCCACACCCATGTTGTATTTGGCGGCGACCGCGCCCAAGAGTTTGAAATGCGCCTGAATGGTGCAAGCTATGAACAGGTTGCGCGCGCCGGAGGCGGTATTAACGCAACCGTTCAAGCGACACGGGCCGCCAGCCTGGAAGAGCTGATAGAAAGTGCATTGCCCCGCGTCGACGCGATGATCCAAGAGGGCATGACCACTATCGAAATCAAGTCCGGCTATGGGCTAGAACAACAGACAGAGCTGAACATGCTGCGCGCCGCGCGCGAAATTGGAAAACGTCGCCCGGTTTCTGTTCAAACCACATATCTGGGCGCCCACGCGACTCCGCCAGAGTACAAGGGGCGCGATGACGCCTATATCGACGAGGTCGTCATTCCGACCTTGCGGGCCGCCCATATAGAAGGGCTGGTCGATGCGGTTGACGGATTCTGCGAAGGGATCGCCTTTCAGCCCAAACAGATCGCCCGTGTCTTTGACGCCGCCGCTGCGCTTGGCCTTCCGCTTAAACTGCATGCCGAGCAGCTTTCTAATCTGGGCGGGGCGCAGCTTGCCGCCTCCTATGGCGCATTGTCTGCGGATCATATCGAGTATCTTGACGAAGACGGCGTGATCACCATGGCCCAGGCGGGAACAGCGGGCGTAATCCTGCCCGGTGCGTTCTATACTCTGCGCGAAACGCGTCAGCCTCCGATTGAGTTTCTGCGCAAACACGATGTCCCAATGGCACTGGCAACCGATTGCAATCCGGGATCATCCCCCCTGACATCTCTTCTTCTGACCATGAATATGGGCTGCACCCTGTTCCGCATGACGCCAGAGGAAACACTTGCGGGCGTAACCTGTAACGCAGCGCGTGCCCTTGGTTTGAGTGATCGCGGTATGATCGCCGCGGGTCAGCGGGCCGATCTGGCGGTCTGGAATGTGGGCCGTCCGGCCGAGCTTTCTTATCGTATCGGGTTCAACCCGCTTCACAAACGCATCTTTGGAGGTCAAGCGTGACAACTCTCACTCTGGCGCCCGGGCAGGCTACTCTGCCTCAGCTTGAAACCATCTATTGGGATGAAGCCTCGGTCATACTTGATCCGACGTGTCGTCCTGCGGTCGAGGCGGCCGCGAAACGGATCGCTATCGCCGCTGCGGGTGATGTACCGGTTTATGGCGTCAACACGGGTTTTGGCAAATTGGCCAGCCTCAAGATCAAATCTGAAGACACCGCCACTTTGCAGCGAAACCTGATCCTCAGCCATTGCTGCGGCGTAGGAAACGCGATGCCCCGCCGGATGGTTCGGCTTATGATGTCTCTTAAGCTATTGAGTTTTGGCCGTGGCGCATCTGGCGTCCGCTGGCAACTGGTCGAACTTATGCAAGGCATGCTGGAAAAAGGCGTCACCCCTGTTGTTCCAAATCAAGGATCGGTTGGCGCGTCAGGCGATCTGGCACCTCTTTCACATATGACCGCAGTGGTGATCGGTGAGGGAGAGGCGGAATATAAAGGCGAAATTCTTCCGGGTGCCGAGGCGCTTGCAAAGGCTGGCCTGTCCCCGATCGAGCTTGGCCCCAAGGAAGGTTTGGCCTTTATCAATGGCACACAGTTTTCAACGGCCTATGCGCTTGCCGGTCTGTTCGAAGTCTGGCGTGCTGTGCGCAATGCGCTGGTCATCTCGGCCATGTCCACCGATGCCATCATGGGATCAACCGCTCCGCTGCAGCCCGAAATCCATGCGTTGCGAGGACATCGTGGCCAGATCGAAGCGGCAGGTTCGATGCGTGAGATACTGGCGCAATCCGAAATTCGAGAAAGTCACCGGGATGATGATACACGTGTTCAGGATCCCTATTGCATCCGCTGTCAGCCGCAGGTGACTGGTGCGGCGATGGATGTCCTGCGACAGGCCGCACAAACCCTTTTGATCGAAGCGAATGCTGCAACAGACAATCCACTTGTGCTGACCGAAGCGGATATGATCGTGTCCGGTGGTAATTTTCACGCGGAACCCGTTGGGTTCGCTGCTGACATGATTGCGCTGGCATTGTCCGAGATTGGCGCGATCAGTCAACGGCGTATTGCTCTGATGGTCGATCCAACGCTCAGCTTCGATCTTCCGCCCTTCCTGACACCTGAACCCGGATTGAATTCCGGCCTGATGATTGCAGAGGTGACGACAGCCGCTTTGATGAGCGAGAACAAGCATCTGGCCAACCCTTGTGTCACCGATTCAACACCCACCTCCGCCAATCAGGAAGATCACGTCTCGATGGCAGCACATGGTGCGCGGCGGCTGGCCCGCATGGTCGAAAATCTCAACCACATCCTTGGGGTCGAGCTGCTCTGCGCCGCGCGTGGCATCGAATTCCGTGCGCCCCTCCAGACGAGCCCGTTGCTGCAACAGGCCATCGCACGGCTGCGCGAGGATGTTTCGAGCCTGCAAGAGGATCGCTATATGGCGCCCGACCTGAAAGCGGCAAAGGAATTAGTCGCGTCGGGCGCGTTGCTGAACGCGCTGAACGCCTCTTTGCCGGGCCTTAACTGATGGCGGTCTTTGCCATGATGGCGCGCGACCGCAGCCGAAACACATGATTGAAAACTTCAATGCCCTTGCCCTGTCGGGCTCTATCCAATCTGAAGGGAATGATCGATGAGCGATCCTCGTAAGAACAGCCGGGACATCTATCCGCCAACCGGGACCGAACTGAATGCCAAAAGCTGGTTGACCGAAGCACCACTGCGGATGCTGATGAACAACCTGCATCCTGACGTGGCAGAAAACCCGCACGAGTTGGTAGTATATGGCGGCATTGGCCGGGCCGCGCGAACCTGGAAGGATTTCGACCTGATCGTCGACAGCCTGAAAGACCTGGAAGCGGACGAAACCCTGGTCGTGCAGTCGGGAAAGCCCGTCGCCATCGTCAAAACCCACAAGGACGCACCGCGCGTGCTGATTGCCAACTCGAACCTGGTGCCGCATTGGGCGAATTGGGATCACTTCAATGAGTTGGATAAGAAAGGTCTGGCGATGTATGGCCAGATGACTGCGGGTTCCTGGATTTACATCGGGTCGCAGGGCATCGTCCAAGGCACCTATGAGACCTTCATGGAAGCAGGACGCCAGCACTATGGTGGCAGTCTGAAAGGCCGTTGGATCCTGACCGGGGGTCTGGGTGGTATGGGCGGTGCTCAGCCACTGGCTGCTGTGATGGCGGGTGCCTGCTGTCTGGCCGTGGAGTGCGACGAGAAATCCGCCGATTTCCGACTGCGCACGCGCTATGTCGACGAGAAAACCCACAGCCTGGACGAGGCGCTGGACATGATCGAGCGTTGGACCAAAGCGGGCGAAGCCAAATCCGTGGCGCTGATCGGAAACGCCGCCGATATCTTCCCCGAAATACACAAGCGCGGCGTCAAGCCCGACATCGTCACCGATCAGACTAGCGCGCATGACCCGATCAACGGATACCTGCCGCAGGGCTGGACCGTGGCCGAGTGGCGCGCCAAGGCTGAAACCGCCCCGAAAGAGGTCGAAAAGGCAGCCCGCGCCTCGATGAAAGTACAGGTCGCGGCGATGGTCGCCTTTCACAATGACGGTGTTCCAACCGTAGATTACGGCAACAACATCCGGCAAATGGCGCTTGAGGAAGGTCTGGAAGACGCCTTCGCCTTCCCGGGCTTTGTGCCTGCCTATATCCGTCCGCTATTCTGCCGTGGCATTGGCCCGTTCCGCTGGGCGGCCCTGTCGGGGGACCCCGAGGACATCTACAAGACCGATCAAAAGGTCAAAGAACTGCTGCCCGATAACACGCATCTGCACAACTGGCTGGATATGGCGCGTGAACGGATCGCATTCCAAGGCCTTCCTGCGCGTATCTGCTGGGTTGGTCTGGGTGACCGACATCGCCTGGGTCTGGCGTTTAACGAGATGGTTAGAACGGGCGAGCTAAGCGCGCCGGTGGTCATTGGTCGTGACCATCTGGATTCCGGTTCAGTCGCCTCGCCCAACCGCGAGACCGAAGCGATGAAGGACGGGTCTGACGCGGTCTCGGACTGGCCTCTGCTAAATGCACTGGTCAACACCGCCTCGGGGGCGACATGGGTCTCGCTGCACCATGGCGGCGGCGTTGGCATGGGCTTTTCCCAGCATGCGGGTGTGGTGATCTGCGCCGACGGCACCGATGATGCTGCCAAACGCCTGGAGCGCGTTTTGTGGAACGACCCTGCCTCGGGCGTGTGGCGTCACGCCGATGCGGGTTATGACCTGGCCAAGGATTGCGCTCGTGAACACGGGCTGCGCCTGCCTGGAATTCTGGGAAACTAAGCCTGGATCAACCGGAACAGATCCCGGCCATTCATTTGTGAAGGCCGGGATTGAACGATCACAAAACACCGTGCGCGCCGGTTGCTTTCGGAAACGGTGATCTAATGGACAAAGCAGAGCGTGTTGAACGCGCGTCTCCAGGCTGAAACCTCGGAGGCAATCGGCGCGCCTTGCAGACCTTGTTTGATCAACCCCGCCAGACGATCCGCATCGCCTGCGGTCATCCCCCAGCGGACAAGCTCGGGCGTGCCAATCCGCAGACCGTTCATATCACCTTCAACCACCGCCACAGGCAGACCGATGCCACAGGCAAGGAACCCACTTTGGCGTAAGGTTTTTGAGGCCGCTTGCCCGCCCCCGAATGGCTCGGCCAGAACGGCAAACTGGTGAGAGTTGGTAAAGCCCTCGGCCCCAGCGAACACAGGCACATTTTGTGCATCCAAAGCCGCAGCCAATGCCTGCGCCATAGCGATCATCTCTTTCGCATAGGCCGCGCCAAAGTCTTTCCAGTCCAGCATCGTGACCGCAAGCGCGGCAGTTTTCGCCGCATCGAAATTGGCCGTCATGCCGGGAAAGGCGATAGCGTCCAGCGCTTTGACAATTTTTGAATCATTCGAAACGATCAGCCCACCTGCAGGGCCACCAAGACTTTTATAGGTGCTCATCGTCATGAAATGCGCGCCCTCGGCCAGCGGGTTGGACCAGGCGCGCCCGGCAATAATGCCGCATTGATGGGCCGCATCGAACATGACCTTGGCCCCGACCTCATCGGCGATGGACCGCACTTCGGACACGGGATGCTCGAACAGGTTCAGGCTGCCACCAATCGTAATCAGCTTGGGCCGCTCGGCTCGTGCCAGCGCCCGCAGTTGGTCCAGATCAACGGTATAGCCATCGGCATTCACCGGGGCCTCTATGGTGCGCAAGCCGTATAAGCCGGCGCAGCCATCGACATGATGAGTCACATGCCCGCCAATGGATGCGGGCGGCGCAATGATTGTGTCGCCCGGTTTGCATGTGGCCATAAAGCCATAGAGGTTGGCAATCGCACCAGAAGGCACACGAACCTCGGCGAATTTGGCATCGAACACATCCGCGCAAAGCTGGGCCGCGATCACTTCGATTTCCTCGATCGCTTCCAGTCCCATTTCGTATTTGTCGCCGGGATACCCCAAAGAGGGGCGCGACCCTATGCCAGAGGATAATAGCGCTTCGGCTTTCGGGTTCATCACATTGGTCGCAGGGTTGAGGTTAAAGCACTCTTCCTCATGGATCACTCGGTTCTGCTCGGCCAGCTGCTCGATACGGGCCAGCAGATCGGCAGACGTTGCGGACGCCGTCGTGGCCGCTATGTCCTGAATCAGGGTTTCACTGGTGCTCGGCACCCAATCTCGTTGTGCAAGCGTCATTGGACGTCCTCCGTTTTGCAGCATGGTGGCAGCCATTCCGTGACAGCGCAAAGCAGATTTGCTATTTCTTGGCGTAGAAAAACTAAGGCTTGAAATGAGTGTCATGCCCAAACGCCCGAAAGGGCCCCCGCTGAATGCAATGCGCGCCTTTGAAGCTGCCGCACGTCATGTCAGCTTTGTCGCCGCCGCTGAGGAATTGAGCGTCACGCCCGGAGCGATTTCGCAGCACATCAAGACATTGGAGGGCTGGGCAGGTACCGCGTTGTTTCGGCGCAACGCGCAGGGGGTGGAACTGACCAAGGCCGGGGCTTCGCTGGTGGCTGAATTCTCTGCGGCCTTCGACGGGTTGGCCGAGGCGACGCGTGCCCTCCGCAACCTTAAACCCAACGCCGATTTTCATATCGCCGCCTTGCCATCTGTTGCGCAGCTTTGGCTGCCGAAACGGCTAAGCCGGGTCAGGGCGCAGTTTCCGCATATCAATTTTTCGGTGACCGCGATGGAAAACCCACCCAGTCTTGATCGGGAATTGTTCGATCTGGCCATATTCATTGGCGAACCCAATGCTGAGCCCGAGCAGATTTGCATTTGCCCCGATCTCATCTCTCCGGTCGGCGCGCCTAGCCTGATTGAACATATGAACCACTTTGTCGACACCGTCCTTCTGCATGACCAGACCTGGAATGACGATTGGACAATCTGGTCACAGAACACGGGAATTGAACTGCAGGATGCGCAGACCGGGCCGCAGTTCTCTCTGTACAGCCTGGCCGTGGAGGAAGCGAAGGCAGGTGCGGGTATTCTGATGGGGCATCTATGTTTGCTTGAGGATGCCCTGGCAAGCCGCGCTCTTAAGTCTGCAAGCGAATACACCTGCCCAACGGGCCGCTTTCTGTTCGTCCACATACCTGGCGCAACGCGGCAAAGGCCCGAAACGCAACAGGTCGTGGCATTGCTGAACGAAGGTAGTGCCTAACAACCGGCCTATTCTGCGGGCTTTAGATCCAATCGCATGAAGGCGCTGTTGGGGTCGGCCTCATAGCCGTAGATCGGGCCGCAATAGGAATAGCCCAGCGCTTCATACAGCCTGCGCGCGGCGTCGTAGTAGGACAGATGATCGGCGCCCGTCTCAAGAACCAGCGCCGAGGTCCCTTCGACCCGTGCGTGATCAGCAAGATGGGTCATCATCACTCGCGCCAGACCGCGGCCACGTGCGGTTGCAAGGATATGCACGGATTTGACTTCGGCGGTCCCATCCGGCAGCGCCTTGAGCGCGCCGCAGCCCAGCACCTTGTTACCCTCATACAAAGCCCAGAACCGCATTCCGGGCCCGGCCAAGGCACTGGCATCCATCGTGTGATTGCTCTCGGCTGGCCCGGCGGTTTCGCTATGGGCAAAATGCGCCTCGACCACCGGGCGCAATGCGTCGGAGGTTGGGTCAGCCTCGCGAATGTCGATCATTTAATGCGTCCAGGGTGCGCGCCGATCGGTGGCAAAATTCTCGCCATAACCGCGCGCGCGCAGGTTCGGCTTGCGTTTATGCGGTTCACTGACCTGTGCGTCGATACCGTTGTCCTTGGCGTAATCCAGCGCCTCTTCCTTGGTGTCGAAATTCAGACGCACCTGGGTCTGGGTGTCACTGGAAGACGTCCAGCCCATCAACGGATCAACCTCGCGCGTGGATGCTGGGGCATATTCCAACACCCAATGCCGGGTCTTGGCCGTACCCGATGTCATCGCATTCCGCGAAGGCTGGTAGATCCGTGCGCGCATGTCGCCTCTCCGTACTCACTTGGCTGAAGTTGTTTATGCGTCAGAGCGAGGCCTGGGACAAGGTGGCAAATGTCGCGGAGGACAAGGATGTTCTGATGACGAAAACTGTCATTAGGGGAATGGTATAATCATTCAAACGCCACAACAAGGACAGCAAGATGATCCACCACGAACGCAGCCTCGACATTGATACCCGACCCGAAGATATCTGGGCCATTTTGAGCCGGTTCATGCATATCGACGATTTCGCCCCGCAGGTGACATCAGTAGATGCGCTAACACAAGGTGCGGATGGGGTGGGATCGAAACGACGATGCCATTTTGAAAATGGGACGTCTCTGGTCGAAGAAGTCACGGATTGGCAAATCAACCGGGGCTACCGTGTCCGCTTGTCTGAGATGTCTGCAATGCCTCTGACCCAAGCACATGCAGCAATCGCCGTTGAACCCCTTGCCAACAACCAATCCAGAGTAGTCTGGAGCATGGATTATCAAATGAAGTTTGGTCCATTGGGATGGCTGATGGGGCAGACTGTGCTGAAAGCGATGATGGGGCGTGTCCTGGGTGACAACCTGAAAGCGCTTGAAGAAAAGGTGCGTTCGGATCAAATACCGGATCATCGGTTTGCGTATTACTGAAACTGCCGTTTCTAGATCGGATCAGGTCTTGCAGTTGGACAAAATAAGAACAAATGTAGGGGCCTGACCCGGAGCCTGCCCATGCCTTACGCCCATTCCGACAAGACTCAGCTGACTGCTGATGACGTCCGCGCCCGCCTGAAACTGGAAGGCGGTAAAGAATTCGTCATGCATACCGAGTTCTCACCGGCAGGCGACCAGCCCACCGCGATCAAAGAGCTGACCAACGGTATCTTCGACGGCGAAAGAGAACAGGTCCTGCTGGGCGCGACCGGGACGGGCAAGACCTTCACAATGGCCAAAGTGATCGAAGAAACCCAGCGACCCGCCATCATCCTTGCGCCCAACAAGACGCTGGCGGCGCAGCTCTATGGTGAGTTCAAAGGTTTCTTCCCGGAAAACTCGGTCGAGTATTTCGTGTCTTACTACGACTACTACCAACCCGAGGCCTATGTCGCGCGCAGCGACACCTATATCGAGAAAGAATCCCAGATCAACGAACAGATCGACCGGATGCGCCACTCGGCCACGCGGGCGCTGTTGGAACGCGATGACGTAATCATCGTCGCCTCAGTGTCGTGCATCTACGGTATCGGCTCGGTCGAAACCTATGGGGCGATGACGCAGGACCTGAAGGTCGGCGGTGAATACAACCAGCGCCAGATCATGGCCGATCTGGTCGCCCAGCAGTACCGCCGAAATGATCAGGCATTCCAACGGGGCTCGTTCCGGGTGCGGGGTGACAGCCTGGAAATCTGGCCCGCCCACCTTGAAGATCGCGCTTGGAAATTCTCGTTCTTCGGTGAGGAATTGGAAACCATCACCGAGTTCGACCCGCTGACCGGTGAACGCGCCGCGAATATGGAACAGGTGCGGGTTTACGCCAACTCGCACTACGTGACGCCGAAGCCAACGATGAACCAGGCGATCATCGGCATCAAGAAGGAACTCCGCATCCGACTGGATCAACTGGTCGGAGAGGGCAAACTGCTGGAAGCGCAACGTCTGGAACAACGCACGAATTTCGATCTGGAGATGTTGGAGGCCACCGGCGTCTGTAACGGAATCGAAAACTACTCGCGCTATCTGACCGGTCGCGCGCCGGGCGAGCCGCCCCCAACGCTGTTCGAATTCATCCCCGATAACGCCATCGTCTTCGCCGATGAATCCCACGTCAGCGTACCGCAGATCGGCGGCATGTACCGGGGCGACTATCGGCGCAAATTCACCCTGGCCGAACACGGGTTCCGCCTGCCATCCTGCATGGACAACCGCCCCCTCAAGTTCGAGGAATGGGACGCCATGCGCCCGCAATCCGTGTTCGTCTCGGCCACACCTGCCAAGTGGGAGATCGAACAGACCGGCGGCGTTTTCACCGAACAGGTGATCCGCCCCACAGGCCTGCTGGATCCCGAGGTCGAAATCCGCCCTGTCGGCATGCAGGTCGACGATCTGCTGGACGAGGTGCGCAAGGTCGCCGCCGATGGCTATCGCACGCTGGTCACAACGTTGACCAAACGCATGGCCGAGGACCTGACTGAATACATGCACGAACAGGGCATCAGGGTCCGTTACATGCACTCGGACATCGACACGCTGGAACGCATCGAGATTCTGCGCGACCTGCGTCTGGGCGCGTTTGACGTGCTGATCGGCATCAACCTGCTGCGCGAGGGGCTCGACATCCCCGAATGTGGGCTGGTCGCCATTCTGGACGCCGACAAAGAAGGCTTCCTGCGCTCGGAAACCTCACTGGTTCAGACCATTGGCCGCGCCGCGCGCAACGCCGACGGGCGGGTGATCATGTATGCCGACAAGATCACCGGTTCCATGGAGCGCGCGCTGAACGAAACCGATCGCCGCCGCGCCAAGCAGATCGCCTATAACGAGGAACACGGCATCACCCCAGCAACGGTGAAGAAAAACGTTGAGGATGTTCTGGCCGGTCTCTACAAGGGCGACGTCGACATGAACCGCGTCACCGCCACCATCGACAAACCGATGCACGGCGCGAACCTCGAGGCGCATCTGGACGGGCTGCGCGACAAGATGCGCAAAGCTGCCGAGAACCTGGAATTCGAAGAGGCCGCCAATATTAGGGACGAGATCAAACGCCTGGAAGCGGTCGATCTTGCCATCGCCGACGACCCCATGGCGCGCCAATGGGCGGTCGAGAAAGCCTCGGAAGACGCGGTGAAATCGAAGGGCCGGTCAACGGCTGGGAGACCAGGGCAGCGGGGCGGGAATGTGAAGCGGCGGAAGAGGTAGGCTGAGAAGATATCTATTTGCGAACCTTCCATATCGCGCCCGCGTACCTATTCACTCTCATTGCTTCAGTCTCGCAAAAGTTAACTTTTCTGAAACTACCGACGCACGTTCCCTTCGCGCACGACCAAGTTACTTGGTTCTTGCACCAATTTATGCAGGTTGGCGCTTGTGCTTGATAAATTCCCAAATCATGAAAATTACCATCAACGGCATTAGAATCAAAATGCTAAAGTCGGCATATCCTGACCACCCAGACGAATAATAGATTTCAGGGTACACAAATTTCCAAACGACACCTGGGCTCAAGCAAACCAGCACTTTTAGAGCGCCAGAGTTAAAGACACAGAATTCTTTAATCAGGGTTATCAGCCCAATCATCAGATGCTTCCTTTGAAGTTCGACGTATACTGATTCCAAGCTGCGCGTATGAACTATGCGGATACTACTTTACCTGTGCAAGCGATCTGTAGATATCAATCTATTGGAGTCTTACGCACCCGCTCTCTAGTCTATCAGTCGAGCACTGCGAATTTCGTCTATTGCTCGCTCCCATTTTTTCGGATTGCCAACCAAATATGGGTGAAAGCACCACCCAACACGTTCGCAATTCAAGGTACCCGCACTTCAAACTTACAGCCTAGCGCCCTCTCCTCCACGTTTGAAATCACGAATTGTGATCCCAACCTGTTGCCATGACAACCTCCCACACCCTGCCCAGTACCCATGAGTACCAAAGCGCCATTCACCGGGTGCGCGGCACCCGTGTGGTGCTGGCCGAGGATCTGGCACAGGTTCTTTTGCAAAAAAAGGGCGGGAATATCCCGCCCGATACCTTACCCCTTATCCCAATGGGCAATCACATCATACCCAACCGGCGTTGGCGGGCTTTCCATGAACTCGGCGAAATGGCCCCATAGCTCGGCCACTTTGGGTGCGTTTGCGTTCGAGGTCGCCTCGCTTTCAACGACCGAGATCACATAGCCCGACCCGTCCTCGTTCATCACATTGGTAAAGCTGTGCATGCCGGGCATGCCCATGATTTCTGATTTCAATGCGTTCATTTTCGCCGTGGCCGCCTCGCGCGTGCCGGGCTTCATCTTGAATTGAGTAATACGTGCAAACATGATTTTCCTCCCTCGTCCGGCGAAATCGCCATAAGGCGAAACCGGAGCGGCCTCGCCGCATGCAACCTAGCACGGCAGCCCGAAATCTCATATTGATAGGCGTGATTTGTGGCCATTTTCAACCATACGCCTCACTGTATTTGGGCCACTGACACGCCAGAGTTGCTGCCCAGCGCGGAAGGCACGACATCTGAATTCACATATTGTGATTCCACAGCCGCAGCCAGACCGAACCCGAACTACCAAAGCGCCGTTCACCGTGTTTGCGGCCTGCGCTAATTGCCGGCCTGTGACAAGCCGGCTTTCAGCTTCTCCAGCGTATTCAAAAGGCGGTCTAGGTCAGGTTCGTCCAGCCCGGTATCGGCGATCATGCAGGCGGTGATCTCATGCGCCACAGACCGCAAGGCCGATCCCGCCCCGGTCAGAGAAACAACAACCTGGCGTTCGTCCTCTTTGCTACGGGTGCGGTCGACAAGCCCGTCGGCCTCAAGGCGTTTCAGCAGCGGGGTCAGCGTGCTGGTTTCCATCGACAACGCGTTGGCCAACTCACTGACATTTCGCCGGTCTCTCTGCCACAGCAGAGTCAGGGTGATGTATTGCGGATAGGTCAGCCCTAGCGGGCCGAGGTGTCTCTTATAAGCGCGGTTGATCACATGCCATGACGTATAGACCGCATGGCAAAACATCTCGTCGGTCTTCGGTTGGGTCGGAGAATCTGTCACGGCAGCACCTTCGCTCGCTTATATCGTGCACGATATAATTCATTGACACACGCCCACAAGGCAGTTTATATCGTGCTCGATATTATTGTACGCGATATATGAGAGAACACATGTCCTGGCTACCAACGCTCATCACCGAGACACCCGAGGAGGGATTTGACCTGGCAATCAAACTATCACGGATGGCGGTTAAGAAGACGCAGCCCAATGACGAGATTCGTCAGCGCCTGAGGCCGATCTACGAAAACGATGCGGACAGCCTGACTATGGTGTCGCATGTCGTGGCGACAAATTACCAGACTGTGGCGGCAGCGAACAACTATTGGCGCAAGTGAGTAAAGGTGAAATGGGCTGGGTGGCGGAAGGAATGACCCATTCCTATACGCCCAGTTCCGCCCGCATCTTCTTGGTCAGCTTGGCCACGACCAGATCATAGGACGTCACGATATGCTCGCGCAGCGACGTGTCGCTCATCCCGCGGTCCTCATAGACCTGCAGCCATTTCATCCCGCGCGAGGCCAGATATGGCGCAGGGCGAATTCCGGGTTCGTCGCTCAGCACCTCAAAGGCCAGTTCAGTGGCTTTGAAGGTGAAGGCGTCCTGACCGTCGTTCCAGCCGCAGATCGCAAATACCTTGCCCCCCACTTTCCACACGTCTGCGTTGCCCCATTGAACCACATGAGAGCTGGCCTTCAGGCCCGCGCAGAAACTGTTGAACTCTGCTCGCGTCATCGGCTTTGCCTCTTTGTTCCGAAGTCCTTACCCACCTGTCAAGGCCTCACGAATTTGGCATTGCCAACGCGTTTTTGAGGGGCAGCGCTTTGTTCTGCATTCGGGGCAATCACTCCACAGGCCACACCATCCTGATCGGGATCGTTTTGCAGGTGATAGCCCGGCTCGCCCTCCAGAAACGGACCAGGAAGAACCGAGAGCGCAGCACCACATCCGGCAAGGGCAACAAGATGTAAAACCGCCTCATCACGCTCGAATTCTGAAGTGCGCAACCAAACGCTCAGGGCAATGATGCCTGTCGTCAGCGGCAACATGAGGACCATCAGCAGAATCCGCACCGGTGACAATGCGCGCCGGCGCAGAGCTTCAGCGCGTTGAACACGTTTGGCCGATTTCGGATCCGTGAACAGCGCCTTGGGAGTGGTCTTTTCTGGCTGCATTCCCGATCAATACACCAGTATCCGTGGGATGCCGATACCTAAGGGACAAACATATCTGTGAAACTCTGTCACGATGCAGGACGCTCTACGAACCTGGGCCAAGCAAACAAGACAGACCGGCCAATTTCTTGGTTGCTCGCTTGTGATCTGGCAGAGACCTAACGCACCACGTGCACTGAGCATGCAGCGTGGCGGACAACATGGGTAGCGGTGGAGCCCAAAAGCAAATCCTGCATACCTGGTCGATGAGACGCGATGATGATCAGATCCGGCTTATTCACGTCGGCCCAGTCAAGGATCGTCCGACCGGAATGCCCCTCGACAACGACTCCGCGGGCGCCCAAAATATTTTCCGCCAGCGCATCCAACTCGGCCTGAACGGCCTTGCGCGCATCGTCCAGATACCCGACCGGCATATAAGCGCTGGCATAGGCCGGTATATGTTCGACCACGTGCAGCAGCGTGACCTGTGACTCGGGTGCCGCCAACAGTTGCGCCAGTTTCAATGCGGACGGCATATCACGCGCGTCGTCGAATGATATTGGTACAAGAATATTGTGATACATGGCACGCGCCTCCTTGGTTGCTCAAGTATACTGGTCGATTACCAGACGCGTGACCTTGATCCAGGTCAGGATCAGTTGAAGGTTTCCGCAACATCGTACATGACGGGCTCAAAACTCTTGCACAACTCGTTGATTTTACGGTTTCTATCACGCATTTCTGACGTACGCAGCATGGCCAGAAAATCCTCGCGACGCTCCCATTGCGAATAATTGGCAATCCGGGTCTGGGCGTCGTTCACGTGCAATCCCGCTGCAACAAATCCAGTTTGCTTTGAGATGAAGCTGGCATAGGCATCCGTCAACGCCTCAAGCAGATCCTGGCAGGTGCCAGGCGTCATTTCAAATGTTGTGATTACGGTCTGCACAGTAGCGTTTTTGGAAATCTTTGGCATCTTGAAACTCCCTTGTCTGTCTCAAACCTAACACAGGATTCTGAAAGGTCTTGTGTTTCCTTTTGGCCTAGGCGCGCTCATTTCAATTCGAAAAATAAACAAAACGCTAACACTCCGTTAACCATGCTGACGGAAGCTGCAAGCATGTATCGCATTGCCCTGATATTGCACCTGTTGCTGATGGCCTCTCCTGCCTGGTCAGGTGCATGGCTGCGAGAAAAGGATGCAGCATTCACAGCCGCCTCACTGACAGCTTTTCGGCTCCCTGAGGATGGGTACGACTATAAAACCTCTCTCTATGCGGAATGGGGATACAGCCAGAACCTGACGGTCGGCTTTGATTTCGAACAAAACCAAGACCTCTATGGCCATGCACTCATCTTTGCACGTGTCCCAGTAGCGGATTTGGGCCAATGGGGTCGGTTCGCTGCTGAATTTGGTGCCGGTGCATATCACAAACATGAACGGGCCTGGGCACAGTACAAAGTGACGCTGTCTTACGGCAAAGGATTCCAGAGCGCCTTGGGAAGCGGTTGGATCGCGATTGATGCCGCCATCGAAAACCGAACACATGATGACATCTATCGAAAGCTCGACCTGACAACAGGGCTTTCATCGGACAGGTTGATCAATCCCCTAATCCAAATCGAAACGGCCTACAGGTCTGGGCACTCGATATATTGGAAGGCACGCCCCTCGGTCATGATCCGAACCAAAGACAGTTCTACTACCTGGGTTCTGGGGGTGGAAAGAAATGATGCCCGCAAAAACACGGGCATCAAACTGGCTTTGTGGAACGAATTCTAAGCCCAATCCGTTCCTACATTAATTCCGGCAGACGCCCGCACCGTCAGCGCTCCATCCTCAGGATTGCTGAAACCTCGCCCTTCAGACCCTCAGGCCAGCGTAACTGGATATCAGATCCATCCACCCCGTGCTCCAGCAGGACATAGGGGTGCGAATATTTGGTTGACCCAAGCGCTGTCTTCAAAGGTCCCAGAACGGTAACCGAGTCACAACTGCGCGCCTTGCCACCAAAGGGCAACCGGTCCTCAGAAGACACCGTCCACGCCGTTGCAGCTGTGTTCTGTGCGTGCCGTACCCTCAGTGGATTTGCGGTTTTAGCAGTGACACCATGGAACGTATTGTTTTCAAACGTCACGTTCAAATGGGCTGTGTTGTTCAGATCAGCGAATGTCGTGTCCACGCGTTCGGCCCGGTCGATCCCTCCGTTGATGGACCGGAATTTGTTTCCCGTCACGACGACGCCGTTCAGGAAATGCCCGGCGCCATAGGGACGAATGACAATGCTGCTGAACCAGGGCGCGACCTCGTTCGAGTAGAAGATATTGTCGGTAATGCTCATGGCGCTGAATGAGAAGCCAGCGGTGTAAACAGGGTCTGAATCCCGCTCATTTGTCCATTCGACAAAACAGTTATCGACATAGTTCTCGGCGATGGTCGAGCTGTTGTAAGTTCCGATCATGACCAAACCGGCCGAGCGCACCCCCTGAGTGATGCTGTCTCCCTGGAAAAAATGGTTGCCTAGGACCATGTTGTTGGTCCCTGCCAGCACCGCAAAATGCAGGAAACGAACCGCGCGATTGTGGCGCAACTTGATGTCATTGGCCGTTGAGTTCAACGCAATCGACTTGCGATCCGAGACGTCAAAGGACTCTTCAGAAGACAGGAACTGACAATTATCGACCAACATGCCCTGACACCCTGTACCGATCGAGGTGATACCGCGATCCAAAGGTCGGCTGATAAAACAGTTCGTTATGGCAATTGTGCTGCCTGACGGCGCAAGGCGGATTGCGCTACAGCGGCCATTGCATTGAAACTCGATCTCTTCCATTCCGAACTTGCGCAACGTGCTGAAACCGCTGAAATCAAGCAGATATTTGAAAGACAAAAAGGTAAATGTCTGCGTCCCGGATGCGTTATAGATCGGCGCGTTCAAAGTGATCTCTCCCGCCCCCTCATCCTTGGACCGGACATAGATCTCGCGGCCAACGCCGCTGCCCTGCACCAGCGCGCCGACAGGAATGTTGGCAACATTCGCAACATTGGTCAAACGCGTTGGGTCCGACGGGCTGTAGGTTGCCAGAGATGTGAATGTCTCGGTGCCCCAGGCCGAACTGCTTTGAACATCGAACTGGCCATTGCGGATGATCCGGCGTGTCGAAAACCCTGTTTGTTTGTTCGGAACCGCCGCTGCCATGTCAATCGACTCACTCACCGAAATCTTGCGCCCGCCCAGATCCAGCGATTCATGATCCGAGTTGTTCAGCAAAGCCTGAAAGGCCTTTTTGAATGCCAGGTCCTCGGCGCCGAAGGCCGTGATATAGGCCGGCAGGTTAAAGTTCTTCGTCAGCAAGAGCATCTTGTCATCGGGCATTGTGACCATGCCCTCAAATTCAATCTCAGACGAGATCGTCGTGTTTTCCGTCAACAGGTAGGTGCCATCCGAGACAAAGACACGTCGTCCATTCGCTGCCTGATCAGCGGCGACAAACGCTGCTGTGTCATCCGCTACACCATCACCGACCGCCCCGAAATCACGGATATCGACCAGAGAGATCATGTCGCGCAGGAACACATTGGTGACATCCGTAATCTCGATATCGTCGATCCGGACCACAGCGCCGTTGGTGCCTTCAATATCCAGCCCGAAATGCCCGTACAGGGTGGAAACACCCCAAGGCATATCCACACCCGTCCGTTGCCCTGCGCCCACAATCGCAGTGATTTCATGCACGGTGCCGTACCCGGACAGCTGTGTTGCCGGGCCCTGTTCGACCACGCCCGGCACCTGAACATCACCTGCCCCGCCCGCCCAGGCGGCGATACGAACTTCGGGCAAGGGGCCGCTAATCGCTTTTACCCGAGCTTTGATCTGCAAGTAGCATCCCGGCAGCAGCGGTGTCTGGCCCATATAGCGCAGCTGTTGTGTTGCGTTTACCTTCAGGATTTCCAGACATCCGCCAAAATCCGCATCGGCCGGGACATATACGCCGTTCCCCGATCCGTCATAGGTTGGCGAACCCGGAGTACCATCGCCGCTCGACCACACGTTCAGACCGGATGCGAAAACAGGCGGCATGAATACGATGCCGTCAGTGATTGCCTTATTCATAGAAATCCCTTTCCCAATCGCGCTGCGGTCAGTCGCCGTGCGCATAAACCCAGTGCCCAGGGCCACGCACCCCGAACGCAAAAGTCTGAGTATCGAAAAGGAATTAACCGCCGTTCATATCACCGTGACGGTGGTGTTGCGTTACGCCGCCGGATCCGAATTGCCCAAAAGCTGCACGCCATTGATTTTCCAGCCCTCTTCCTGAGGGATCATCTCATAGTCCAGAATGTGAACCTGCCCGTCGCCATCCGTGATCATCACCTTCTGCCACAACGCCCCTGAAATTTCGCGAAGTTCCAGAAACCGCACATCCGCAGGTCGCCAGACCATTGGATAGCCACGCCGGACCATGACCCCGAAATTCTCGGGCGTTCCGAACAGGCGCTGGATGGTGGGGCTGGCAAAGGTAAAGGCGGTTGCGAAATCATCCGCCTTGAATGCCTGTATCTGCCCCGCGATATTCGCCTCGATCTCGGCGTTTTGGGCAAAGGCTCCTGATGCCAGTCCGGCACTCAAAGATACAGCAAGCAATAAACGACGCATGGGGCCACCTCCTGATCGAAGGATAGCCCCACACGCGATCAGGTCAAATCAGACCAGCTCTCCAGCCAGCGCCTTGTCTATCAGCGCAATGGTTTCCGGCACGCCGTAAAGCGCGATAAACCCGCCAAATCGCGGCCCCTGGGATGCGCCCAACAACACCTCGTAGAGCGCGGTGAACCAGCCCCGCATAGGGTCAAACCGCTCGCGCCCGACAGAGTAAACCACCGATTGCAACGCCTCATCGTCAATCGGTCCGTCATACGCCTCAAGTTCGGCTTTGAGCGCCTCCAGCGCCTCGCGCTCTTGCTCCGTCGGTGCCCGATGCAGGCGGGTCGGCTTGACGAAATCATTGAAATACCGCACCGCAAAACCCGCTGCTTGATCCAGATCGGGATGGGTCTCGGCAGTGGCCTCTGGCGCATAGCGACGGATGAACCCCCACAGCGCCTCTTTGTCCTCGGCCCCGGAAACCGAAGCAAGATTCAGCAACATCGCAAAGGGCACCATCAGCGTCGATTCAGGAACCTCCCCACCGTGGATATGCCACACCGGATTGTTCAACTGCGCCTTCAGCTCCTGCCCCGGATAGGCCCGCAGTTGCTGATGATATTCATCATAGGCCTTGGGGATCACATCAAAATGCATGCGCTTGGCGGTCTTGGGCTTTTGATACATAAAATACGCAAGACTCTCAGTCGGTGCATAGGTCAGCCATTCGTCGATCGAGACGCCATTGCCCGAAGATTTCGAAATCTTCTGACCGTTCTCATCCAAAAACAGCTCATAACTGAAATGCTCTGGCGCACGGCCACCCAACGCCCGGCAGATCGCGTCATAGATCTTTTCGTTGGTGGCATGTTCCTTGCCGTACATTTCAAAATCGACGCCCAGAGCGGCCCAGCGCGCACCGAAATCCGGCTTCCACTGCAGCTTTACGTTGCCCCCCGTGACTGGCAGCGTCCATTCCTTGCCGTCGTCGTCATCAAAGGTGACGGTATAGGTCTCGGCGCAGACCTTTTTCATCGGCACGTACAGAACCCGACCTGTTTCGGGGTGGATCGGCAGGAAGATCGAATAGGTCTGCTGCCGCTCTTCTCGCAGGCTTTTCAACATGATGGCCATTACGGCATCATAGTTGTCGACCGCCCGCTTCAGAATCTCGTCAAACTGACCCGAGCGATAAAAGTCGCGCGCCGAATAGAAATCATACTCGAACCCAAAAGTGTCGAGGAACCGGCGCAACATTGCGTTGTTGTATTCGCCAAAGCTTGGGTATTCGCCGAACGGATCAGGGACCGAAGTCAGAGGACGCTGCAAATGCTCTTCAAGCGCTTCGGGATTCGGCACGTTGCCGGGCACTTTGCGCATACCGTCCAAATCGTCCGAGAAACAGATCAGCTTGGTCGGAATATCCGACAGCGCCTCAAACGCACGCTTGACCATGGTGGTCCGCGCCACCTCGCCAAATGTCCCGATATGCGGCAAGCCGGACGGGCCATAGCCCGTCTCGAACAACACATACCCCTTGTCCGGAGCCCCTTTCTGATAGCGTTTGAGCAACCGGCGCGCCTCTTCAAAAGGCCAGGCCTTGGACGACATCGCGGTTTCACGCAGTTCAGACATTTTCTTTAAGCTCCATCGGGAAAACAGCGTCGGCTTTCGTTTGCCGCCGACCGACCCCTCCTATTGTGCCGGTGCAGCATGAGTCAATAAAGCAAGCTGTTTTTCCTGTCTGGAAACTGGCCTCAGACGACTAACTGATCCAACTTGGCCGCCCAGATGAAGTCATTCTCACTAAGGCCGTCAATTTCGTGGGTCGTCAGCTGAACATCCACATATCCCCATCCAAATCTGATGTCGGGATGATGCCCTTGCTGATCGGCCAGCCAGGCGCAAAGGTTTGCCAGATAGGTCGCCTTGGCAAAGCCTTTGAATTTGAAATGACGGCTGAGAATTTTTGCATCCGCATCCAGCGACCAATCGGAGGTCAACTGGGCCAGATGCGCGCTTGCCGCATCACGGTTCAAAGCTGGAATGCCGCCGGAACAAGGGGCACAGGTCCGATCCGATAGGGTGCAGGTTTGTTCTGATGTGGTCATGTCCAGCTTACTCCGCCGCTGTTGCCTTTTCGGGAAACTTATTCGGCAACAGGCCCAGTGATTGCGCCTTATGCACATCCGCCAGCAAATCCCGATCGGCGGCAGCAAACAGTTCCTCTGGGTCGTCCAGCACGAAATAGCCCATCTGGTGCATATCAATCCGGTAGGGCGTGCGCAGGATCGTCAGAACGTCAAAGGGATCCCGGTCGGGTATTTCGCTTTCCACCGCGTAGACAAGTTCGGTCGGGGATGAGGCAAGCCCCGATCCCAACGCCTTGATCGCGCCGTCTTGCCTCCGCAGACCAAATTCGATCGAAAACCAATACAGCCGGATCAGCCAAGCATAGTCCTTTTCACCGGCCCGCACCCCAGCCATTCCGATAGCATGACTGAACGCAGCAAATCGCGGATCGCTCAACAACGGAGCATGCCCGAAAATTTCATGAAAGATGTCCGGTTCCTCGATATAATCGAAATCCTCGCGGGACCGGATGAACGAGGCGGCGGGGAAAACCCGGTTAGCCAACATACCAAAGAAAGTCTTGAACCCGATCAGCGCGGGCACCGGCTGTACCCGCCAGCCCGTCATGTCCAGCAGTCGCTCGGAAATATCCACACAAGATGGAACACGGGTTTTCGGAAGCTCCAGCCGATCCAGCCCCGCAAGATAATCACGCGCCATATAGCGCTGTACGTTCTCTTGCTGAGCGGCATAAAGATCAGCCCAGACAGCATCCTCTTCGTCGGTATATGTGATGTGACCATTGGCATTGGCCACCTTGGCGACGTATTTGGTCGACTTTGGCATGAAGGCTCCTCCTGAAACGAGTATAGCCAGCCATCGTGAAATAAATCGTTTGAATGTTTTTCAAAATCATACAATATGACCGAAACGCTTCACAAATCTATATGAAGTGACGCAAATGCTTCAAAACGCCGATATCGCCATCCTGCAAGAGCTTCAGACCGATGGCCGTCTGTCTATGCAAGAGCTCGCGGATCGTACCGGCCTGTCTGCCTCGCAGTGTTGGCGGCGGGTTCGCGATCTCGAAGCTGCCGGGGTTGTGGCAGGCTATACCGCTCGTGTGCCCGCCAAATCCGTTGGCCTGAACGCAATAGCCTATGTTCATGTTGCGCTGCGCGATCATCAGGAAGACAGTATCACTTCGTTTTTGCGGCTGGTTGAGACCGAGGCTCAGATTGTCGAGTGCGCCTCAATCACCGGGGATCATGACTTCATTCTGAAAGTCTATTCGAAAACACCCGAAGATCTTGAGGCGTTCATCATGCAAAGGCTGTTGAAATCGGGGTTAGTCCGCGACACTCGCAGCAATTTTGTACTGCGGCAGACGAAAACACGTGGCCCTTTGCCCATTCTTTGATCTATCGCTCCAAAATCCGTTGAACCTATTCCCTGCCCCACCTATCGTGCGGGATCAGAACAGTTCAATCAGGACACCCCTATGACCAACCAAGTGCCACACCCGATGTCTCCTCAAGATTGCCTCGTGGCGATTATGGTTGCGATCTCTGCATCAGATGAGACCATCCGCACCGCCGAGCTGGTCAAGATCGAGGGCGCGGTCAACATGCTGCCTGTCTTTGCAGAATATGACATCGACCGGATGTATCGCGTTTCCCAGATCGTCTTCGATCTGTTTGAACAAGAAGATGGCCTGGATGCCCTGTTTGGACTGATCCGCGACAACCTGCCCGAACGCCTGAACGAAACCTCCTATGCGCTTGCATGTGATGTTGCGGCTGCAGATGGTACGCTGGCAGAATCCGAATTGCGGCTGCTCGAGGAAATCCGTTACGAGTTGGACATCGACCGTTTGCATGCCGCTGCCATCGAGCGTGGCGCGCGGGCACGGCACACGACCTGACATCAGCTGCTGCCGGCCAGCTTCCCCCACCTTTCGATCAGTGCGCGCTGCAATTTGCGCGACCTGTTATTCCAGCTCCGCCCGCCTTCGGGCCGTTCACGATACGCTCGGGGGATCGTTGCGCGATGCTCTATGTCGGCCGTGAATATCGCAAAGGCCAGCTCTGCCCCATCCGGTGAGGTTATGAACCCGCCCAGGCCCGAGACAAAGTTCAAGGTTCCGGTTTTCGCATTCACTCTGATCGGATGATCCTTGACCGGCCGCCCCTGACTGTCGGCAAGCGTAAATTTCTTCAGCAAAGGCCGGAGGTCTCCGGCTTTCTGCGCCGCCAGCAGCGCGACCACCAAATCCTCGGGCGCTACGCGTGAATCGCCCCCAAGCCCTGAATGATCGACCATCGCAACCCCGGTCACACCATAGGTCTCTGTGGCCCATCTGTTCATCTCGGCGGCTGACTCCGCCAAAGTCTGCGGTCGCGTACCACGCGCCCTCGAAGCAGCGAGCCCCACCATCTCGGCAGTGAGATTGGTCGAGTATTTCAGCATGCCCTGCAATATGCTCTCGAGCGGGTCGCTTTGTTGAATGACCAAAGGGGTTCCATTCGGCATCTGCCGCGTGACCTGCGTCCGCCCCAGCACAATTCCGTTGGATCGGGCCAATGTTCTGAAAACGTCACCTGCATAAAGCGCGGGCTTGCGGACAGGCAGCCACCGCGCCCCATCGCTACCTAACGCGCCTTTGGCAACAGTCCACCGGTCCTGACGGGCGCTGGGTTCGTAGGTATAGATCGGCAGGTTGCGGCCCTCGACCTTCATGGACGCCACTTCCACTGCAGGGGTATAGCGCGTGCTTCGGGCATCCATGGTCACGTCATAGCTGGCGCCCTGCTTTTTCCACTCGAAATGCACGCGATTGAAATTCAGAGAAATGCCGCTGATCGCAGGGCTGTACCCCAAATGATCTGGCTGCCCCGGATCAATGCTGAACACGTAAGGCAACGCGCCATCATATACTTTGAACGCGCCGCGGACCTCGGTGATTCCGGCCTCGCGCAAGTTTGCCGCCATCGCGGCCAGCGCATCCGTATCCAGCAAAGGATCACCACCGCCAACAAGAACAAGATCGCCGTTCAAAATGCCGTTTTCTATGGGCCCCTCAGCGACCAACGCAGTTTCGAACCTGTAGTCAGCACCTAACACATTCAGCGCGTAAAGCGCGGTCAGGGCCTTGCCAACACTTGCCGGTGGCAAACCCCGGTCGCCACCATAGGCTTCAAGCACCGTGCCTGTATCAGCGTCGGCTACAGCAAAGGCGACTTCGCCGCGCAGGTTCGCGGCTTCGACCAAGCGCACAACACCTACGATCGGCTCATCACGAATCTGAGGCCTCAATGATGTAAGCGGTGCCTCAGCCATAACGGCTACAGGCATCAGGGCCGCACCCAGCCCTGCAATAAATCCTCGTCGCGAATAACGATCATTCATGGGTCAATTAAAATCCCAGAGATCACAGGCAAACAACCTGAGATCCGAATTATGGGCCCACAGGGGCTATTCAGGCAACACCTTGTTGCCCCAAACCCCCTGAATGCGCAACTGGGTCGAACTGACATCCAGCATCGGCACATTCACAAAACACCACGCCGGGGCCTGTGCCCGGCCGAGTAAATGCCGCGCCTGCCCGTCGATGCGGTATTTGGCATAGCGACGCGCCGCAGGGGACATACGTGCAGAGATGCGGTCTCCGGGACGGGCAACAACGCCAACCGGTACGGTTTCAATAATCGACTGCCAATCCTTCCACTTATGGAATTGCGCCAGGTTATCCGCGCCCATCAGCCAGACAAACCTGACCTGCGGATAAAGCTTCTGCAGGGCGGCGACAGTATCCGCCGTGGCGCGTGTGCCGGTCTGGGCCTCGATATCCGTCACCTCGACACGTGGATGCTGCATCACAGCTTGCGCTGCCTTCACCCGCCGCGCCAATGGCGCAGGCCCGCGCTCTTTCAACGGATTACCCGGAGAGACCAGCCACCACACCCGATCCAACCCAAAGGCCTTCATCGCCTCGAGTGTCACATGCACATGGCCCTTATGCGGCGGATCAAATGACCCCCCGAACAACCCCACGACCTGCCCGGGCCGTACATATGGGATAGAGCTACGCTGCATCTCTTGCTGATGTTCAGAACTCGGCGGGGTTGTCAATCAACAGGTTGCACAGCGTCGCCCAACCTGACCCGCCCGGGCCGCACCACCTCGGCGCACCAACCGCCATGACCCCGAACGGCGGAATAACCACACTTGCCCAGCGCCTCCTCCATCCGGCTGCACGGCGCGCAGATCACAGTGAAACGCAGGATGGCCTCGCCCACCTGCACCTCACGCCCCTTGAGCGCCGCCAAATTGATTCCTGATACCACCAGATTGCGTCGCAGGGTTTCAGGCGCAACCAGACCCTACCCGATATAGGAGCCTATCGCAGACAGATGTTCCCGCTGGATCAGGGTCACGGCTCGCTTGCCCGCGCAGCTGCGGTCTCCGTCCGGCCCATTAGCAGAGAACATGGCCCCCTCTACAGCGACTATCTCATTCCGCAGCGCAGGCCGCAAACTAATCCAGTCAGCGCAACCTGCTTGTGAGTAGCAAGAAATAACGTATTGGAATGCCGTTGTTATAGCGGTTCCTTCAGTCTGCGTTACTGAACGGACCTTCTTGCAGTTTCCTAGCTTCCCTCCAAGCCCACAACGCAAGGATTATTTGCAGAGTCAAGGCACTGCCATAGCTTGCAGCACCAGTACTGACTGGATAAGCACTACCCCGACAGAAAAACACTAAATCAATAGGAACAATCTATTGCGCAACCTATCATTGGCCACTGCTTTCCTCGCCCTCTCGTCGAATGTTTTGTATGCAGGCGCACAGGAGGATGCCGATTATGTAGCCAACGTCACCGTAAACGAAGAAGTCATGCAAGGTGTGCTGGTCGCAATGCGTCCGGTCCTGATACAAGCGGTGCAACAAGATCTAATTTCCAGGGGCATAAAAGTATCTGATACCGAAGCGTTTTTCGACATTGTGATGGACGTATTCATGGATGGATTCATCCACGAACTGCGGATTCCAACGGCTCAATTCTATGTTGAAAATTTCTCAGCTTCTGAATTGCACGAAATAGCCCAGTTCTACCACAGCCCGACGGGAAAGAAGCTACTCCGATTTACGCCTGCAATGATGCAGCATGGCGCAAAAACGGGTCAGGTGGCCGGCGCAAAAGCAGCTCAGATGGTTCAACCCGAAATTGTTCGGCGCATCCACGAAGAAAGTCTCGTAATCGAAAGTAGATCTTTCACCGACAAATTGCTGGAAGCCTTCGAATAAGCTCAGAACTATTCTTGCTCGCCCTTGTCGGCTCGGGTATCACACCGTCCAACCAAATTCCTCCGACCCAAAGGACGCGACATGGCCGCCTATCAATATGTCTACCACATGCAGGGTGTCTCCAAGACCTATCCCGGTGGCAAGAAGTGCTTTGAAAACATCCACCTGAGCTTTCTGCCCGGCGTGAAAATCGGTGTCGTCGGTGTCAACGGCGCCGGTAAATCGACCCTGATGAAGATCATGGCCGGTCTCGACAAGGATTTCACGGGTGAGGCCTGGGCGGCCGAAGGCGCCAAAGTCGGTTACCTGCCACAGGAGCCGAAGCTGGACGAAAGCCTCAGCGTGCGTGAAAATGTCATGCTGGGTGTGGCCGAGAAAAAGGCGATCCTCGACCGCTATAACGAATTGGCGATGAACTATTCGGACGAAACCGCGGATGAGATGGCCAAGCTGCAGGACGAGATCGACAGCCAGAACCTCTGGGATCTCGACAGCCAGATCGACGTTTCGATGGAGGCGCTGCGCTGCCCGCCAGACGATGCCAATATCGCCAACCTCTCGGGCGGTGAGAAACGCCGCGTGGCGCTGTGCAAACTGCTGCTCGAAGCGCCCGACATGCTGCTGCTCGATGAACCGACCAACCACCTGGACGCCGAAACCATCGCCTGGCTGCAACAGCACCTGATCGACTACAAGGGCACCATCCTGATCGTCACTCACGACCGCTATTTCCTCGACAGTATCACCGGCTGGATCCTCGAACTCGACCGGGGCCGTGGTCTGCCTTACGAGGGCAACTATTCCGCTTGGCTGGAACAAAAGGCCAAAAGGCTGGAACAGGAAGCCCGCGAGGACAAGTCTAAGCAGAAGACCCTGCAACGCGAACTCGACTGGATGCGCCAAGGCCAGAAGGCCCGTCAGGCCAAATCCAAAGCCCGGATCAACGCCTATAATGATTTGGCGGAACAGTCCGAGCGCGAAAAGCTGACCCGCGCACAGATCGTCATCCCCAACGGCCAGCGCCTTGGCGGTAAGGTGATCGAGGTCGAAGGCCTGTCCAAACACATGGGCGATAAGCAACTGATCGAGAACCTCGACTTTACCCTGCCCCCCGGCGGAATTGTCGGCGTCATCGGCCCCAACGGCGCCGGTAAATCGACGCTGTTCAAGATGCTCACCGGTCAGGAACAGCCCGACGCAGGCACCATCACGCTTGGCGACACGGTTGAACTGTCCTATGTCGACCAGTCCCGCGATGACCTGAAGGACAACGACACCGTATGGGAGGCGATCACCGGCGGGGCCGAGATCATCCAACTGGGTGACGCACAGGTCAATTCCCGCGCCTATTGCTCCTCCTTCAACTTCAAGGGCGGCGACCAGCAGAAAAAGGTCTCGCTGCTGTCAGGGGGCGAGCGCAACCGAGTCCACATGGCCCGCCTGCTGAAAGAGGGCGGCAACGTCCTGCTGCTCGATGAACCGACCAACGATTTGGACGTCGAAACCTTGCGCGCGCTGGAAGACGCGCTGGTCGATTTCGCCGGCTGCGCCGTGGTCATCAGCCACGACCGCTTCTTCCTCGACCGGATCTGCACGCATATTCTGGCGTTTGAGGGTGATGCCCATGTCGAATGGTTCGAGGGCAACTTCGAGGATTACGAAGAGGACAAGAAACGCCGTCTGGGACCAGACGCGCTGGAGCCGAAGCGGTTGAAGCATAAGAAGTTTGCGCGATGAGACGGAAGCTCAAAAGACGGTTGGAAAAATGGCAACGTAGCGCGCTGAAAATCAGCGCGCCGCTGCGCAAGCGCATCCGGCAAATGTACAAGACAGATTACTGTGTGATCGTCGCAAGCAATGGCAGGTCGGGCAGTACCATGACCTACCATGCGCTGCGCGATGCACTGGAAAGGCTGGACCCAAACCTCTCGGGTCAGGCCAGTTTCGTGTCTCGGTTGGACGACGCCACCTTCCAGGCGCCGTTTCTTTACAAGACGCATGATTTTCCGCAGGTTTTGTCAAACTGGTCAAAAGATACCCGAGTCGTCTTTTGCTTTGGCTCGACAAAGGACTCTACCTTTTCAGTCTACACAGCGATGGAAGGCTATGGCCCTGAGTGGATAAAAAAGCACTTCTACAATCTGCATGCGACGGGCACATATGACGAGCTTTTCGAACGGGATGTGCTGCAACAGGCACGGCAGATCAAGGAATGGGTCACTTATGACGACATCCCGGTATTGTGCGTTCACTACGATGCGTTGTGGGAATATCAGGACGAAATCTCTGAATTTACCGGATTGAAATTTGTACCGGCTCCGCGGCGTGAACGGGCTGAAAAAGATATTCCGGAAGATCTGCGAAAGGCCGCGAGCCAGATCTACGATCCGATTGACGAAGTGATTTCCCAGCTTCCCAGATGTTTTGTGGCCTCGCCCGAAATGAACGAGATCGTGGGCAAATTGCCGCTCGCAAAGTGATCCTCGGACGGTCTGGCGCGTGACGTTCTTCCGGGCGCTCGCGAATCCAAAAAATTCAGCTAACCACATACATTGTATAGATTGTTTCAGGATATTCTGATGCGTAGATTCTGATGCCTGGCGCTAGTTTCAGTTGTTCAGGATTGCAAATCCGGCTTGTCACATCTCGTCTGAACTGGCATACTCAGAGTGCTACCGTTTTTCTATTTCGACCCACTGTCTCCTTCTACGGCGTTCAGTCTATCGATACAGACGACGACGCCAGGCTGTCGCAACTCCGTGGGCAGCACCAGATAAGGAGAACACGGATATGCCTTCAGGCACCGTAAAATGGTTCAACACCACCAAAGGCTACGGTTTTATTGCACCCGAAGATGGCGGCAAAGACATCTTCGTTCACATCTCGGCCGTCGAACGCTCGGGCCTGACCGGTCTGGCCGACAACCAGAAAGTCACGTACGAGCTGCGCTCGGGTCGTGACGGTCGCGAAAGCGCCGACGACATCCAGCTGGCGTAAGCCGCTGTAAGGGCAGGGTTTTCCTCTGCCCTTTTCTATTTGTGCCTGAGCGATCACCTGTAAAAGTGTGTCCCTGCGATTACATCACAATTCAGTTACTCTTACCCGACGATTGACCGGATCGGATATCATCCGGACACTATGGTCATGATTTTTCTGTTGTATTGAAGAGAGCTGATATGTTGACACGCCGTACATTCCTGACTGCAACAGCAGCAGCAAGCCTTGTTTCGACCGCCGCGTCGGCAAAGAAAGCCGTCGAATACGACCCCACTCCTCAATTTGTTCGAATCAAAAAGCAATTCCTGCCAGGCCAGCTTCTGGTGGTTCCACGCTCGTTCTATCTGTACTTCGTAACAGAACCTCGCAAGGCAATCCGTTACGGGTGCGGGGTGGGCAAAGCCGGGCTGGAGTTCACCGGAACAGCGACCATAGACGTCAAAAAGGAGTGGCCCACCTGGCGCCCCACCAATGAAATGATCGAGCGTGAGCCAATTACATATGCTCGTTTCAAGGATAACGACTATGTGCAGCCTGGCGGTGACGGCAATCCGTTAGGTGCACGGGCGCTTTATCTGTTCCAGAACGGCGTTGACACTTATTTCCGAATTCACGGGACCACTCAGCCGCAGACCATAGGCCGTGCAGCCTCGAACGGATGTATACGCATGCTGAACACGCATGTCATCGACCTGTACCAGCGGGTGCCGATTGGAACAGTTGTGACGGTCGTCTGATCAATCTTCTGCTGATTTCACAAGTTCCAAAACCTTTGGTCCAAGGTCTTCAACGATGAGGGCCACACCACTGGCGTTGGGATGGATGCCATCTGCCTGCATGTGTTCCCGTACTTCTTCGGGGTTTCCTGCCGCAGTCAAACCTGTGAAAAAACTTGGCACATATCCAGTCTGATATCGATCCGCCAGATCGGGGTAGATCGCATCAAATGCGGCTTTGTAATCTGGGCCATAATTCCCCGGCGCCTGCATTCCGACCAACAACACGGCGACCTCAGCGCCATCTGCTGCTTTCAGGATCGTCTCAAGATTTGCGCGTGCAACTGCCGGATCAAGCCCTCGCAACAGATCGTTCCCGCCCAATGCAACGATCATCCCATCCACGTCGGGCGTCAGTGTCCAGTCTACACGCGCCGCCCCTCCGGCGGTGGTGTCCCCGGATACACCCGCATTGATCAGGCGCACATCCGCCCCGTGATCCTTCAACCAACGACCCAGCTGCGGGACAAATCCGTCTTGCTCGGGCAGGCCGTACCCTTGAGTCAAAGAATCCCCGAGAGCGGCAATCACTACGGTTTCTGCTGTGGCCGCAAAGCCGCAACACATGATAAGCACCGGCATCAAAGCCTTGCGCAACATCTCAACTGCTCCATATCCCATTTGATTACCTCGGTTCGGACCAACCCATGATCGCAACTGTTCTATCGCTTGAAAATGCCGCTTTATCGCTGGATGGCAATGCCGGTCAGGTAGATATCCTGCACGACATCACGCTTTCCGTACACAAGGGCGAGACACTGGGTCTGATTGGGCCGTCCGGGTCAGGAAAATCGTCGTTACTGATGCTGATGGGCGGGCTGGAACAGGCGACGGGCGGCCAGGTAACCGCACTCGGGCAAAATCTGACCCGCATGAACGAAGACGAGCTCGCACGGTTCCGACGCAACAGCATGGGCGTTGTATTTCAGAATTTCCACCTGATCCCCACGATGACTGCCCTTGAGAACGTGGCCACACCGCTGGAGTTGGCCGGTCACAAAGATGCCTTTCAACGGGCCGAGGCCGAATTGGAGTCCGTAGGGCTGACGCATCGACGCGACCATTATCCGGCGCAGCTCTCCGGTGGAGAGCAGCAGCGCGTCGCGCTAGCCCGTGCCTCTGCCCCGCGACCACAGATCCTGCTGGCGGATGAGCCTACCGGCAATCTGGACGAAACAAACGGAGCCGCCATCATTGACCTGCTGCTTGGCCTGCGCGACAGGCATGGTGCTACTTTAGTTCTGGTGACCCATAGCCACAGCCTTGCGCGCAGATGTGACCGTGTTGTCCGGCTGCGCGATGGAAGGATTGCCGATGACACAAGGCAAGAGGCTGCCGAATGAGCCTGCGGATGGCCGGGCGGCTGGCGCGGCGGGAACTGCGCGGAGGTCTGCGCGGTTTTCGGGTGTTTCTGGCTTGTCTTGCACTTGGGGTCGCTGCCATTGCCGCTGTGGGTTCGGTCCGCCACGCCATCCAAACCGGACTGACGCAAGAAGGCGCGGCTCTGCTGGGCGGGGATGCACAGCTGGAATTCACCTATCGCTTTGCGGATGAGGCTGAGCGTGCATGGATGAACGACGCGGCCTTAGCCATCTCCGAAGTCGTCGATTTTCGGTCAATGGCAGTCGCGCAGCAGAATAGTGACCCACAGCGGGCGCTTACGCAGGTCAAATCCGTTGACGACTCCTATCCATTGTTGGGCAAGCCAATACTAGAGCCCCAGATGCCCCTGCGTGACGCCTTTACAGGCCAGCAAGGGGCGCCCGGTGCCGTAATGGCTCCCGCTCTGATCGACCGGCTTCAGCTATCGGTTGGGGATCGGTTTTCACTTGGAACTCAGGAATTTGTCCTGATGGCAGCCCTGATCCACGAACCGGACGGGGCGGCAGACGGGTTTGGATTGGGTCCGCGCACGCTGATCCGCACACAGGACTTGCTGAATTCCGGATTATTGGCACCGGGTACTCTGTTTTCCACCAAATACCGTCTGGATCTGCCGCCGGGGTCTGATCTTACAGCTCTTTCGGCGCAGGCAAGCGAAGCCCTTGAAGGCAGCGGAATGCGGTGGACCGATGCACGGAACGGTGCCCCCGGCATTTCAGAATTTGTTGCCCGGCTCAGCGCTTTTCTGGTTCTGGTTGGACTATCCGGGCTGGCTGTTGGCGGCATCGGCGTATCTGCAGCGGTGCGCGCCTATCTGGCGCAAAAGACTGAAACCATTGCTACCTTGCGTACTTTGGGTGCCGATCGGGCGACCGTGTTTCAGACTTATCTGATCCAGATCGGTATTCTCTCTGGCATCGGCATTTTTCTGGGCATCATATTGGGTGGATCGGTGCCTCTGCTGCTTGCGCCGCTGATCGAAACTCGCCTGCCTGTGCCCGCAGTGTTCTCGTTCTATCCGCAGCCTCTGGCTGAAGCCGCGCTTTACGGCGTGCTCACCGCCTTTTTGTTCACACTCTGGCCCCTTGCCCGTACTGAAGAAGTCCGCGCTGCGACCCTGTTTCGCGATGCGCTGTCTTCGACGCGCTTCCTGCCCCGTGCAAAATACATCCTAGCGACAGGCATCGGGCTTGCGGCGCTGATCGGCGCAGCTGCCTTTTTCAGCGGATCGGCGCGCCTGACCCTTTGGACCAGCGGCGGGTTGGCCGGAGCGCTGGTTCTGCTTTCGATGGCAGCGCTGGCGATCCGCAAACTGGCGCGCCTGACCACAAAACCCGCCCGAGGGAATCCTCCCCTGCGATGGGCCCTGTCGGCCATTTCCGATCCGCGCGAAGGGGCCGCATCGGTTGTCCTGTCGCTGGGGTTGGGCCTGTCGGTACTGGCCGCAGTCGGGCAAATCGACGGCACCCTGCGAAACGCGATTTCAGGAAACCTGCCCGATGTCGCCCCTTCTTATTTCTTCGTCGATATCCAGAAAGAGCAGATGCCTGGCTTTACCGAACGGCTGGAAAACGACCCTGCCGTAAGCCGGATCCAAAGCGCGCCCATGCTGCGCGGAATCATCACGCAGATTAACGGGCAGCCCGCGATTGAGGTCGCCGGGGACCACTGGGTACTGGAAGGCGACCGCGGGGTCACCTATTCCGACGCCCCGCCCTCGAACGCACGGGTCACCGCCGGGGAATGGTGGTCCGAAGACTATTCCGGAACGCCTCAGGTCAGCTTCGCCGCTGAAGAGGCCGAAGAGATGGGCCTGAAGCTGGGTGACCAACTGACCGTCAACATATTGGGGCGCGACATCACCGCAGAGCTCACCTCTCTGCGCGAGGTGGATTTCTCGACCGCCGGGATGGGTTTCATCATGTCCATGAACCCGTCGGCCCTGGCCGGCGCCCCGCATAGCTTCATTGCCACCGTCTATGCCGAAGAGCAGGCCGAAGCCGCGATCCTTCGTGATCTGGCGGGTAAATTCCCCAATATCACCGCAATCCGTGTCCGCGATGCGATTGACCGGGTCTCGGGTCTGCTGGCCGGGTTGGCCGCTGCGACGTCTTATGGGGCTGGTGTATCGCTGCTAACCGGCTTTCTGGTCCTGATCGGCGCCGCGGCAGCGGGTGAACCAGCCCGGCGGTACGAGGCCGCAGTCCTGAAGACCATCGGTGCCGACCGTCGGCGCATATTGATCAGCTTTGCCCTTCGGGCTGTTCTGCTGGGGTCTGCCGCTGGAATTGTGGCCCTGATGGTGGGCATCCTCGGCGGCTGGGCGGTTGCGACATATATTTTCGACACCAGCTTTGACGTCATCTGGCCATCTGCCATCGGCATCGTATTGGCCGGGATCATCGTCACGCTGGGCGCGGGGTTGATCTTTGCCTTGAAACCCCTTGCCGTTCGCCCGGCGCGCATCTTGCGCGCCAGCGACTGAGTTTATCGGACGCAGGCGACGGGCTGCAAAATCGTCAGCAGATTTGCATTGTCACACACCAGCGAATCCAGCGTGATTTCGTCCAGCGAGGCATAAAAGACCTCGGCCGCGTCCCGCAGCGCAAGACGCAGCCGGCAGGCGTTGGTGAGCGGGCATGTATTGTCGGCATCCGCAAAGCACTCGGCAATCGGCAAGTCGCCCTCGATATGCCGAAAAACCGAACCGATCCGTATCTGATCAGCAGATCTAGCGAGTACCATACCGCCATTGCGACCGCGATGAGTGCTCAGATAATCTAACTGGCTGAGTTGGTTGATCACCTGCGCCAAATGGTTTTCCGAGATATTACAGGCCTTTGCGATCTCGGATTTGGTCACCAACCTGTCTGGATTTGCTGCACAATACATCAGTAGGCGCACAGCAATATTTGTCCGCTTGGTTATCCGCATGTTTGCCTCCCTAAGTTCAACATGCTGCCTTATTGCATGTTGGGCAAAAAAGCGGTTTGACATACATCAATTCCCGGTCAGAAGTGATCCCGCATGGCAGACCCCTATTTCTTTGGCTACGGCAGCCTCGTGAACCTCGCGACCCACGATTTCCCCGACCCGCATCCCGCGCAGTTGAAGGGATGGCGGCGGGCCTGGCGGCATACCGATTTGCGCCCGGTCGCTTTCCTGACCGCCATTCCGGATCCCACTTCTGAAATCGACGGCATGATTGCCCATGTCCCGGGAAATGACTGGGACGCGCTGGATCAACGTGAGTGGGCCTACGACCGCGTTCCAGCGACTAAGGCCGTCACCCATTCTCTGCCACACGAGGTTGAGATCGCTGTTTATGCCGTACCTGATGACCGTCAATCCGCGGCCAGCCGGCGCCACCCCCTGCTGATGAGCTATATCGACGTGGTTGTGCAAGGCTATTTGCGTGCGTTCGGGTCCGAGGGCGCCGATCGCTTTTTTGCTACCACTGATGGCTGGGACGCCCCGATCCTGAATGACCGGGCGGAGCCGCGGTATCCGCGCCACCAGGCATTGAAACCAGATGAGACTTGTTTTGTGGATGATCGGCTGAAGCGAATAGCAGCCCAGATCGTACAGACCTTATAGAAAAAAGGCGCGGCCAGCAGACCATGCCTTATCACAATCTAAGGCACTAAGATCAGCCGCGCGCGCGGATCACCTGCAGAAGGGGCAACAGGGTTGCCATCTCGGGGCCGCGCTCCATTCCTGTCAGTGCCTTGCGCAAAGGCATGAACAGACTCTTGCCCTTGCGGCCTGTCGCGTCTTTCACCGCGCTGGTCCACTGCCCCCAGGTCGCGCCGTCGAACGGGCCTTCTGGCAACAACGCCACAGCCTCGGTGATGAACTCTCGGTCTTCATCGGCAATCAGTGGTTCGGCACCGTTAAGGCACAGCTCCCACCACCCTTTCAGGTCTGCCAGAGTGGTGATGTTCTCGCGGGCCATGGCCCAGAACGGTTCGGCCAGTTCGGCCGGTACGCCCGCATCTGCCACAGCATCCGCAACGTCGGCCAATGACAAAGATTGCAGGTGTTTTGCCGTCAACGGAAACAGGTCCTGAACGTCAAACTTGGTCGGCGCGGCACCAAAACGACCAATGTCAAATCCATCGATCAGCTCGGCCATCTCTGTCCGCAACTCAACCGGGTCGGATGAGCCCAGACGCGCCATCAAGCTGAGCAATGCTAACGGCTGTACGCCCTGCTCGCGCAGATCACGCAGAGCCAGCGTGCCCAGTCGCTTAGACAGCGCCTCGCCCTGGGGGCCGGTCAGCAGAGAATGATGTGCAAAACGCGGGCAAGTACCGCCCAACGCTTGGATGATCTGAATCTGCGTCGCAGTATTGGTTACATGGTCCGAGCCACGCACCACATCGGTCACACCCATTTCGGTATCATCGACCACCGACGCAATCGTGTACAGAACCTGACCGTCGCCCCGGATCAGTACTGGATCCGACACCGAGGATGCATCAATCGAGATATCGCCTAGAATACCGTCGGTCCACTCGATCCGTTCATGATCCAGCCTAAAGCGCCAGACACCGTTGCCACGTTCTGCCCGCAGCGCGTCTTTCTCGGCGTCGTTAAGGTTCAATGCTGCGCGGTCATAAACCGGCGGCTTGCCCATATTCAGCTGCTTCTTGCGCTTGAGGTCCAGCTCGGTCGGGGTTTCGAAGGCTTCATAGAACCGGCCCATCTCGCGCAGCTCGTCGGCTGCCTCGGCATAGCGGTCCAGACGCTCGGACTGTCGTTCGACCCGGTCCCAATGCAGGCCCAGCCACTCGAGGTCCTGTTTGATGGCATCGACATATTCTTCCTTCGACCGCTCGGGGTCTGTGTCGTCGATACGCAGGATGAACGTGCCGCCAGCCTTGCGGGCAATCAGGTAGTTCATCAGCGCTGTGCGCAGGTTGCCCACATGGATGTAACCGGTGGGTGACGGGGCGAAACGGGTGGTTGTCATAGGAGTCTCCTGTTGGCGCGGCTCTTCTCACAGGATGGGCAAATTGTCCAGCCACCGCACCGGTTCACGCCAACGTCAGGTGGCAATCCTCGGGCGATACCCTATCTTCAAAGTGCTGGCACACACAGGGAGATCTCAAAATGACCGTTACACTAACTCGTAGGGCCGCACTGGGCGCGGCGGCAGCATTGCCTTTTGCATCAGCTGCTACCCCCATCCTGGCTGCAGCAAGCGATACCAAAGCGAATTCAACCATCGCGAAATCGTTCCAGCTGGGCGATTTCACCGTAACAACTCTGCTGGATGGCAGCCTGCCGCGCGATGGCGCCAAAGAGATTTTCGGCGGCGGTGCCACGGATGAGGAATTTGCAAACGTATCGGCCCAGAATTTTATTCCTGCCGATAAAGCCCAGTTCTTTTTCACACCAACGCTGGTCAATACCGGATCTGAACTTGTGCTGTTTGATACTGGCCTTGGGCAAGGCGGCATTCAGGCGGCATTGGCAGATGCAGGCGTGAACCCGGATCAAATCGACGTCGTCGTCATCACCCATATGCACCCTGACCATATTGGCGGCATGACCACAAATGACGCGCCAACCTTCCCGAATGCGCGCTATGTCACCGCATCATCCGAGTATGACTTTTGGGCCGCGCAGGATTCCGGCAATCGGGTCGGCGATCTGGTCGCCGCCAAAGTGACCCCAATGGCCGAAAAGATGACCTTTGTCGGCGATGGCGGCGAGGTTCTGTCCGGAATAACCGCCGTTTCAGCGCATGGGCATACCCCCGGACACACGGTCTTTCATCTGGAAAGCAACGGTCAACGTCTGGTGCTGACGGCCGATCTGGCCAATCACTATGTGTGGTCTTTTGCTCGTCCCGAGTGGGAGGTAAAGTTCGACATGGACAAAGCCGCAGCCACCGCTTCACGCCGCAATGTGCTGGGGATGCTGGCGGCAGACAAAGTTCCGATGATCGGATATCACATGCCCTTCCCTGCAGCCGGTTACGTCGAGGCGCGCGGCGATGGGTTCCGATTTGTCCCGGTCAGCTATCAGATGATGGGTTAACGTCTAATACCCCGGGTCCGGCCGGATTTTCGACCCGTCAGCAAAGCGGGACAGGCGGAAAACGGCCGGATTAACACAGGGGACGTTGCCCGAGACCAGATCAGCCATCAGCCGCCCGGCACCGGGCCCGATCCCGAACCCATGACCCGAGAAACCCGTAGCGATGAACAGGCCGGGCCTGTGGTCCACGTGCGAGATGATCGGGATCGCATCCGGCGTTACATCAATCATCCCTGCCCAACTCTGAACGATTTCAGCCTGCTTTAGCGCGGGAATACCACTGATTGCGCTTTTCCAAGCCCGCCGCAACACCCGGCGCGATGGTTCGGGATCCAGAGTGCGGCAAAGTTCGAACGGTGTCACATCCGTGGGCAACCACCTCCGATCTTGTCGCGCCTCTTCGGCCCACCGCTTCGACACCCGAAACCGCAGCGACCGCCACTCCTGGCGAAACGCAGGAAGAAATTGCCACGCCAGACGAAGGCTATCCGGCACGATATCAACGGTGTTTTCGTGCCCGGAGGCAATCGTATACCCTCCGTCGTCCCGCTTGCGTATTGCAAAATCGTCCGACCACAAGGCAGCCTCAGGACCGGAAACCGGAGAGGTTCGGAATACGGTGTTCAGCACCTTCAGTTGTGGAAAATCAACTCCAGCATTCCCTGCAAACAAGCGCGACCACGCACCGCCCGCCAGTACGACATTGCCGCAGGCCACGCGACCGCGTTCTGTGAAGACACCGACGACACGGTCCGCCTCTGTATCCAGACTGCGCACTGCACAGTTGGTCATCAACAGAGCCCCCCGGTCACGCGCAGCTTCGGCGATTGCGGGTGCAGCCCATTGCGGTTCCGCCCTACCGTCTTGCGGCATAAACAATGCGCAATCCAACCCCGTCCGATGGTCTGGCATTAGTTCCGCCAACAGAGCCCCGGACACCATCCTTGCCCCAGTATTCAACCCCTCCACATGGCGAAGCCAGCGTTCAAGATTGCCCTGTTCCCGCTTGCCAGAGGCGCCGAACAGGATACCTGCCTGTGTGAAACCTGTCTTGCGCCCGGTGCGTTGATCGAGCTGCGCCCAGATACGCTGTGATTCCTGCATCAGCGGGATTTCCCGAGGATCGCGCATACCCAAACGCACCCATCCCCAGTTCCGTGAACTCTGCTCGGAGGCAATTTGTCCCTTTTCGCACAGAAGGACAGACATTCCCCGCTCTGACAGTTCGAGGGCGGTTGATGCCCCAATAATTCCTCCACCAATGACAACAACATCAACGGCTTTTGGCAGCTTTAGATCGGGTTCAACAGCATTAGGCTTGGGGCCAGGCATCAACCGCTCATAATTCATTGCACGGACCGCAATGAAGGCGCGGGATCACGACAGACGCAACAGAAGAAACTTTGCGTCAATGACTATTGCTCAGGCCTGTGACCATTCGGCCAACGTGGCAAGCCAGCGCATCTAATTCAGGATTTTGAAAACTTCAGGCCGCGCCGCACAATTCAGCCAGTTTCTGACGCAAAGAGGTAGCGGGCACCTCGGCTTCTGTTACCAGAAACTGCGCGCCGGGGCCCACCGTCGTGGATTCCTCTTTGGGCACCTCTTCATTCAACAAATTGGCAATGGCAGCATCTACCTTTGCCTCATCCAGAGACCGACCTTCGGATTGCATAGACCGCCATTTTGGCGGTGAATGAAGCGGTTTATCGTATTCATCGTACATAATGGCACCAAATCGTTAACTCAGACATCCAATTTCGGACGCGTCGCTAAAGACCGAAGGGAAAGCTCATTAACACCTATTTCCCACAATGCGTCGCATCCGCCCCACATGGGGCAACAATCAAGCTAAAATGTGGCAAAAAAAAGACCGGGTATCAAGTGGAGCTCGGATACGCCCAAGAGAATCTAAGCCACTGCACTCAAAATTAAAAACAGTTCCAGAAGCAAGCGGTTATTGCCCATAAAATGGAAACAGTTTTCGCGTCAAAATGGTGATTCCTGTAAGGCGTCAGGTCCTGTCGCGCCAACGATTCACGATAGGATACCTGCGATCCAGCCAGAATGCCCGCTTGGTCAAACGTGTCCCCGGGGCGGACTGAAACCGTTTATATTCGCTGATATAGACCAAATGTTCGATCCGGCGCGCAACGGCTTCTTCGAACCCGGCGGCCACGCAATCCGCGATCGACCCATCCTGATCAACCAATATATCCAGAATGGCGTCCAGAACCGGATAATCCGGCAGGCTGTCACTGTCCTTCTGGTCTTCGCGCAACTCGGCACTAGGAGGTTTGTCGATGACCGAGGGTCGGATGACTTCACCCTCAGGGCCTTTCATCCAGCCGCGATGATTGGCATTGCGCCAGCGGCAAGTCTCGAACACGCGGGTTTTGTACAGGTCTTTGATTGGATTATAACCACCGTTCATATCCCCATAGATCGTGGCATATCCAACGGCGACTTCGGATTTGTTGCCTGTGGTCAGCAGCATCTCGCCGAACTTGTTCGACAGGGCCATCAGCAACAGCCCCCGCAGGCGGGACTGGATGTTTTCTTCGGTCAGATCTTCGTCTCGCCCGGCAAACAATGGGGCAAGCGTATCCGTGATCGCCGCGCGCCCCTGTGCAATAGGGACGAAATCATAGTGAACACCCAACGACTTAGCCACCGCTTCGGCATCATCCAAAGAATCCTGGCTGGTATATTCCGATGGCAACATCACGCAGCGAACATTTTCAGCGCCAATCGCATCCACCGCTATTGCCGCGACAAGGGCTGAATCAACGCCGCCAGATAGACCCAGAACACCCTTTTTGAACCCGGTTTTGGCCATGTAATCACGCAGAGACTGGACCATCGCGCGATAATCCTGCTCCCAAGCATCTGGCTGCGGCACAATCTCTTCCGGAATTATGCGCCAACCTGCGTCGCCGCGTTCAAGATCCACATGCGCTATCGCTTCGTCGAACACAGGCATACGGAATGCCAGTTCTCCGCCTGGATTCAACCCGAAGGTCGCCCCGTCAAAGACCTGATCGTCCTGCCCCCCGACCATGTTCAGGTAAATCAGCGGCAATCCGGTCTCAACCACGCGCGCCACCATATGGTTCAGGCGCACATCATATTTGTTTCGGAAATAAGGCGAGCCGTTGGGGATCAACAGAAATTCGGCTCCTGTCTCCTCCAGCGTCTCGGCAACATCCGGATGCCAGCTGTCTTCGCAGATTGGGCTGCCGATCCGAGAGTTGCCAACCGAATAGGGACCGCCCAGCGGGCCGGAATCATACAGGCGCACTTCGTCAAAGACTGTCTCATTCGGCAGGTGATGTTTCAGCACTTTACTGCTGATCCTGCCGTTCTTGAGGATGAGATAGGCGTTATACAGCCGGTCATCTTCGAACCACGGCCCGCCGATCGCAATCGCAGGTCCATCGGCGCAACGTTCCGCAAGCGCCTCAACAGCTTTCATTGCGGCTTTGTGGAACGCGGGCTTAATCACAAGGTCCTGCGTATTATAGCCGGTGATGAACATCTCGGGGAAAGCAACAAGTTGGGCACCGGCCTCACGCGCCTGCTCCCACGCAGAAAAAGCCTTGGCCGCATTGCCTTCCAAATCCCCGACAATGGGATTGAGTTGCGCCAGAGTGATACGGAAACGGTCGGCCATACTGCCCTCTTGCCCTCGTCTGTCCTATTGCCATTTACCAGATCGCACCGCGAGTGAAAGACCAATAAGGCAAAAGCCGTTGCCCTGCCTGCGTCGGTATCCTAGTTTTGCGCAAAAGCACGATGCTCGCGCAGACAGGACCAAACATGAACGTTTTTCGCACTTCAATCGCCGCAGTTGCATTGACCCTGTCAGCGCTGACCGCCTTCGCGCAGAACGATCAGGTAGTCGTGGCCGATGACGAAGTGGGCGGCGTATACGAAGGCACGTTCCTAAATGGCCTGCGGCACGGAACCGGCACCTACCAGTTGCCGGATGGTTTCGAATACGAAGGCGAATGGATCGAAGGCGAAATTCAGGGCCAGGGTATTGCGCGCTATGCTAACGGGTCGATCTATCAGGGCGCCTTTGCCAACGGTCAACCCGAAGGGTTCGGAACGATCGTCTATGCTGATGGTGGCAGCTATGAAGGGGAATGGGCCGATGGCTCGTTCAACGGCCAAGGAGTCGCCGTCTATGCCAACGGAGCGAAATACGAAGGTGGGTTCAAGAATGCCAGGCACCACGGCCAAGGCACTCTGACCGACCCGACCGGAGAGGTGTACGAGGGCGATTGGGTCGACGGGGTCAAGCAGGGCAAAGGCAAGATCACCTCAGCCAAAGGCAACGTGTATGAGGGCGACATCAAAGACGGCAAGCGTCATGGCACAGGCAGCCTGACGCGGCCGGAAGGTATGAGTTATACGGGTGACTGGTCCGAAAATCGCATGACCGGAAAAGGCCGTCTACTGCAAGCCAATGGCGATTTGTATGAAGGCGATTTTTTTGATGGGCGCCGACAGGGCAAAGGCAAGGCAACCTATGCCAGTGGCGCCATCTACGAAGGTGACTATCACGATGATCGCCGCCACGGCAAAGGCCGTTTTCTGGGCACGGATGGGTTCGACTATACCGGTGAGTGGAAAGACGGCCAGATTGAGGGCCTCGGAGAGCTGACCTATCCTGACGGTTCGACCTATGTCGGTGATTTCAGTGCAGACCTGCCCCATGGCAAAGGAATGCACACCTATCCTGATGGCCTGATTTACGACGGCGACTGGATCGCCGGAGTCTTCGAGGGTCAGGGCAAGGCCACTTACCCGAACGGCGCCATCTACGATGGGCAGTTCAAGAACGGTCTGAACCACGGCACCGGTGTTCTGACATTTGCAAACGGGTACAAATATGAAGGCGATTGGGTCGACGGTGCGCGCCAGGGCGAGGGCAAAGCCAGCTTCCCGGACGGAACGACCTACAAGGGCGATTTCAAAGATGGGCAGCGCCACGGGCAAGGATCGATAACCACACCGCGCGGCTTCACCTATACAGGCGGTTGGGTCGAGGGGAAGATCAGCGGCACCGGAACCGCTACCTATGCGACTGGTGACGTGTACGAAGGTGGGTTTTTGGACAACAAACGCCACGGTGACGGCACGATGCGCTATGCAGACGGCAAAGAAGAAACCGGCGTCTGGGAAAACGGTGTTCTGCCGGGTGAAAACACCAGCGAGCCGCAGGAGAGTGCTCCGGCAGACGACAGCGCGACAACGGCAACCAGCCCTGCCTCTGACGGTTAGCGGGTCTCACCACGGCACAGGTTTTCCAGCCCAGTCGAAGAACCCGCCCGTGTCTGCGGGCACAAGTGCCTTGGCGACGCTCAGCAGGTTTCGCGCGGCTTCATCCGATTCAACGGCCGGGTGTCGCCCGACATATTTGCGCGTGAATTCTGTACGCACTGTGCCCGGATGCAGGGCCACACAGATCGCCTGTTTGTGGGTGCGGGCCAGCTCAATCGCGGATGTGCGCACGATCTGATTGGCCGCCGCTTTTGCGGCCCGATAGCTGATCCATCCCCCCAGCCGATTATCTCCGATTGATCCGACGCGGGCGGACAACACCGCCACGACAGATCGCCTTTCCCGTGGCAACAGCCGCGCGGCCTGTGACAGCACAAGGGCCGGGCCAACCGCATTCAGGGCAAACTGGTCCATCATTGCTTGCGCTGAAATTGATCTGATGGACTTCTCTGGCTGTGCACCATTGATTTCCAAAGCACCCGTCGCAACGAAGATCATGTCAAACGGGCATTGCAATGCTTCCAGAGCCGGGCCGACAGCTTCGACATTCGTGAGGTCGAAACCATCAGCAGAACGCGACAAGGTGGCTACGTCTACGGATTGCATGGTCAACAGCCTTTGCAGCGCGGCACCGATACCACCCGAGGCACCTATGATGAGAGCTTTCTCCATTCCGGATCAACTAGCGGTCTTCACTCGGCAATCAACCGTCACGATTCGTGCAGGTTTTGACGTCTGCATGAAATTCCTACTTTTCATTCCCCGCATGCGCTGTATAAGCTCAACCCCATGATCAACCGCGCAGATATCCTTGTTGCCGACACCGCCCCCTGCGGTGCGTCTCTGCGTGGCCTACTGATCCTAATCCGCCTCTGAGCGTGCCACCCGGCGCGCCCGCTCAGAGGAGGACGCCCGCGCGCCATAGGCTTTAGGACAGAAGAAGAAAGAGAATCCCATGACCAATGTGACCGACCAAGACCGCGTCTTGATCTTTGACACCACTTTGCGCGACGGCGAGCAGAGCCCCGGCGCGACCATGACCCATGCCGAAAAGCTGGAAATCGCGGAACTGCTGGACGAGATGGGTGTCGACATCATCGAGGCCGGTTTCCCGATCGCATCAGAAGGCGACTTCAAAGCCGTCAGCGAGATTGCCGAGCGATCGCAAAACAGCCGCATCTGCGGGTTGGCCCGTGCGAATTTCGCTGATATCGACCGCTGCTGGGAGGCGATCAAACACGCTGGCAAGAACCGCATCCACACTTTCATCGGCACCTCTCCACTGCACCGTGCCATTCCGAACCTGACCATGGACGAGATGGCCGACAAGATCCACGAAACCGTCAGCCACGCCCGCAACCTGTGCGAAAATGTACAGTGGTCGCCGATGGATGCGACCCGGACCGAGTGGGATTATCTGTGCCGTGTGATCGAGATCGCGATCAAGGCCGGTGCCACGACGATCAACATACCCGACACTGTCGGTTACACGGCACCTGTCGAATCCGCTGACCTGATCAAGCGCCTGATCGAAACGGTTCCGGGCGCGGATGAGGTGGTGTTTGCCACCCATTGCCACAACGATCTTGGCATGGCGACGGCGAACTCTCTGGCGGCTGTCGCTGGTGGTGCGCGTCAAATCGAATGCACCATCAATGGCCTTGGCGAGCGTGCGGGCAATACTGCGCTGGAAGAAGTTGTGATGGCGCTGCGCACCCGCAATGACATCATGCCGTGGCACACTGGCATTGATACCACCAAGATCATGCATATTTCGCGCCGGGTTGCGACGGTTGCGGGCTTCCCGGTTCAGTTCAACAAAGCCATTGTCGGCAAGAATGCCTTTGCGCATGAAAGCGGAATCCATCAGGACGGCATGCTGAAGAACCGAGAGAATTTCGAGATCATGCGCCCTGAAGATATCGGCCTGTCGGGCACCTCTTTGCCGCTTGGCAAACACTCGGGCCGGGCTGCGTTGCGCGATAAGCTGGAAACGCTCGGCTTTGAGGTCGGTGACAATCAGCTCAAGGACATCTTCGTGCGGTTCAAGGATCTGGCCGACCGCAAGAAAGAGGTTTTTGACGACGACCTGATCGCGTTGATGAGCCAGGATGATGAGGCCGACGATCGCCTGCAGTTGGTTTCGATGAAAGTCACCTGCGGCACCGGCGGTCAGGCGGAATCGACGGTCGAGCTGGAAGTGGATGGCAAGGACATTGTCGCGACCGAACATGGCGACGGTCCAGTCGATGCCACCTTCAAAGCCGTTCGCCGAATCTATCCCAACACCGCCCGCCTGCAACTGTATCAGGTCCATGCTGTGACCGAGGGTACTGATGCGCAGGCAACCGTATCGGTTCGGCTGGAAGAGGACGGCATGATCGCCACCGGTCAGTCAGCGAATACCGATACGGTCGTGGCATCCGCCAAGGCCTATATCCACGCACTGAACCGCCTGATCATGCGCCGTGAAAAGGCCGGGCCAGGTGCAGACACGCGTGAAATCAGCTACAAGGACCTGACCTGACCGCCAGATGAAACTCCCAAGGGCTCCCGCACCCGCGGGTGCCCGGCTACACCGGACGCCCTTGCGGCTTTGGGCCCGGCAGCGCGCCTGCGGCGCGCTGCCGGGCCCAACACGTTTGACGGCATCTTTAGATGCTGGCAGATGAGGCGGGAGAACCTTGTGGTCCGAAATCAGACTGGCGTCACAGCCCTTTGAACAGCTCTGACAGACGGTCCATTTCATCTTGGATGCCAAAGGGCGCGTTCAGCAGGAACATCCCTGATCCGACCATTCGGTGACCTTCCCGCGCAGGTGCAAACCGGACTTCATGACGGATCGCCTTGGGAAAACCCTGCGCCTTCAACGCGGCAACCATCGGGGCCTGACGTTGATCGGTCAGGATCGGATACCACAGCGCGATGACGCCCACATTCCATTTACGGTGCAGTTTTGAGATCACGCCCGGCAGCCGGTCATAATCCGCCTTCACCTCATAGCTGGGATCGATCATCAGCATCCCGCGCCGCGGCGTTGGCGGCAGCAACGACTGCGCCAGCTCAAACCCGTCCTGTTTGTACTCCTTTGCCCCAAAGGGGGACATGGTCATCGACAATGCCGCGTATTCCTGCGGGTGCAGCTCTGCGAAATGCAGGCTGTCCTGATCCCTCAGCAGGTTGGCCGCGATCAGAGGTGAACCGGCATAGCTGTTTTCTCCGTGCCGTTCATGAACCTTGGCCAGCGCCTGCGACAAAGGATGATCAGACGGAAACCACCCTTCGCGCTGCGCTCGCTTGATACCTACGGCTGCCTCACCTGTGCGCACGGCTTCTGCTGCGTCTAACTGGTACAGGCCACGCCCGGAATGGGTTTCCAGATAGGTTATCGGCTTATCTTTTCGCGTCAGATAGTCCAGTACCCATGCCAAAAGAGCGTGCTTTTGAACATCAGCCAGATTCCCGGCGTGGTAAATGTGTTGATAAGAGAGCATGTTGCCTTCTAAAGTCCCTCTCAATAAGGCGGAAAGGTGCTGAGTTACGCGGAATCAGCCCTTTTACCGGGCGAGATGGCACCCTATAAGACATCCGTCCCGGAACCGTCGAGTCGCGGGCAGTAGAAATTCTGACGAACGGGATCAGTACAACATGGGCATCTTTGGCAATCTGGGCGGCTTGTTCTCAGCGGACATGGCGATCGACCTTGGAACAGCAAATACGCTTGTTTATGTCAAAGGGCGCGGTGTGATCCTGTCGGAACCTTCAGTTGTGGCTTACCACGTCAAGGATGGGGTTAAGAAAGTCCTCGCCGTCGGTGAGGATGCCAAGCTGATGCTGGGCCGAACCCCTGGTTCGATCGAAGCGATCCGCCCCATGCGCGAAGGCGTGATTGCGGATTTCGACACTGCTGAAGAGATGATCAAGCACTTTATTCGTAAGGTGCATAAACGCTCCACCTTCTCAAAGCCCAAAATCATTGTCTGTGTCCCCCATGGTGCTACGCCTGTTGAAAAACGGGCCATTCGCCAATCGGTTATGTCCGCTGGCGCTCGCAGGGCGGGACTGATCGCCGAACCCATCGCTGCGGCTATTGGTGCAGGAATGCCCATCACTGACCCGACCGGCAACATGGTCGTGGATATCGGCGGCGGCACCACCGAGGTTGCCGTTCTGTCGCTGGGCGACATTGTCTATGCCCGTTCGGTCCGCGTTGGCGGAGACCGAATGGATGAGGCGATTATCTCATACTTGCGCCGCCAGCAGAACCTGTTGGTGGGTGAATCCACCGCCGAGCGGATCAAGACCACCATCGGAACCGCCCGTATGCCTGATGACGGGCGCGGCCAGTCGATGCATATCCGTGGCCGCGATCTGTTGAATGGCGTGCCCAAAGAAATCGAAATCAGCCAGGCGCAGGTCGCCGAGGCCCTGTCGGAACCGGTTCAGGCAATCTGCGAAGCCGTTATGACCGCACTTGAAACCACGCCGCCTGATCTGGCCGCAGATATCGTGGACCGCGGCGTCATGCTGACCGGTGGCGGTGCTTTGTTGGGCGATTTGGATTTGGCACTGCGGGAACAGACAGGTCTGGCCGTGTCAATTGCTGATGAAAGCCTGAACTGTGTGGCTTTGGGCACCGGCAAGGCACTGGAATACGAAAAACAGCTGCGCCACGCGATTGACTACGAAAGCTAAGGCGCGCACCCTCTAAAGGGTACATTCGGGCGCGAGCAGCACGGGAAGGAGTCCTGTGGCAAAGGACCGATCACAGCGCGATGAATACACCACCCCGCTCCGCCGTCTGCTGCTGGGGATCGTGGTTCTGTGCCTTCTGGGCATCTTTCTGGTCTGGCGCATTGACAGCCCTCGCGTCGAACGGTTTCGGGCGCAGGTTGTTGACAACGTGGTGCCCTCGATGGATTGGGCGATGGTTCCGGTTACCGCTGCGGTCAATCTGGCACGGGATTTTCAGAGCTATCAACGCCTGAGCGAGCAGAACCAGGAATTGCGCAGCGAGTTGCGTCTGATGCGCGCCTGGAAAGAGGCCGCACTGCAACTTGAGCAGGAAAATGCCCGGCTTCTGGATCTAAACAATGTGCGTCTCGATCCGCGCCTGACCTATATTACCGGGGTCGTCATGGCCGATAGCGGTTCTCCGTTCCGACAGTCGGTTCTGTTGAACGTGGGCGAGCGTGACGGAATCATGGATGGATGGGCCACCATGGACGGGATTGGCGTTGTCGGTCGTATCTCGGGTGTTGGTCCAGATACCGCGCGGGTGATCCTGATGACCGACGCATCCAGCGCGATACCTGCCACGATTCAACCGTCGGGGCAGACCGCTCTGATTGCCGGGGACAACACCGCCGCGCCTGTGGTTGAGTTTCTGGAGAACCGCGAACTGGTGCGCCCGGGCGACAGGGTTGTGACCTCGGGGGATGGCGGCGTTTTCCCTGGCGGCCTGCTGATCGGTCAGATTACTGCTGATCCGGGTGGCCGCCTGCGGGTGCGGCTGTCTGCAGATTTTGAACGGCTCAAATTTCTAAGAGTGCTGCGCTATCAGTCTGCGCCACTTATTCAGGACCCCGGAGGAATTGTCGGCCCACGCCAACCCGAAGCGGCACTGACACCGACGGAGACCGGCGATGGATAGTGCCGCATCCAATCTGTGGCTCAAACGTGGCCTGTATCTGCTGATGGCGCTGCTGGTCTTGTTCCTGCACCTGCTGCCACTGGACACGCAGCCGGATCGCTGGCCGTTTCCGGATTTCCTGATTGCGTTGACCTTTGCCTGGGTTCTGCGGCGCCCCGAATATGTGCCAACCCTGCTGGTCGCCCTGATCATGCTGGCAGCCGACCTTCTGTTTCAACGTCCCCCCGGCTTGCTGGCCGCGCTTGTTGTGTTGGGTACTGCCTATCTTCGGTCCGCAACTCCCGGGTTGCGCGACGCGGGCTTTTTGGGCGAATGGACCACCGTTGCCGTCGTGATCACAGCTGTTTTTTTCCTGAATCGCGTCATTCTTGCTATTCTGTCCGTGCAACAAGCGGCATTGGGGATGGTCGTGGTGCAAGTGGTTCTGACAATCGGGATCTACCCATTGATCGTTCTGCTCAGTCAGAACGGTTTTGGTGTGCGTCGTGTCGCACCTTCTGACCCTGGCCTGTCGGGAGGGCGGTAATGAAACAGCGCAAACCTAAGTCACAGGGCCTCGCCTATAAACGTTTGCCACGCCGTGCGCTGATCCTTGGAGGCCTGCAAGCCGCCTTTATCGGGGGTCTGGCTGCCCGGATGCGGTTTATGCAGGTAGATCAGGCTGACGAATACCGCCTGTTGGCCGAGGAAAACCGGATTAACATCCGCCTTATCCCGCCCACACGTGGTCGAATATACGATCGCAACGGGCAGATCATCGGGCAAAACTCTCCGTCCTACCGTATCGTCATGGTGCGCGAAGATGCAGGAGATGTTGAAGCCGTCATCTCCAAGCTTTCTGAACTGATCCCACTGACCGAGGATGAGATCGAACGCGCCATGACCGAAATGCGCAGATCGGCCCCGTTCCTGCCGGTCACTCTGGCCGATCAAGTCACGTGGGAAGATATCTCGAAAGTTGCCGTCAACGCCCCCGCCCTGCCCGGTGTCACACCCGAGGTCGGGATGACCCGGCAATATCCCAGATATGAGGATTTCGCGCATATCGTCGGCTATGTCGGACCGGTCAGCGATTACGACCTCAGTCAGATAGAAGATCCGGAACCCGTTCTGCGCATTCCCCGTTTTCAGATCGGCAAGGTCGGGCTTGAGGCCAAACAGGAAATCAGCCTGCGCGGCAAAGCAGGCGCCAAACGCGTCGAAGTGAACGCCACCGGCCGCGTGATGCGTGAACTTGACCGTCAAGAAGGTTTGGCCGGGGCCGATTTGCAACTGTCGGTCGATGCCGATCTTCAACAATACGCTCAGGCCCGTTTGGCTGGTGAAAGCGCCGCAGCAGTGGTGATCGACTGTGAGACCGGTGATATCCGCGCCATCAGTTCCGCACCCAGCTTTGATCCCAACCTTTTTGTGCGCGGAATCTCGGTTGCCGATTACCGGGCTCTGACACAAGACAACTATCGCCCGTTGGCCAACAAGACAGTACAGGGCACTTATCCACCCGGCTCGACCTTTAAGATGATCACCGCAATGGCCGCGCTTGAGGCTGGGGTCATCGGTCCTGGAAACACTGTTTACTGCCCCGGCCACTTGAAAGTCGGCAGTCGCCGGTTCCATTGTTGGAAACGCGGCGGGCATGGTACAGTTGATCTTGGTCTGTCTCTGAAACGCAGCTGCGATGTGTATTATTACGACGTTGCCCTGCGCACAGGCATCGACAATATCTCCGACATGGCTCGTATCTTTGGGCTGGGCGTGAAACACGATATCCCGATGTCCGCAGTGGCTGCAGGGCTTGCCCCCAATCAGGCTTGGAAAGAGCGTGTCCACGGCGAAGAATGGCTGGTAGGTGACACTGCCAATGCCTCAATCGGTCAGGGCTTTATGCTGGCCTCACCGCTGCAACTAGCCGTCATGACAGCCCGGATTGCAACTGGGCGTGCGGTCTCGCCACGCCTTGTGCGTTCGGTCAATGGGGTTGAACAACCCTCGGGCGCGGGGGAACCGCTCGCGGTCAATCGGACTAATCTGGAATATGTCCGCAAGGCAATGTTTTCGGTCTCGAACGACCGGCGCGGCACGGCTTATCGCAGCCGTATCATCTCGGATGAGTTCCGTATGGCGGGCAAGACCGGCACCAGCCAAGTCCGCAATATCACCAAGGCAGAACGTGCGGCTGGCGTTATCCGGAACGAAGACCTGCCTTGGGAACGCCGTGACCACGCGCTGTTCGTCAGCTTTGCCCCCTATGACAACCCGAAATACGCCGTAGCCGTCGTGGTGGAACATGGCGGGGGGGGGTCGAAGGCCGCGGCACCAGTTGCACGGGATATCATGCTGCAGGCGCTGTACAACGGTACGCCACCACTCGAAGCCTATCCGGCCGCCGATCGTGAGCGTATCAAGGAACAGCAAAAACGGCTGGAGGGCGACCGCCGCCCCAAAGCGCGTCCGCCCCAGAAGGACCGCGCATGAGCTATCTTGAATATGCCGTCAAATCCACGCCATCGGGGTTCCGCAAGTTCCTGTATATGAACTGGCCCCTGACCCTGCTGCTGATCAGCGTGGCCAGCGCAGGGTTCCTGATGCTGTACTCGGTGGCGGGTGGATCATGGACCCCTTGGGCCGAACCTCAGATGGAACGCTTTGGGTTGGGCTTGACCGCGATGTTCATTGTGGCACTGGTCCCGATCTGGTTCTGGCGAAATATGTCGGTTCTGGCTTATCTGGCCTCGATCGCTCTACTTGTGGTGGTCGAGTTGTTCGGAACAGTTGGCATGGGCGCGCAACGCTGGATCGACCTGGGGTTCATGCGCCTGCAGCCATCAGAGGTGATGAAAGTAGCACTGGTGATGGTGCTTGCGGCCTATTACGACTGGCTCCCATCGCATAAAACGTCACACCCCCTTTGGGTTCTGATCCCTGTCATCCTGATCCTGATCCCCACCTTCATGGTGTTGCGTCAGCCAGATCTTGGCACCTCAATCCTGCTGCTGGCGGCGGGGGGAGGCCTGATGTTTCTTGCCGGCGTTCACTGGGCCTATTTCGCTGCGGTTATCGCCGCGGGTGTCGGTCTGATCGCCACGGTCTTCAACAGCCGCGGAACCGAGTGGCAGTTGCTCAAGGATTACCAGTTCCGCCGCATCGACACCTTTCTTGATCCCTCCACCGATCCGCTGGGCGCGGGGTATCACATCACCCAGTCCAAGATCGCGCTGGGGTCCGGAGGCTGGAACGGGCGCGGGTTCATGCAGGGCACACAATCGCGCCTGAACTTCCTGCCCGAGAAACACACAGATTTCATCTTTACGACGCTGGCCGAAGAATTCGGATTTGTCGGCGGCATCACCCTGCTGGTTCTCTATGGGCTGATCCTGATCTTCTGCCTGGTTACGGCCCTGACAACCAAAGACAGGTTTTCCTCTTTGGTCACGCTGGGTATCGCACTGAACTTCTTCCTATTCTTTGCCGTGAACATGTCGATGGTCATGGGCTTGGCCCCAGTCGTAGGAGTTCCCCTGCCGATGGTCAGCTATGGCGGTTCGGCCATGCTGGTTTTGATGGCAGCTTTCGGCATCGTCCAAAGTGCCCATATTCACCGCCCCCGCTGATCCGAAAGGCCTGTTATGACTGCAAACATCCTGTTCTCGGCACGCCCCGAACTATGGCCCGTGTATCAACCTTTGATGACACAATACCTGACTAATGCCGGGGTCGCGTTTCAGCTAGGCACCAAGTTTGAACCAGATCAGGTGGATTACGTCGTCTATGCGCCCAATAGCGGCTTACGGGATTTTGCACCTTACACCCGCCTCAAGGCCGTGCTCAGCCTTTGGGCTGGGATCGAAAGCATCGTCGAGAATGACACTCTGACCGTGCCGCTGGCGCGAATGGTGGACCACGGGTTGACGCAGGGAATGACCGAATGGGTCGTCGGTCACGTGCTGCGCTATCATCTGGGTATGGACCGGCACATCACGGTTCAGGATGGGGTTTGGGCCCCAGATCCACCACCGCTGGCCCCGGACAGAACCGTCTGCATCCTGGGCCTTGGCGCATTGGGAGAGGCCGCAGCCCGCGCGCTGTCTGTACTGAAGTTCAACGTTACCGGCTGGAGCCGCTCGGCCAAGGCCATCCCCGGGGTCACCTGCTTTCACGGTGAGGATGGGTTGCGTGCGGCACTGACACAGGCCGAGATCGCGGTTTTATTGCTGCCCGATACGCCTGCCACGGAAAACACACTGAACGCCGAAACCCTGTCCCTGATGCCCAAGGGTGCGCATATCATCAACCCGGGCCGAGGACCGCTGATCGACGATTTAGCCTTGCTGGCAGCTCTGGATACGGGCCAGATCGGTCACGCAACGCTGGATGTTTTCCGGGTCGAACCGCTGCCTGCGAACCACCCGTATTGGACGCATCCAAACGTCACGGTGACGCCTCACATTGCCTCTGAAACCCGCCCCGTTACATCGGCGCAGGTGATCAGTGATAATATTCGCAGAGGTGAGGCGGGCGAGCCTTTTCTGCACCTCGTTGACCGCGAATTGGGATATTAGGCTGCGATAAGGCCGCGCCCCTTCAGCAGGGCCTCGACCCCCGGCAAACGACCGCGGAAGGCCAGATATAGTTCTTCGGCTTCGCGGGAACCGCCGGTGGACAGGATATTTTCCTCCAGCGCTTTTGCGCGTTCGGAATCAAAGGCGCCCCCCGCCTCTTCGAACGCGGCGAAGGCGTCTGAATCCATGACCTCGGACCACATATAGCTGTAATAGCCAGCGCTATAGCCGTCACCAGCAAACACATGCGCAAAATGCGGCGTGGCATGGCGCATCCCGATTGCCGCGGGCATTCCCAGATCCGCCAGAACTTCTGCCTGTCTCGCCATCGGCTCGTCGGGCGCTGCGCCCTCATGAAAGGCCAGATCAACCAGCGCCGAGGCCACATATTCTACAGTCTGGAACCCCTGATCGAAATTGGCGGCCTTGAGCACTTTCTTTAGCATCTCCTGCGGCATCGGCGCGCCGGTTTCGGCATGAGTGGCGAATTCGGCCAGAACCTCTGGGACTTCAAGCCAGTGTTCGTATAGCTGGCTGGGCAGCTCGACAAAGTCGCGCGCAACGGAGGTGCCCGAGATGCTTTCATAGGTCACGTTCGACAGCATCTGGTGCAACGCATGGCCGAATTCATGGAACAAAGTCCGAGCGTCGTCGTAAGACAGCAGCGCCGGATCACCCTTGGCGAAATTACAGACGTTGATCACGACCGGAGTCTGCACCTTGGGAAACTTTGCCTGCCCGCGCATCGCGCTGCACCAAGCGCCTGACCGTTTGGAGCCGCGTGCAAAGTAATCCCCAATGAACACCGCGATATGTTGCCCGTTCCGTGTCACCTCCCAGGCCCGGCAGTCCGGATGGTACAGCGGTATGTCCAACTGCTTGAATTCCAGCCCGAACAAACGGTTCGCGCAGGCAAAAGAGGCCTCGATCATGCGATCCAACTGCAGGTACGGTTTCAGCGCCGCCTCATCGAGATCGTGTTCAGCCTTGCGGCGTTTCTCGGCGTAGTAACGCCAGTCCCACGCTTCCAAGGGCCCATTGACCCCATCATTCTGCATCATCTGCGTCAGGATTTCGGCATCAGCATTGGCGCGCGTTTTGGCAGGCTCCCAAACCTGCATCAGCAGATCACGGACGCGGTCGGGCGTGCGGGCCATTTCGGTTTCCAGTTTGAAATCGGCAAAGCTTTCATAGCCCAGCAGCTTTGCACGTTCCTGACGCAACTGCAGGATTTCGGCGGCAATTTCCCGGTTGTCAGTCTCGCCGCCATTTGCCCCCCGGGCAGTCCATGCGCGATAGGCTTTCTGGCGCAAATCCCGGCGCGGTGAAAACTGCAGAAACGGTACGATCAGTGACCGGGACAGGGTGACAACCGGTCCTTTTGCACCCTTTTCCTCACCCGCTGCCCGGGCAGAATTGACCACAAAATCAGGAAGCCCCTGTAGGTCATCTTCGGACAATTCCATGAACCAATCGCGCTCATCGGCAAGAAGGTTCTGGGTGAAGGACGTCCCCAGCGAGGCAAGCCGCGCTTTGATCTCTTGCATCCGCGTGTCTTCGTTTCCCTCAAGCGCCGCACCAGCGCGCACAAACCCGCGATGCGACAGCATCAGAACGCGTGCCTGCTCATCCGTCAGGCCCAGTTCATCCTTGCGCGCCCACAGATCGGCAACCCGCTGAAACAACGCCTTGTTGGACGAAATCCCCGAGAAATGCGCGGCCAGCTTGGGTGAAAATTCGCGCTGCAACTCCTCACGCAAGGGATTGCTGTCTGCGCCCGCGACCGTGAAGAATACCGACAGAACCTTGTCCATCATCTCTCCTGCAGCTTCCAGCGCTTCGACCGTGTTGGCAAAAGTCGGGGCCTCCGGGTTAGAGGCAATCGTGCCAATCTCAGCGTTATGGGCCTGCATGGCCGCGTCCAGGGCCGGGGCGAAATCCGTGTCGGATATCGTGTCGAACGGTGCAATTTCGAACGCGCTGGTCCAGGCGGACAGAATCGGGTTGGTCATTGAAGTCTCCTTTGTCCCCTACCTAAGAACGACGGCGCGTTCGATCCAGAGCAGGGGGGTTATCCTTTGCCACAAACGGGGCAATCTGCACGGCGAGGCAGTGTAATCTTGCGGCTTTCGCCATAGAGAGCGTCGTAAATCAGCATCTCACCCATCAGTGCCAGACCCGCCCCGGTGATCACCTTGATCGCCTCAACAGCCATCATCGAACCGACGACGCCAGGCAAGGGGCCGATCACCCCAGCCTCGGCGCAGGACGGGGCCAGACCTGGAGCCGGAGCCTCGGGGAAAATGCACTGATAACAAGGCGCATCGTTGGCCGGGTCGAAAACGCTGAGCTGGCCTTCCCATTGCGACAGAGCCCCCGAAATCAGCGGCTTGCCCAACGCGACCGCCGTGCGATTGGCCAAATAGCGCGTGTCGAAATTATCAGTTCCGTCCAGGATGACGTCAAAATCGGAAAATAGCTCGGTGGCGACCTCTTCGGTCAGTCGGCGGTGATAGGGCAGAACAACCACATTCGGGTTTTGCGCCAGCATGGCCTGCTGGGCCGAAAAAACCTTGGGCATGCCGATATCCGCATCCTGGTGGATCACCTGACGCTGAAGATTGGCGTTCTCAACCTCATCATCATCAATCACCCCGATCGTGCCGACCCCGGCCGCAGCCAGATACTGCAAAGCGGGCGCCCCAAGCCCCCCGGCGCCGATCACAAGCACGCGGGCCTGCTTCATCTTTTTCTGCCCTGGCCCACCAATTTCGCGCAACACGATATGGCGGGCATAGCGGTCAAGCTCGGTCTCGGAGAATTTGTCTGAGGGCATGGCTGGCTCCTTGTTCGAGGCCGGCGCCGCGCGTTTTCGCAGCGCTTTCAGTCCCTTTCCATAGATCAGAACCAGAACCGCCGTACCAACCAAAATCAACCAGGTCGCAGCAGAACCACCCGTGGCCTGACGCAGGGGGTTACCAAGGGGCAAAACCAGCTGTGCCGAGATTACCCCCAGCAACAACACCCCAACCGAAATCATCCGTGCATTGCGTGACACGCCAGCCAGATAGCCGAGCCCCCAAAGCGCTGCGGCGATGATCAGGACAAGTAACATCAGCCGCGCCCGGTCGAACCGAACCCGCCTGCACCGCGGTCAGTATCGCTGAGTGTATCCGTGGCCTCGAATGACGCCTGCACCACCGGGGCGACGACCAGTTGGGCGATACGTTCCCCATGGGTGATTTCAAAGCTCTCCTGCCCAGCGTTCAACAGGATCACCCCCAGAGGGCCGCGATAGTCGCTGTCGATCGTACCCGGCGTATTGGGCAGCGTGATCCCGTATTTCAGCGCAAGGCCCGAGCGGGGCCGGACCTGCACCTCATACCCTTTTGGGATTTCAATCCGCAGTCCGGTGGGAACCAGAGCCCGCTGACCGGGCAGCAGCGTGATCGGCGTCTTGTCCGGGAAGTTTGCACGCACATCCGCGCCTGCCGCTCCGGTGGTTTCATAAGATGGCAAGGGCACCGAAGGGTCGGCCCCGTCCTCACGGATCACACGAATTGCTACCATCGGATATCCTCTTGTCTAACCGGCCAGCGCGTCGGAAATCTTGTGTGCCAGTCTTTCTGCCACTGCGTCTTTGCCCATACGTGGCCATTCCTCAGCCCCATCATCGGAGATCAGGATCACCGCGTTTTCTGCGCCCCCCATGATCCCGGTCCCCGGGCTGACATCATTCGCAATGATCCAGTCGCACCCTTTGCGGTCGCGTTTGGCGGTCGCATGTTCGATCACATTGTCCGTTTCCGCGGCAAAGCCAACAACTAGCGCGGGGCGTCCATCGTCCAGCTTGGCGACCCGCTTCAGAATGTCCGGGTTTTCAGCAAAATCCAGCGCCGGAAGACCGTCGCGTGTCTTTTTCAGCTTGCGGTCCGACGCGCTGGCCACCCGCCAATCCGCCACGGCGGCGGCAAATACCCCGGCATCGACAGGCAAGGCTGAATCCACCGCGTCTGACATCTGCTGGGCTGTTTCAACCCGCACAACCTCGACCCCATCGGGTGCAGGAACCTCGGCAGGTCCGGTTACAAACACAACCTCTGCACCCAACGCAGACAGAGCACGTGCAATCGCTGTGCCCTGCGCCCCGGATGAGCGGTTCGCGATATAGCGCACCGGGTCAATCGGCTCGTGCGTGGGACCCGAGGTCACAAGAATGCGTTTACCGCTGAGCGGTCCGCTGCCCAGCGATGCCTCAATCGCGGCGACGATCTCAAGCGGTTCCGACATGCGGCCCGGACCATATTCGCCACAGGCCATGTCGCCTTCGTTCGGCCCGACAAAACGAATGCCGTCCGCCTGCAACTGTTCAAAATTACGACGCGTCGCCGGGTGATCCCACATACGGACATTCATCGCAGGCGCACACAGAACCGGTGTGTCAGTCGCCATCAATAGGGTCGAGGCCAGATCATTCGCCAACCCACCTGCCATTTTGCCCATTAAATCCGCAGTCGCCGGAGCGATCACGACAAGATCCGCAGATCGGGACAGCTGGATATGCCCCATCTCGGCCTCATCGGTCAGATCGAACAGATCGCGATAGGCCTTCTCGCCGGCCAGCGCGGCAACAGACAGAGGTGTCACGAATTCTTCTGCTGCGCGGGTCAGGACCGGCGTAACGGCGGCGCCGCGTTCCTTCAGTCGCCGGATCAGATCCAGTGACTTATAGGCAGCAATACCGCCACCAATGATCAGCAGAATCCGTTTCGATGCCAGCATGTTGTGCCCTTCCCGTCTCGGTCGGCCCCGACATTAGGCAAGCGCGCCCGACAGTTCCAGCGGTTAATTCTGCGGTTGAAAGGCCAGGCAGGGGTCTTCTCGGTCCACGGTGGGGCTGTCGATGACTGCATCATAGTCCCCTTGGATCGTACCGTCTTCAGACTGACCCAGGACATACACTTTAAGACCCGGACGCAGACGCGACAGGAATGTCGGAATACCGCGGTCCTTTCGCGCATGGCCATTTCCGGTGATAACTGCAACCGGGCCACCAGTTTCGTCAACGGCACGCAATATGGCCCGTGCCAGCACCGCATCGCGCAACCTTTGGATCGCAACCAGCTGCGGCAGAGCGCTTTCCGGCAGCGCATCGCAATGCGCCGCCATCTGGTCAGCCTCGCGCGCCGCCTGTTCCGCCTTTGACAGAGGAACGGTCAACCCAAACCGCGCTGCGTCAGCGCCCAGCGCAGTTGCAGCGCCACGTTCCATCGCTGTACGCGCTGCCTTACGCGGGACCATTGCGCCATAGACCGGCGCATCCGTGGCCTGAAAGATCGGGTAATACAGGCTGAGAGGGGGCCAGCCGGATTCCGCCCAACGCAGGATGCGTGACAGTTCTTCGGGATCGGACGCCGCTTTTTGCGCCAGGCGCTGTGCGCCTTCCTCGGTGACCATTTCCCAGACCACGGCGGAGGGGTCGATCAATGTAATCGCCTGTTCCTGAACCAGATGATGGCGAGGATTGTCATGGGTTTCGCCCAACAAAACAACGTCTGCCATTCGCATCGCGGCCGTAACATCGTCAGGGATCAGGTCATCGGCATGACCGGACCCAGCCATAACCATCAGCGTACACATCAGAATCGCAATCTGTTTCATGCGATGAAGTGTTGCACCTCGCGCGATTGAGCTTCAAGGTTCTTACGCATTTTTACAAAAGCCGCGGCTTCAAGCTGACGCACCCTCTCTTTCGACAGGCCCAGTTCCTGACCCAGGCTTTCCAGTGTGCGCACCGGTTCACGCAGCTTGCGTTCGCGCACGATGAAGCGCTCTCGGTCGTTGAGGGCCTGCATCGCCATCACCAACCATTCGCGCAACTGTTCGGTGTCGTGCTTGTTTTCAACGGTTTCAGCGGCCTGTTCCCGTTCATCCTCTAACGCGTCGATCCATTCGCGCCCGTCTTCATCCGTGGATTGCACAGCGTTCAACGAGAAATCCGACCCTGCCAGCCGGCCTTGCATCATCTCAACGTCGCGCAACGGAACACCGATCTCGGCTGCTATCATCTGGTGCAACTGGTGACGGTCCAGCGCCATCCCATCAGTGGCCGCTTCGCGTTCAAGCCGGGCCTGGACGCGACGCATGTTGAAAAACAGGGATTTCTGGGCAGAGGTGGACCCGGTCCGAACCATTGACCAGTTTCGCATTACATAGTCCTGGATACTCGCCTTGATCCACCAGACGGCATAGGTCGAGAACCGAACCCCGCGATCCGGGTCAAATTTGTCAGCGGCCTTCATCAGACCCAATCCGGCCTCTTGGATCAGATCGTTCATCGGCGCGCCATAACGTTTGAACTTGGCCGCCATCGAAATTGCCAACCGCATATAGGCCGTGATCAACCGGTGCAGCGCCTTTTCATCACGCTGGTCACGCCAGGCATAGGCCAGCTTCAACTCGGTTTCTGCATCCAGTAACTCGGCCTTCATCGCCCTGCGCGACATCGAGAAATCGTTTGCGCTGTCCAGTGCCATGGAAATCTCCCTTTTTCGCTGGCGCGGCCCGGGCTTGCCTTGCCGACCCATGGTCGATACGCAGAACAACACCAGGTGGATCACTTAAAAGGTAATGATCGTGGGTTCGGATTTAACCTTTGTGCTGGGCGGAGCAGCCTCAGGCAAGTCGGCATTCGCCGAGCAACTTGTTGTTTTATCAGGGAAAAGCCGCGTTTATCTGGCCACATCACAAGTGTTTGATGATGAGATGCGCGATAAGGTTAAGCGCCATGTTTCACAGCGCGGCAGCGGTTGGGAAACGATCGAGGCCCCCTTGGACCTTGGCGCGCCCCTGGCCAAGCTGACCTCGGATCAGGTCTGTCTGATCGACTGCGCGACCATGTGGCTGACCAATCACCTATTGGCGGAACATGATCTGCGGCAGGCCCAGGCTGCACTGCTGTCGGCTCTGCAAGACTGCGCTGCCCCCATCGTCTTCGTCTCGAACGAGGTCGGCTACGGGATCGTGCCGGACAACGCCCTGTCCCGCCAATTCCGCGAGGCGCAGGGCCGCCTGAACATCGCGCTTGCCGCGCAGGCTGATCTGGTGGTTCAGGTCACCGCCGGGCTGCCTCTGGTGCTGAAAGGGCAGTTGCCATGACGCGGCTGCACCTTGTCAGGCACGGGCCGACCCATGCCAACACCATGGTCGGCTGGTCCGATCTGCCCGCTGACCTCAGCGATCAGGCCGCCATTGACCGGTTGCACAGCCACCTGCCAGCCGACGGGCTGGTGATCTCATCCGACCTGAGCCGCGCCTCGGACACGGCCTCGGCGATACAGGGCGCGCGACGACGCCTGCCCCACCACCCGGACCTGCGTGAGATCAATTTCGGCAGCTGGGAATTGCGCGGTTTCAAAGAGATCGAGGCAGAAGACCCCGAGCTGACCTTCGCCTATTGGGATAATCCCGGTGATGTCCGCCCGCCAAACGGCGAAAGCTGGAATGAGGTCCGAGCCCGTGTCGACACGGTTATCGACCGGCTGATCACCGACCACACCGGACACGATCTGATCATTGTCGCCCATTTCGGTGTCATCCTGACCCAGGTTCAGCGCGCCATGGATGTGGACGCGCAAGAGGCGTTCAGCCACCGGATCGACAATCTCTCGGTGACAGAAATCACCCATCACGGCGACCGCTGGTCTGTCGGTCGGATCAATCACTGCCCGTGATCGTACCGCGCACAAATCTCTGTTTTACGGATTGAATAGCCTGAGCCATCCTAGGCCCATGACCTATGATTTGTTTATCGGAGACCGCCTGTTTTCCAGTTGGTCCTTGCGTGGCTGGTTGATGCTGGAAAAGTTCGACCTGCCCTATCGAAACCACATGATCGGCCTGTATTCAGGCACCATGGCCGAGGAGATGAAACCCCTGTCCCCGGCACGTCTGGTGCCCGCCTTGCGCCTGCCAGACGGAACCGTGGTTGGCGAAAGCCTCGCCATGGCCGAGACCTTGGCAGAGCGCCACCCCGAGGCCGGATTGTGGCCCAGCGACGCCGCCGCCCGCGCCACTGCGCGCTGGCTTTGCACCGAGATGGTCGCCGGGTTCTCAGCTCTGCGCGGGGAATGCGCGATGCAGCTCCTGCACTGCTGGAAGGGGTTCGAACCCGCGGACGAAACGCTTGCCGACCTGCGCCGGATCGAAACCCTTTGGGATCATGCGCGCCAAGTGTCTGGGGCGAACACCGGCCCTTTGTTCGGTACATATTCTTTGGTGGATGTGTTTTACACGCCCGTTGCCGCGCGGATCATCGGTTATGGGCTGCCTGTTTCGGACGCCAACCGGGACTATTGCCTGACCCTCCTGTCGGATCCGGTTGTCAGGCAGTGGCGTGCGATGGGTCTGACAGTCCAGTACGACCCTTTCCCGTATTCGCTGGACCTTCAATCGGATCCCTGGCCAATCGGCGGGGCATCGTCTGCTGTGGCCGCCCAGAGCGGCCCCTCGGTCAACCAGACCTGCCCCTATTCCGGAGAGCCCGTCACAGATTTTCTGGACCTGGACGGTCAGCGCTGGGGATTCTGCAATCGGTTCTGCCGCGACAAAACCCTCGCCGATCCGGAAGCATGGCCGAAATTCACTCAAATGGTCAGCGCCGTTAACGATTCCTAAACCGGCGGCGTGCCAGTAACGACCTGTTAACCAAGCAGGTCGTTCATGGTCGCTCGTTCTCATACAGTCGCCTTTCAAGGTGTCGACGCCCGCCCGGTCGAGGTGCAATGCGCGGTTTCACCGGGGTTGCCTGCCTTTTCCATCGTCGGCCTGCCTGACAAAGCAGTTTCAGAGGCCCGCGATCGCGTCCGAAGCGCGCTAAGCTCGATGGCCATTGCCCTGCCGTCAAAGCGTATCACTATCAACCTATCCCCCGCTGACCTGCCCAAAGAAGGCAGCCATTTCGACCTGCCCATTGCGGTGGCTCTGCTGTCAGCCCTGGAAATCATTCCCAAGGACGCGGCTGAAGGGGCCGTTTCACTGGGGGAATTGTCACTGGACGGGTCTCTTGTGCCTGTTGTCGGGGCGCTTCCTGCCGCGATGACCGCCGCGGCCGAGGACCGAACCCTGCTGTGCCCTCGGGCCTCCAGCGCCGAGGCGGCTTGGGTTGACGCTACTCAGGTGATCGGCGCTGAATCTTTGGGCGATGTTGTCCGCCACTTCTCGGGCCAAGCCCCTTTGCCCGCTGCCCTGCCCGGCGAGGTCAACCTTTCCCCCAGCACCCGCGACCTGCGCGATGTAAAAGGGCAGGAGCGGGCGAAACGCGCGTTGGAGATTGCCGCCGCAGGGCGGCACCACCTGATGATGATCGGCACGCCGGGGTCCGGGAAATCCATGCTGGCCGCGCGCCTGCCGGGGATATTGCCGCCGCTGACACCGACCGAGGCGCTTGAAACCTCGATGATCCAATCCCTGTGCGGCCTGCTTGACGAAGGCGGCATCAGCCGCACCAGACCGTTTCGCGAGCCGCATCATACGGCATCGATGGCGGCCATTGTTGGTGGAGGGAAAGGAGCCAAACCAGGAGAAATCTCATTGGCCCATAACGGGGTTTTGTTCATGGATGAATTTCCCGAATTCCCACGAACCGTTCTGGAAACCCTGCGCCAACCCATCGAAACCGGAGAGGTCATGATTGCACGTGCCAATGCGCATGTGAAATACCCCTGCCGCTTTATGCTGGTTACCGCCGCCAACCCCTGCAAATGCGGCTACTTGACAGATCCGGCGCGGGCCTGCTCGCGTGCGCCGGTCTGCGGCGAGGATTATCTGGGGCGCATTTCAGGCCCGCTGATAGATCGGTTCGACCTGAGGATCGAGGTGCCTCCGGTCGGGTTCACCGACCTTGACCTGCCTCCATCCGGGGACAGTTCGGCCACGGTTGCCGCGCGTGTCGAGCAGGCGCGTGCGGTTCAAGCGCAAAGATACAATGGAACGTCCGCGCGCCAGAATGCGGATGTTGAGGGCAATGTGCTGGAAGAAATCGCCGCGCCGGATGCCGAAGGAAAAGAGCTGCTGTTGAAAGCGGCCGAGAAATTTGGTTTGTCAGCGCGCGCCTTTCACCGCATCTTGCGGGTCGCGCGCACCATCGCCGATCTGGACGGCGCATCAGATGTCCGAAGACCCCATGTGGCCGAGGCGCTGAGCTTTCGCATCAGCGCCAATATTGCATCTTAAAGCCTGGCTTCGATGGCCTGCCAAATCTTTTCTGCGATGTTCACGCCATCAAACCGTTCCAATTCCTGAATTCCGGTTGGCGAAGTCACGTTAATCTCGGTCAGGTAATCGCCGATTACATCGATACCAACAAAAACCTGCCCTTTTTCCTTCAACAAAGGTCCAATGGCTGCGCAAATCTCAAGATCGCGATCCGTCAGACCAACCTTTTCGGGCCGTCCCCCCACATGCATGTTGGATCGTGTTTCACCTTTGGCGGGAACACGGTTGATTGCACCCACAGCCTGACCGTCCACCAGAATGACCCGTTTGTCGCCATTGCTGACATCGGGCAGGAATTTCTGAACGATCAGAGGTTCGCGCGAAAACCCGGTGAACAATTCGTGCAAAGATGTCAGGTTCCGGTCGTTGCCATCCAACCGGAACACCCCCGCACCGCCATTTCCATAAAGCGGTTTCAGGATAATATCGCCGTGCTTTTCTTTGAACGCCTTAATCGTCTGCAGATCGCGGGCGATGGTTGTCGGTGGCGTCAGATCGGGGAAATCCAGCACCAGGAGTTTTTCGGGATAGTTCCGAACCCAGAACGGATCATTTACCACCAGCGCCTGTCCCTTAAGCCGGTCCAGCAGGTGGGTGGAAGTGATATAGTGCATGTCAAACGGGGGATCCTGACGCAGCCAGACCACGTCGAACTCGGCCAGATCAACCTCGCGCTCGGGCCCCAATTCTGCCGGGTTTCCAGCCAGGCGCTGCACCGTCATATCGTGGCCGCGGGCCGTGATCCGGCCCTCCTGATAAGCCAGTTTGTCAGGGCTGTAGAAGAACAGCGTATGCCTGCGCGCCTGTGCCTCTTCGGCCAGACGGAATGAGCTGTCGGCATTGATATCCACGGCCCCGATCGGGTCCATCTGAAAGGCAATTTTCATGGCGTGTCCCTCAGTTTCACGCCAGATACATGGCCCAGCCAGGCCGGGGGTTCAATGGGGTCAGACCTGATCAAAGGCGTTTTCGATGATTTGCACCGCGCCGAACGCATCCACCAAAGCCGCATCAAACCGAACATTTGTCAGCTGGCCGTTGGGTTCCCCTTCCAGAAATTGGGCAGCCGAGGCACAGATACGGTCCATCTGGCGCCGTTTGATCCGGGCAGCAGCCATCTCAAAGCTTGTGCTTTTCTTGACCTCGACGAAAACCAATCCGTCGCCGTTGCGGACGATCAGATCAATCTCGCCCCCTGCCCCGCGCCAACGGCGATGTGCTATGGAATATCCCCGCCGCTCGTAATCTGCCGCAACCTGCTGTTCCGCCGCCTGACCCGCATGATAAGAAACCGAACTTCGGACAGTGCTGCGTGAGGTCATCTTACCCTTTCCCGAGTTTCAGCGCCTTCTGATAGATCGGTCGACGCGGCAGTTTATACATCTGCGACACCAAATCCGCCGCATCGCGTACTGAATGAGTTTCCAGGGCGCGTATCAAAGCCTCTTCTATGTCTGAATCGTTAACAGTTTCCGAAGCGCCACGGTCTACCAGCAGAACAATTTCGCCTTTGACCGTCTGACTCGCCAATTCTTCTGCCAGCTCTGCCAGCGACCCGCGCCGAACTTCTTCGAATTTCTTGGTTAATTCGCGGCACATCGCGGCCTGCCTGTTTTCCCCTAGAACCTCGGCCAGATCCGACAGACAGGACGCCACACGTTTCGGAGATTCATAAAATACCAACGTCCCAGGCACATCTCGCAGCGTCTCGATCCGCGTCCGGCGCGCGCCTGAGGCATTGGGCAAAAACCCGGCAAAGAAGAAGGCATCCGTCGGCAAACCAGCCAGCGTCAGCGCCATCAGCGCGGCGGAGGGGCCCGGCGCGCAGGTCACCATTTGCCCCGCCTCGGCCGCCTGCCGCCCCAGGTCATAGCCCGGGTCCGCGATCAACGGCATCCCGGCCTCGGACGCATAAGCCACTGATTTCCCCTCTTTCAGCGCGTCCAGGATTTTGCCGCGGGCGCCTGCACCGCTGTGATCGTGATAGGCAAGGATGCGGCGCCCCTCGAGAGGAACGCCGTGAATCTCCATCAACCGACGCAGGCTGCGCGTGTCTTCGGCGGCAATCATGTCCGCCGACGCCAACACGTCTAGCGCCCTGAGCGTAATGTCGCGTGCCGCCCCGATCGGAGTGGCAACAAAATACAGGCCCGTGCCCAATTTGACTTTTTGAAAATTCAAAGCTGGACCCTCACAGCGTGACGTCTATTATCGCGGCGCAAATAATGGCAGCATCCCAAGCCGCCGGATCAGGGAGTTTTCATTTAGATGTTTACCGTTTGCAAGCCCGTTCGCAAGTTGGCGCGTGCAGCCGCCGTCTTGGCCACCGCGACCATTCTGACGGCGTGTGACGTCAGCAGTATCGGCGGAGGCCCGTCGATCAACACTTCAAAACCTGTACCGGTTGCTTTGCTGGTTCCGGCTGGATCTGGAAATTCCGGGGACGCTGAACTGGCGCGCAGCCTTGAAAACGCAGCCCGCCTGGCGATGTCCGATCTGCAGAATGTACAGATTGATTTGCGGGTCTACGACACCCGGGGCAATTCGGGTACCGCCGCAACAGTCGCGCAGCAAGCCGTGGCAGACGGTGCAAAGATAATCATCGGTCCGGTCTACGCCCAGGCGGCAAACTCAGCTGGTCTTGCGGTACTGAACAACAAGGTCAACCTGCTGTCGTTCTCGAACAATACCAGCATCGCAGGCGGCAATGTCTTCGTGCTCGGCCCCACTTTTGAAAACACCGCCAACCGGTTGGTCAACTATGCCGGTTCGCGCGGCAAGACCGGAACGGTCATCGTGCATAGCAACGATGCCGCAGGGCGGCTTGGACAATCGGCTATCGCAACCGCGCTGAGCAACAGCCGAGTGGGTAATGCAGGCACGGTCGGCTATGACCGCTCTCAGCAGGGGGTCATCAACTCGGTGCCGACAATCAAGGCTACTGTAGCGTCCTCGGGGGCGGATTCGATCTTTCTGACTTCGACCACTGCAGGGGCGTTGCCGCTGTATTCCCAGCTTCTACCAGAAGCGGGCGTCTCCCCGGCAACCACGCAATATATGGGTCTGACCCGCTGGGACATCCCGGCCCAGACACTGGAACTGCCAGGCGTTCAGGGTGGCTGGTTCGCATTGCCGGACCCATCCAAGGCACAGGCTTATCGTCAGCGGTACAACAACACATATGGCGAGGCACCACATCCGATCAGTGGCCTAGCCTATGATGGCATAGCCGCGATTGCTGCCTTGGTCAGCCAGGGCAAATCCGACGCTCTGACCGTATCTGCCCTAACTCAGAACGCCGGTTTTCAGGGCGTTGGCGGTATCTTCCGTCTGCGACCCAACGGTACGAATGAACGTGGTCTGGCCATTGCCACGATCCAGAACAAACAGGTGGTTGTGATTGACCCTGCCCCCCAAAGCTTCTCTGGCGCCGGATTCTGATCGGCTGGCTCTGACACTCATCCCAAGGGGTGACCTGATTTGCCAGCCCGAAGAAATCTTTGACAGCGCAACCGTTATGGCACAGCTGTCAGAGGCCTTCGACAAGACATCTGATAACGCCGAAAGGCGCGGCGAAACCGTGCGGATTTTGCGCAACGTCCAGAAATCCGGTCGTCAGGCAATCGCCGATGCCTTCGTCCGCGATCCATTTGACGCGCGACGGCTGACCCATTCCTATACCTACCTGACCGACGGGCTGGTCTGCACCGCGATGCAAGTGGCCAGTCGCGAGCTTCACCCGCTGGCCACGCCGACACAGGGAGAAAAAATGGCCGTGCTGGCAGTGGGCGGCTATGGGCGCGGGGAAATGGCCCCGTCCTCGGATGTCGATCTTCTGTTTCTGACCCCCTACAAAATCACTGCCTGGGCAGAGAGTGTGATCGAATCCATGTTGTATATCCTGTGGGATCTGCGGCTGAAGGTCGGGCATTCTTCGCGCACCATCAAGGATTGCCTGCGCCTGGGATCCGAGGATTTCACCATTCGCACCGCGATGTTGGAACAGCGCTATTTGGCTGGCGACGCCGATCTGGCAAATGAGTTGGAAACGCGCCTGAAAGACGATCTGTTCAATGGCACTGAGCGCCAGTTCATCGAGGCTAAGCTGCAGGAACGCGACGCGCGCCATCTGAAACAGGGCGAGCGGTATATGGTCGAGCCCAACGTAAAAGAGGGCAAAGGCGGATTGCGCGACCTGCAATCGCTCTACTGGATTGCCAAATATATTTACGGCGTTCAGGACGTGGCCGAGTTGGTACCGCTGGGTCTGTTCACCCCCGAGGAATTCAGCACTTTTGTGGAAGCTGAGGATTTCCTGTGGGCCGTTCGCTCGCATTTGCATCTGGTGACCGGGCGCGCAACCGAACAACTGTCCTTTGACATGCAGGTCGAGGTTGCTTCCCGTATGGGATACGAAGACCGGGCGGGTCGTCGGGCGGTCGAAGTGTTTATGCAGCGCTATTTCCGCGAGGCCACGAAGGTTGGCGAGCTGACGCGCATCTTCCTGACCAAACTCGAGGCGACGCATATGAAAGGCGCGCCTCTGCTAGAGCGTATTTTCCGCCGCCGCCCCAGGATCAAAGCCGGATATAAAGTCGTCCATGGACGTCTGGACGTAGCCGATCCGAACAAGTTTCTGGCGGACAAGCTGAACCTTCTGCGCCTGTTCGAGGAAGGTCTGCGCACCGGCATGCTGATCCACCCGGACGCGATGCGGCTGGTCAGCGCCAACCTGAACCTGATTGATGACGACATGCGCGAAGACAAAGAGGCGCGGCGCATCTTTCTCGACCTGATGCTGAAACACGGGAACCCGGAACGCGCCCTGCGCCGCATGAACGAACTGGGGGTGCTGTCGGCCTTTCTGCCCGAGTTCGAACACATCGTGGCGATGATGCAGTTCAACATGTACCACAGCTATACGGTGGATGAGCACACCATTCAGTGCATCGTCAATCTGGCCCAGATTGAACGCGGAGAGTTGGGGGAATCCCTGCCGCTGGCGTCTTCAATCCTGGAGGGCGGGGTCAATCGCAAGGTTCTGTATGTTGCCCTGCTGATCCATGACATTGCTAAGGGGCGACCCGAGGATCATTCGATTTTGGGCGCACAGATGGCCCGAAAGATTGCACCTCGGCTGGGTCTGAACAAATCGGATTCAGAAACCGTGGAATGGTTGGTGCGGTATCACTTGTTGATGTCGGACATGGCGCAGAAACGCGATATTTCCGACCCGCGCACGGTGCGCGACTTTGCCAAGGCCGTGAAAACGGTCAAAAGGTTGGACCTACTGACCGTGTTGACCGTCTGCGACATTCGCGGCGTTGGACCCAACACCTGGAACAACTGGAAAGCCACCCTGCTACGCGCGCTACATGCAGAAACCAAGCGCGCGCTTGAGACCGGGATGGAAGACCTCAACCGTGCCAATCGCGGTGCCGGTGCCAAAAAGGCGTTGCGGGCCGAGCTGGCGGAATGGACCAAAGCCGCCCTCAAAACCGAGACGGGTCGGCACTATGACCCCTATTGGCAGGGCCTGAACCTTTCGACCCATGTAGAATTTGCCGAGATGCTGAAAGAGCTGGACCGCAGCGGTGATGCTGGCGCGATGGAAATCCGTCTGCACCCGGATGAAGACCGCGACGCGACGCGGGCCTGCTTTGCCATGGGTGATCACCCCGGCATTTTTGCCCGTATCGCAGGCGCTTTGGCGCTGGTCGGGGCCAATGTGGTTGATGCGCGCAGTTACACCACCAAGGACGGCTATGTCACCGATGCGTTCTGGATTCAGGACGCCGATGGCCACCCGTTCGAGGCCAGCCGCTTGCCGCGCCTGACACAGATGATCCACAAGACCCTTAAAGGCGAGGTCGTGGCGCGGGATGCCCTTAAATCACGCGACAAGATCAAGAAACGCGAACGGGCCTTTAACGTGCCGACCCATATCATCTTCGACAATGACGGGTCCGAGATCTACACGATCATCGAGGTCGATACCCGGGACAGGCCCGGCCTGCTTTATGATCTGACACGAACGCTTGCTGCCGCCAATGTCTATATCGCCAATGCGGTGATCGCGACTTATGGCGAACAAGTGGTGGACACCTTTTACGTCAAGGATATGTTTGGGTTGAAATATCACTCGGAAAGCAAGCAGCGCGGGCTTGAGGCCAAGCTGCGCAAGGCCATCTCCGAAGGCGCCGAGCGCGCGGTCTCATGAAACAGATCCGGCTGTTTTCAGGCCTGTTCACTGTCGGGTTCTGGACCCTGGCCAGCCGTATTCTGGGCTTTCTGCGGGAAATCCTGCTGACCGCCTACATCGGGCCCGGGCCAGTAATGGATGCATTCGTCGCCGCCTTTCGCCTGCCCAACATGTTCCGCCGCTTCTTTGCCGAAGGTGCGTTTAACGCAGCCTTTGTGCCAATGTTTTCCAAACGGCTCGAAGGCGGGGAAAACGCGCAAGGCTTTGCACAGGACGCGTTCAACCTGCTGGCCGTGGCGGTGCTGGTGCTGGTCGGGCTGGCGATGGTTTTCATGCCTGGCCTGGTCTGGCTGACGGCCGAGGGCTTTTACGGTGACGACCGCTTCGACCTTGCCGTGGATTATGGATATGTGGTCTTTCCCTACATCTTTTTCATGTCGCTAGCGGCGCTGTTCTCGGGCGTGCTGAACGCAACCGGCCGTTTCGCGGCTGCCGCCGCCGCGCCGATTTTACTGAACATCTTTGCCTGCACAGCACTGATCGCCGGCGCTATATCAGGCGGAGAAGTCATCCGTTGGCTGATCGCCGTCATCCCCATCGCTGGTGTTGCGCAGCTAGCGCTGGTCTGGATTGCAACCGAACGTGCGGGCATCCGTATCCGCCCGGGCCTGCCGAAACTCAGCCCTGAAATGCGCAACATGGTCCGCATTGCGGTTCCGGCCGCCTTGGCCATGGGGGTTACACAGGTCAATCTGGTGGTGGGCCAGCTGGTTGCTTCGAAAACCGAAAAGGCCGTCAGCTGGTTGTTTGCAGCGGATCGCTTGTACCAGTTGCCATTGGGCGTCGTGGGCATCGCCGTCGGCATCGTCCTGTTACCCGATCTATCTCGCCGCCTGCGCGCTGGGGACAAATCGGGCGCCCGCGATGCGTTTTCTCGCGCAGGTGAGTTTACGTTGCTGTTGACCATCCCGTCGACCGTTGCCTTTGTGCTCATCCCCACCCAGCTGGTCTCGGTTCTGTTCGAGCGCGGACAGTTCACCCCCGAAGACACCGCCGCCACCGCACTTGCCGTGGCGATCTATGGCATCGGCCTGCCCGCGTTCATGCTGCAGAAATTGTTGCAGCCTTTGTATTTCGCGCGAGAAGATACACGCTCGCCCTTTCACTATGCAGTGTTTGCGATGGTCGTGAACGCTGCACTGGCTTTCGGGCTGTATCCGTTGGTGGGATGGTTCGCGCCGGCGATTGCCGCCTCGGTGGCCGGATGGGCCATGGTTGGACTGCTGGCCTTGGGCGCGCGAAAAATGGGGAAAGAAGCGCAGTTTGACGACCGGTTCAAGAACAGGGCATGGCGGATCATTGCGGCGTCCATGGGGATGGGAGCTGTCTTGTATGCCGCTATTGAGCTGTTTGGCTGGGCCTTTGCCCTGGAAGGCTGGCGTTACCTGGCACTGCTCGGTTTGATCATCGTTGCTGCAGTCACGTATTTCCTGCTCGGCCACCTGATTGGTGCATTCAAACTTTCCGAGTTCAGAAAGGCTCTGCGTCGATCCTGATCAGTCGCGCCGAATACGCCTGACGATCCGCGCCCACCCACCCGGAGCAACCAGGAACGACAGGGCAAAACCAGTGGCAAAACCGCCCAGATCAGCCACCCAGTCCAGCGTTCCGCCAAACAGCAGGCCGAACAACAACTGAATGCCCATCAAAACGGCGATCAGGCTGAAGGCGCGGGATTGGTTTGCGCCCACCAGCGACAGCTTGCGCCATAATATCCACGTAAACGCTCCGATCAGCCCATAGACCGGAGGGAACCCACCCACCAGCGGAAAGCGCGGATCCAGCAACAGTGCATAAGCCAGCGCACCACCCACGCCCGACAGCACAAAGATCACCAGCATCTGAACACTGCCAAAAACCTCGGCCACCATTTTACCCATGGCCAGCACAAAGACGCAGACAAAGATGGCCTGTGTGAACGTACCGGATACAAACGGATAGGTGACAAAGCGGATCAGATGCTCGAACGGCCAGCGCCCGTTTTCCACCATCCAGTCGAAGATATCCGGCGAAAACGAATAGTGCTGCAAAGCGTCCAGGCGCCAGCCTACAGCAGTTGGCCCCCCAATGATCCCGCGCGTACCTAGAGTAAATGCCAGTTCAACCCCCATGATGAACACACACAAAGCCACCACCACGGGCGGCAGAGGGTTCACGGCGGGTGTATAATGCTCACTGCTCATTGGGCGGGCCTTTCGCGGCTGTTGACGTCCCTTTGCCTCATGGGTAAGCGACGGGGGCTGATTTTTCCAGACGGGAGTTCCCTTCGATGACCGATTCCAAGTTCACGCCGCGCGTGTTTTCCGGTGCACAGCCATCCGGTAACCTGCACCTTGGCAACTATTTGGGCGCATTGCGGAACTGGGTCCGGATGCAAGGGTCCGACTATCAGACAATCTACTGTATGGTCGATTTGCACGCGATCACCGTTTGGCAGGACCCCAAAGAGTTGCAGCACGCAACGCGTGAGCTGTGCGCGGGGTATATCGCATCAGGATTAGATCCCGAAAAATCGATCCTGTTTAACCAAAGCCAGGTTCCTGAGCACGCGCAACTTGCATGGATTTTTAACTGCGTTGCCCGGCTTGGCTGGATGCAGCGCATGACACAGTTCAAAGATAAGGCTGGCAAGAACGCACAGAATGCATCGTTGGGCCTATTCGCCTATCCGGCGCTCATGGCCGCAGATATCCTTGTATATCACGCGACACATGTACCCGTCGGAGATGATCAAAAGCAACACCTGGAACTAACCCGAGATATCGCAACTAAGTTCAATCATGACTATGGCGTCGATTTTTTTCCGTTGACAGAACCCGTCATCAAAGGTGCGGCAACTCGGGTCATGAGCTTGCGCGATGGGTCAAAAAAGATGTCCAAATCCGACCCCTCTGACATGACCCGGATCAACATGACCGATGATGCCGACACGATCGCCAAGAAAATCCGAAAGGCCAAGACCGACCCGGACGCTCTGCCTTCGGAAGTCGATGGCTTGGACAACCGCCCCGAGGCCCGCAATCTGGTGAATATCTACGCCGCCCTCAGCGATCAGACGGCGGATCAGGTTCTGGCCGACGTTGGCGGCAAGCAATTTGGCGAGTTCAAACCGATGCTGGCCGATCTGGCGGTTGCCAAACTGTCTCCGATCTCGACCGAAATGGCCCGCCTGATGGGTGAAGAGGCCGAGATTGATCGCATTCTGGCCAATGGCGCAGAAAAGGCGCGGGCGATTGCAGCCCCGATCCTACAGCAGACCTACGACATTGTGGGCATGGTTGGTGCGAAACGGGGCTGATTGGCTCTGGACGTTGCCTTAACGCCTTCCTAGGTTTGCCGCAAAGCTTGGGAGGGCGTCATGGCAGTCGGCAAGAACATCCGCACCTATTTCAACGGGCAATGGCATGATGGGGATGCACCGATCATGCGCGCTGCGGATCATGGCGCATGGCTGGGATCATCCGTCTTTGACGGCGCGCGGTTCTTCAACGGGCTGACCCCGGACCTGAACGCCCATTGCGCCCGCGTGAACCGCTCTGCCGAGGCGCTGATGCTGACCTCCACCGTCACCACAGACCAGATGGTCGAGATCGTGCTGGAAGGGCTTGAGACCTATGCGCCCGACGCGGCCGTGTATATCCGCCCGATGTATTGGGGGATCGACGGAGATGCGACAGCGATCGTACCGCAGGAAAACAGCACCGGGTTTGCTGTCTGCCTGGAAGAGATTCCGATGGCGCCTGAGACCGCCTCGGCCACGCTGGGACTGACCCGATTCCGCCGTCCGGTACTGGAATCCTCGGTGGTGAATGCCAAGGCCGGGTGCCTGTATCCCAACAATGCACGGATGCTGAACGAGGTACGTGCGAACGGGTTTTCGAATGCTCTGGTGGCTGACGCATTGGGCAACGTAGCCGAAACCGCAACCGCCAATATCTTTATGGTCCGCGACGGCGAGGTCTTTACCCCCGTCCCCAACGGCACCTTCCTTGCCGGCATCACCCGTGCACGACATATCAAAAACCTGCGGGCCGACGGCGTGGCTGTGCATGAGGCGGTTCTGAGTTTCGAGGATTTCTACGGGGCCGACGAGGTATTCATGACTGGCAACATGAGCAAGATCACCCCGGTGACTGCGCTGGAGGACACCCGGTTTCAGGTCGGTCCCATCGCCCGGCGTGCACGCGACCTGTATTGGGACTGGGCCGCCAGTGGGCGTTAGGCTCTGGTTGCCAGCACGCACCTAGTCGGGCATGATCCCCGGAAATGAATGAGGACACCCATGCGCAAGTTCCTAGTGGTTCTGGATGACAGTCGCGAATGCCTGAATGCGATGCGATTCGCGGCTATGCGCGCGGCCCATACCGGCGGCGGCGTAACAATCCTGTCGGTAATCCCACCGGACGAATTCAACCATTGGATCGGCGTTGCCACCGTCATGCGTGAAGAAGCGCGCGAGCGTATCCATGCGCATTTTGAAGTTTTCGCAAAATGGATGCGCGACAAGCAGGACGTTGATCCTGAACTGGCCATCCGCGAAGGCGAGCCCGTTGCCCAGATCATCGAGCATGTGCAATCCGATCCTGATATCGGCGTTCTGGTTCTGGGTGCAGGCACCGACAAAAAGGGACCTGGCCCATTGGTGACTCAACTGACCAAAAACTCAGGCAGCCTGCCGATCCCAATCACTATTGTTCCTGGTGATCTGAGCAAAGAAAAACTCGAAGCGATTACCTGAGGCCACACCGATGCAACGCAGCATTCAATTCTGGTTCGAATTCGCCTCGACCTATTCTTATCTCAGCGCGATGCGTATCGAAGAGGCTGCCACCCGCCAGGGCGTCTCGGTCGAATGGCAGCCTTTTCTGCTGGGGCCAATCTTTGCCGCCCAAGGGTGGGACAATTCTCCGTTCAATCTGTACCCGGCAAAAGGCCGGTACATGTGGCGGGATATGGAACGCCTGACCGCCCAGCGCGGCTTGCCATTTGTCCGGCCCGATCCTTTTCCGCAGAACGGCTTGAAAGCGGCCAGGTTAACATTGGCGATTGAAGATCAGGGGCAAAAAGCTGCCTTTGTGCGCGCCGTCTATTCTGCCGAATTTGCCCAACGGCAGAACATCGCGGATGAGGCTGTTTTGGCCGGATGCCTCAGCTCAGCCGGGCTTGCCGCTGATTTACTTTCCCAGACCCAGAATCCGGCGATCAAATCAGCGCTTATCGAACAAACAAAAACCGCACAGGCCAAAGGGATTTTTGGCGCGCCCAGCTTTCTGGTCGGGGACGAGCTGTTCTGGGGCGATGATCGGTTGGACGACGCGATAAGCTTGGCTGCCTAAATTTAGAATCGTTCCAATTCTTGACTTCCAGCTCGCGGACCCGCATATCAGAGACAACAGATACGGAGCCGCGCCATGTTCATCCAGACCGAATCCACACCGAACCCTGCAACCCTGAAATTCCTGCCCGGCCAGACCGTGCTGGAAGCGGGCACTGCGGATTTCCCATCGGCTGAGGCTGCAGAGAAATCGCCGCTGGCCAACCGCATTTTTGCTGTAAGTGGCGTGACCGGAGTGTTTTTCGGCAATGACTTCGTAACCGTGACCAAAGCGGACGACGTCCAGTGGGATCACATCAAACCCGCCATTCTGGGCGCGGTGATGGAGCATTACCAGTCCGGCCAGCCGATCATGGGCGCGGATGCCAATGCGGGTTCGGGCCATGCTGAACACAGCGGTGAGGACGCCGAAGTGGTCAATCAGATTAAAGACCTGCTGGACAGCCGGGTGCGCCCGGCAGTCGCGCAGGACGGGGGCGACATCACGTTTCACGGTTTTGACCGCGGCGTTGTCTACCTGCATATGCAAGGGGCCTGTGCAGGCTGCCCATCCTCGACACTGACATTGAAGATGGGGATCGAAAACCTACTGCGTCATTACATTCCCGAAGTGACCGAGGTTCGCCCTGTTGCCGTCTGATCCTATCATTCTGGCGTTTGACACATCGGCCGCGCATTGCGCGGCCGCTTTGTTGCGCGGTGACCGGATTGTGGCGTCTTGTGTCGAGCCCATGTCGCGGGGACAAGCCGAACGTCTGATGCCGCTGCTCGAAGAGGTGCTGTCATCAGAACAATGCTCATGGCGCGACCTGTCAGCGATCGGCGTTGGAATAGGCCCCGGTAATTTCACCGGAATACGCATCTCGGTCTCGGCCGCGCGGGGTCTGGCCTTAGGTCTGGGTATACCGGCCATTGGCGTATCGGGCTTTGACGCGCTTGCTGTCCTGGACAGCGATGCGTTGCCCGCAATTCGCGCGCCCAGAGATCAGGTCTATGTTTCGCAGCCTGATATGGAACCGGCACTGATCCAGCTTGATCAGGCAGAATCGCTGGGTACGCTGATGTTCAACGACAACCCAAAGGCTCAGGTCTGCGCTATTGCCCGCGTGGCAGCGCAAAGATGGCAGACTACGACCGAGGCACCGGCCCCCCTGTACATACGCCCCGCAGACGCGGCGCCCTCCAAGGATCAACCGCCGATGTTGCTGGACGGATGACCCCGGAAGACCTAGCCGATACCCATGCGGCGGCTTTTACGCAAGCGCGCCCCTGGACCGCCACAGAGTTTGCAGAGCTGCTGCAGAATCGCTTTACCCATATCGTAGGTGATGCCCAGTCCTTTGCCCTTTTCCAGGTAATTGCAGACGAAGCCGAACTGCTGACGATTGCCACCCATCCCACAGTTCAGCGGCAGGGACTGGCTAGGAAACGTATGGTCGAATGGCACGCGGCTGCCAAAAAACTGGGCGCTATCCGGGCGATTCTGGATGTTTCCATCGCCAACCAGCCCGCGATTACACTTTACAAGCATTGCGGGTATCGTGTGTGCGGCACGCGCAAGAATTACTATACGGTTGAAAATAATCAGAAAATTGATGCCATCGTCATGGAATGCAATTTAACCTGAGACAGGCCGCGAATTTTATTGGACCAAATGGTCAAAAATCTGTTGACCGCGGCGGTTGCAAACGGCCTTAATTCCCGCCATCACAACGGTTATGCTCGCTAACAGTGGGTAAACGGGGCTATCTTGGCTCCGACCGAAAAAAACAAACGGGAGTAACAAATGACCCTGATGAAATCCTTGATGGGCGCCGCAGCGGCGGTTGCACTGACAGCGGGTGCCGCACTGGCCGAACCGGCACTGATCTTTGATCTGGGCGGCAAGTTCGACAAATCGTTCAACGAAGCCGCGCACAACGGCGCCTCACGCTGGGCGGAAGAAACGGGCGGCACCTACCGCGAGATCGAAATGCAGTCCGAAGCGCAGCGCGAACAGGCCCTGCGCCGCTTTGCCGAAGCAGGCTCGAACCCGATCATCACCATGGGTTTCGGTATGGCTGACCCGCTCAGCGCGGTTGTTGCCGACTATCCGGACACGAAATTCGTTGTTGTCGACGTAACCTGGCTGGACGCGCCCAACCTGCGTCAGGTTGGTTTCGCTGAACACGAAGGCTCGTATCTGGTTGGTATGATGGCTGCGATGGCGTCCGAATCCGGAACCGTTGGCTTCATCGGCGGCATGGATGTTCCGCTGATCCGTCACTTTGGCTGCGGCTATGCTCAGGGTGCCAAGGCGGTGAACCCCGATATCAACGTGGTTGCCAACATGACCGGCACAACGCCTGCGGCATGGAACGACCCGGTTAAGGGCTCGGAACTGACAAAGGCACAAATCAGCCAGGGTGCCGACGTGGTCTATGCCGCAGCTGGCGGCACCGGTGTTGGTGTTCTGCAAACCGCTGCTGACGAAGGCATCCTGTCAATCGGTGTCGACAGCAACCAGAACCACCTGCACCCGGGCAAAGTTCTGACCTCGATGCTAAAGCGCGTGGACGTCGCTGTTTATGAGGCGATGAGCGCAGGCGAGAACGTTGAGACCGGCGTATATATCATGGGTCTGGCCGAAGACGGCGTTGGCTATGCGATCGACGACAACAACGCTCCGCTGGTTTCGGATGATATGAAAGCAGCAGTCGACAAAGCCCGTCAGGACATCATCGACGGCAATGTTTCAGTTGTCAGCTATTACGAGAACGACAGCTGCCCAGCACTGCAGTTCTGATATCGCGCGGGTCGGGGGTGATGCTCCCGGCCCGATTCCACTTTGCTGCACCGGGATGACCGGGCAGTCCTTTCGGCAACTGAGGACAAGACATGACCGTCCCCGCCATTGAGCTCAAAGGGATATCCAAATCCTTTGGGCCGGTTCAGGCCAACAAAGACATTTCCATCAGCGTCGCCCCCGGTACGATCCATGGGATCATCGGTGAAAACGGTGCGGGCAAATCCACGCTGATGAGCATTCTCTACGGCTTTTACAAAGCCGACAAAGGTGAGATTTGGATCAACGGTCAAAAGACCGAAATCCCTGACAGCCAGGCCGCGATCGCCTCGGGCATCGGGATGGTGTTTCAGCATTTCAAACTGGTCGAGAATTTCACCGTTCTGGAAAACATCGTGCTGGGCGCCGAGGATGGCGGGCTATTGGCCCCGTCCCTGACCAAGGCCCGCAAAGAGTTGAAAGAGCTGGAAGAAGAATACGAGCTGTTCGTGGATCCCGACAAACGGATCGACGAGATCGGTGTGGGGATGCAGCAGCGGGTCGAGATCCTCAAGGCGCTGTATCGCAAGGCCGAGATCCTGATTCTGGACGAACCAACCGGCGTGCTGACCCCATCTGAGGCGGATCAGCTGTTCCGCATCCTCGACCGGCTGCGGGCTGAGGGGAAGACGATCATCGTGATCACCCACAAACTGCGCGAGATCATGGAAAACACCGACACCGTGTCGGTCATGCGCCGCGGGCAAATGACGGCCACCGTGAAAACCGCCGAGACCAGCCCCGAAGAACTGGCCGAGCTGATGGTGGGCCGCAAGGTTCTGCTGCAGGTCGACAAGGTTCCGGCGCAGCCCGGTAAGCCCATCCTCGAGATTGAAAACCTGCGTGTTTTCGACAGCGCGGGCGTCGAGCGTGTCAAAGGCATCGACTTGAACGTGCGCGCTGGTGAGATCGTGGGCATCGCAGGCGTCGCCGGCAATGGCCAATCCGAACTGCTAGAGGTTCTGGGCGGGATGCGCCCGGGCCAGGGCCAGATCAAACTGAACGGTACGCCGCTTGCGCTCAGCGGGGCGGGGTCAGATGGCCAGGCGCGGCGCGCGCAGCACATTGCGCATGTGCCCGAAGACCGCCAGCGCGAAGGCCTGATCATGGATTTCCACGCCTGGGAGAACGTGGCCTTCGGCTATCACCGTGACCCGGCCTATAAACGTGGCCTCTTCATGGATAACGCCGCCCTGCGCGCCGATACCGAAGCCAAGATCGAAAAATTCGATGTGCGCCCGCCGAACCCCTGGCTGTCGGCCAAAAGCTTTTCGGGCGGCAATCAGCAGAAGATCGTCGTCGCGCGTGAAATCGAACGTAACCCGGACCTGCTGTTGGTCGGTCAGCCGACCCGAGGCGTGGATATCGGGGCGATCGAATTCATTCACAAACAGATCGTCGATCTGCGCGACCAGGGCAAGGCGATCCTGCTGGTCTCGGTCGAGCTGGAAGAGATATTCTCGCTGTCGGATCGAATCGCTGTCATGTTTGACGGACATATCATGGGCGAACGCCTGCCCCATGAAACTGATGAAAAAGAACTTGGCCTGTTGATGGCCGGTGTTGCGGGAGAGGCAGCGTAACATGGAAAAAATGCCCAAATGGGCCGATGTTGTTCTGATCCCGGTGATCAGTCTGCTTCTGGCCGCAATCCTGTCGGCGCTGGTCATCCTCGCCATTGGCGAAAACCCGATCGAAGCGGTGAACCTGATGGTCACCGGCGCGCTGGGATCGACCTATGGCTGGGGCTATACGCTGTATTACGCCACGAATTTCATGTTCACCGGACTCGCTGTGGCGGTCGCCTTTCACGCACGGCTGTTCAACATCGGTGGCGAAGGTCAGGCGATGCTGGGCGGGCTTGGCGTGGCCGTGGTGTGCCTTTACATCGACTGGCCGCATTGGAGCATCGCCTTGCTGGCCGCCTGTGCCGCATCGATGATGTTCGGGGCCGCTTGGGCGGCCATTCCGGCCTATCTGCAGGCCAAACGCGGCAGCCATATCGTGATCACCACGATCATGTTCAACTTCATCGCTGCTGCCTTGCTGAACTATATGCTGGTCAACGTCATGCGCCCGCAGGGCTCGCAAGACCCGGCAACTGCACGCTTCCCCGAGGCGGTGCATCTGCCGACGTTCCAGTCGATGTTCTCGACCGCTGAAAACGTCGTATTCCGTGGCGCACCTGCCAATATCTCATTCTTTGTTGCTGTCCTGGCCTGTGTGATCGTTTGGGCGCTGATCTGGCGCACCCGGCTGGGCTATGAGATCCGCGCCTATGGGCATTCGGAAACCGGTGCCGTCTATGCCGGTATTTCTCCGGTTCGGATCACCATCATCGCCATGCTGATCTCGGGCGCGCTGGCTGGTCTGATGGCCACGAATAACGTGATGGGTGAGGCAGAGCGGCTGGTTCTGAACTCGACCGAGGGCGCTGGCTTTATCGGTATCGCCGTGGCGCTGATGGGCCGGTCCCATCCGTTTGGCGTGTTTCTGGCGGCGCTGCTGTTTGGTTTCCTCTATCAGGGCGGGGCCGAGCTGGCGCTGTGGACGTCGATCCCGCGCGAGCTTATCGTGGTCATTCAGGCCCTGGTGATCCTGTTCACCGGCGCGCTGGACAACATGGTCCGCATGCCGCTGGAAAAGCTGTTCCTTGCCATGCGGAAGGAGGGCTAAACGATGGATACTTTCGTTACCCTCATCCAGGTCCTCGATTCGACCGTCCGCCTGGCTACGCCGCTGTTGCTGGCCTGTCTGGCCGGTCTGTACTCCGAACGCGCCGGTATTTTCGACATCGGGCTTGAGGGCAAGATGCTGATCGCGGCGTTCTTTTCTGCCGCCGTCGCCGCCGTGACCGGATCGGTCTGGCTGGGATTGCTGGCCGGGATCGCGGCCTCTCTTGTTCTGTCCGCCCTGCATGGGGTGGCCTCGATCACCTTTCGGGGCAACCAGCTGATTTCAGGCGTCGCCATCAACTTTCTGGCCTCTGGGCTGACGGTCCTGATCGCGCAAAGCTGGTTCAAACAGGGCGGGCGTACCCCCTCGCTGTTCGGCGGAGGGCGCTTTGAACCGATCACCTTCCCTTTTGCGGATGCGGTGAGTGATGTCCCATTTCTTGGGCCAATCTATTCCGAGCTGCTGTCCGGCCATTCGATCCTGGTCTATGTGTCTTTCCTTCTGGTCCCGACAACCTGGTGGGTTTTGTACCGCACCCGCTTTGGCCTGCGCCTGCGCGCGGTGGGTGAAAACCCAGCCGCTGTGGATACGGCCGGGGTTTCTGTCGTTGGGCTGCGTTTTGCGGCTGTAGCGATCTGTGGCGTGCTGTGCGGCATTGCCGGTGCCTATCTGGCCACGGCCCTGCAAGCTGGATTCGTCAAGGAAATGACTGCCGGTCGCGGGTTCATCGCGCTAGCGGCGCTGATCTTTGCAAAATGGCGGCCATGGCACGCGATGTGGGCTTGCCTGCTGTTCGGACTGTTGCAAGCCGTTGCGTTGCGGTTCCAAAATATTGACCTGGGTGGCGTGGTGATTCCTGTGCAGGTCATGGATGCGCTGCCATATATCCTGACCGTCGTCATTTTGGCCGGCTTTGTCGGCAAGGCCGTTCCACCGAAAGCCGGTGGCGAACCCTATGTAAAAGAGCGGTAATAGGTCCAGTTTGAAACACACGTCAGTCCTGTTCGCTGCATGGCGGCATGTAGAGTTGATTTTACATGCCGCAACGGCTCTAAAGGGGCATGGATGTGTTTCCAGTGACAGCTGATTTGAGAGAGTTTCTCGCCGGGGTGCCGGATGCTAGGTCTTGCGCTTGGTCTAAGGGGATACTCCCTGTCAAAACGCCTTTTGCGGATGCACAGTTTCAGACTGGTCCAAGCCGCCAGCCCTGCTTTACCCTGCCTCGCCAAGGGCGTGATTCTGCGCGTCAGATACGAACCCTTTCACAAATTCCAGAAGTCGAATGTGTCACATTGCGCGACGCAGCTGGCCCTAATTACTAGTACCTCATGCAAATTTACCTTCCTATCGCTGAAGTTTCCGTAAACGCCTTTCTGCTGCTGGGGTTGGGCGGCATGGTCGGCATCCTGTCAGGGATGTTCGGGGTCGGCGGCGGGTTTCTGATGACCCCGCTGTTGTTTTTCATTGGCATCCCACCAGCAGTTGCCGTAGCCACCGAAGCGAACCAGATTGTCGCCTCGTCCTTTTCTGGGGTTCTGGCCCATTTCCGCCGAAAGACGGTCGACCTGAAGATGGGCACGGTATTGCTGGTCGGGGGACTGATCGGTGCTGCGTTCGGGGTGGTGATCTTCAACTATCTCAAAAGCCTCGGACAAGTCGATTTGCTCGTAACCCTGTGTTACGTGGTCTTTCTGGGCGTCGTCGGCAGCTTGATGTTCATCGAAAGCCTGAACGCGCTGCGTAAATCCAAAAAGGGCACCGCCGCCCCTGTTGCACGTCGTCAGCGCGGCTGGATTCACGCGATGCCGTTCAAAATGCGGTTCCGTACATCGGGCCTCTATATCTCGGTCATCCCCCCCGTCCTGGTCGGGCTTAGCGTAGGTATCCTTTCTGCGATCATGGGTGTCGGAGGCGGCTTTATCATGGTTCCTGCCATGATTTACCTGCTGGGAATGCCCACCAAAGTCGTTGTCGGCACCTCCCTGTTCCAGATTATTTTCGTAACAGCGTTCACCACGATGCTGCACGCGACAACCAACTACACAGTCGACATTGTTCTGGCTGTGTTGTTGCTGGTCGGCGGCGTGATCGGGGCGCAGATCGGAACGGTGATCGGCGCACGAATGCCTGCCGAGCAGCTGCGCGTATTGCTGGCTGCACTGGTCTTGGTGGTTTGTGGCAAACTGGCGCTGGATCTGCTTCTGGAACCCTCCGAGCTCTATTCGCTCGGCGTTGCAGGGGGGCACTGATCATGCTGAGACGGTTGATCCTGCTACTCGCCCTCTGTGTCACCCCGGCCATCGCCGAGGAGGAACAGGTCGTGCTTGGCCTAAGCCAAGACCGGGTTGCCATCACGGCGAATTTCGATGGCTCGGAAATTCTTATTTTCGGTGCCGTGAAACGTGAAACGCCGATCCCTTCCGGCCCACCGCTTCAAGTTATCGTGGCCGTTGCAGGCCCCTCGAGCCCAGTGACGGTCCGGCGAAAAGAACGCAGGCTGGGTATCTGGGTCAACACCGACAGCGTCCTGGTCGACCTTGCGCCCAGTTTTTATGCGGTTGCCACCAGCGCTCCCCTTACAGAAATCCTGTCAGATACAGAAGACTTGCGGTACAGGATCTCGATTGAACGGGCCATTCGGTCAGTGGGTGCCGCGATGAATATCCGGGGCGCGCAGAATTTTGCCGAGGCCGTCGTTCGCATCCGTGAGGATGAGGGCCTGTATTCTATCCGCGAAAATACGGTTGCGGTGGACGAGCAGACATTGTTCCGAACCTCAATCGACATGCCAGCCGATTTGACCGAAGGCGCCTATTTCGCGCGCATATACCTGACCCGCGGCCGAGAGGTTGTTTCCCAGTTCGAGACCACAATCGACGTGCGGAAGGTCGGGCTGGAACGGTTCCTCTACAACATGTCCCGTCAGCAGCCGGTCTGGTATGGCCTGATGTCTTTGGTCATTGCCATCGCGGCGGGTTGGGGAGCGTCCACAGCCTTCCGACTATTGCGCGAGAACTAAAGCCCTATCCACGCCCGATATAGGGCATCGTAGTGGCCATGACGGTCATGAACTGGACGTTTGCCTCTGCAGGCAAAGACGCCATGTGCAGTACAGAACGTGCGGCATCGTCAACAGCCATCGTCGGGTCGGGCTGCTGCCCTCCCGCGATGGCGTTTTCAACCAGGTTTTGCACCATCTGTGTTCGCGCGTTGCCAATATCGATTTGACCACATGCGATACCAAAGGCGCGCCCGTCCAGTGATAGGCTGCGTGTCAGGCCTGTTATCGCGTGTTTCGTAGCGGTGTAATGGACCGAATTCGGACGCGGTACATGCGCGGCGATCGAACCGTTATTGATGATCCTTCCCCCTTGAGGGGCCTGATGCCGCATAATGCGAAAGGCCGCGCGCGCTTAGGAACATCCCGTTCAGGTTCACGCTGACGCTCTGGTACCAATCCTCCAACTGGATTTCGTCTATCGTGCCGCCGGGGGCAAAGATTCCGGCATTATTGAATAATACGTCAAGACGTCCCGCCTCATTCTGGAATGTCTCGAAAGCACCCGAAACAGCGGTGGGGTCGGTAACATCGGTCACCAGGGGGATCGCATTCTTGTGCCTTTCAGCCAATTCGTTCAGCACATCCGCGCTGCGCGCCAGCAGCCCAACCGCCCAGCCCTCGGCCAAAAACAGCTCGGCAGTTGCCCGTCCGATGCCTGAACTGGCGCCTGTGATGATGATGGATTTCATATCTCTTCCGCCTCCAGGGTCAGCGTCGCCGCCGGAGCCGCGCGCAAATCATCCACGCGCAGCGGATAAGTGGGCTTGGCCAGCCTGTTGCGCACCACCCAAATCAACCTTTCTTGCGCCCGCGTGATCGCAACATAAGCCAGACGTTTCCACAAAGGTTGCCCAGCCTCGGTTCGCCCCATCCGGGCAGCCGCATATATATCCGGCGCAAACACCTGTACCGTGTCCCACTGCGACCCCTGCGCCTTGTGAATGGTCACTGCTGCGCCATGCAAAAAGGTTGCCCCCATACGCGCAGCAAATGGAATAAACGGTTCTTCCTCATCAGGCATTTCGATTTTGACAATCGACGCTGCGCTGACCTGCGGATCCTCGGCCCCCATCACATGCAGGCGCGAAAACCCCGGTTTTCGTCCTGGCCCCAGATAGATGACCTGAGCACCCTTGATTAGCCCGCGCGCCTCAAGATCCAGCCTTTTCTTGCGGTGCTTCAGCGGCAGTTCGATTCCATCGCAAATCAGCGGCTCTCCCGCCAGAAGCTCGGTGTCGGGTGCCGCGTGAACATTGCGGAAGGCCTGAATCAAGCGAATTCGGGTGGCATTTCGCCAGACCAGAACCGGGCTGCGGGCCATCAGGTCAACTTCAACACGCTGCCCCCAAACAACACGGTGATCCTGTCGGGCGGTCTGTTCGACGAGCCGTTCAAAATCCTCAAACCCCATCTGAGGGTCGGCCAGCGCATGCGCGAGGTCCAGGATCGGGTTGTCTGCCGTCTGCCTGTGGACCCTGTGCAATACCTGCTTTCGCGGCTCGGGTAGCGTCTCAAATACCATGCTGCCAGACTGATTGACCGGGGCCAGCTGCGCCGGGTCGCCAAACAGCAACAGGGTCGGGAAGATCTCTTTCAGGTCTTCGAACTGCCGGTCATCCAGCATCGAGGCCTCATCTACAAAGCCTATGTCCAGCGGCTCCTCCCGACGTTTCCAGCCGGTGATAAAGTCGGACCCACGCAGGCCCGCAACGGCCAGCGCGCCGGGGATAGACTTGTTGTTCTGATAAAAAGCAGCCGCCCGGTCCAGGGCTTCGTCAGTCAGCCCTTCAACCTCGGGGCGTTCATCGTTGCCCGCCAGCCATTCGGCAATGCGTTCATATTCCGGGTCATAAACCGGCGTATAGAGGATGCGGTGGATCGTGGTCGCAGGCACACCCCGCAGGCGCAAAACACTGGCGGCCTTGTTCGTTGGCGCAAGAATGGCCAAGCTGCGTTTCTCGCGCGCTTTGCGGCTTTCGAAATCACCGGAAACGATCTGAAGACCCGCGTCAGCCAATGCTTTGTAAAGCTCTGCCAGCAGTAGCGTTTTCCCTGAACCCGCCTTGCCGATCACGGCCATCACCCCGGATTCGCCATTGCCGGGCATTTTCAGCAGGGCATCATCATCCAGGTCCACACCAGCAGATTTCAGCATCTCGGAAATGCTGTCATAGGCGGCGGCTTGATCGTCGGAAAAGGTGACTGTGGGTATAGACATGGCGCGACCCTACAGGGCCACGCCAGCTATCGCCAGATATGGAATTGGCTTTCAGACCCCGTCAGGCGGACAGGGCAAACCGGTGTTGCCGGACAGTGCCGAACGCGGCTTTGAACCACATCCTGGACAGCTCACGTGGGATGCCCGCCCGTTCAGCCACCCGATTGCAATCCTCGGACGAATAGGGCCAGAGCCCAACCGAAATCTGATCACGCCCTTTCCCTTGTGACCCCAGAACGACTGGAGACGATCCGATCAGACGGTAGATCCGAATCATGCGCGCATCAAAGACGCCAGCAATATGGGTCAGCCCGAACCCTTCCATGATTTCGCCGCCGCTCAGCATGATGGCACCGGCAGTATGGGCGCTGGCCGTTCGGGACAGGCAGAACCGCGTTACTTCCCAGATCAGCGGGCTGTGGACCGGCTTACCCCCTGTCAGGTGCCCAAACACCTCATTCACCATGACAGGTCCTGTCGTCGGCAATACCCGCATCGACCCCCCATGGCTGCCATCCTCTTCTTCCCAGATGACATAGAGCGGATTCAGGTCATCATACTGATCCCGCTCTTCTCCTTTTTCGTCCACGTGAACATCCCAGCCCAGACGTGTTTTGAACTGATCCGCTCGATCCCGGAACATCCCTTGGGCCAAATTCGGAAACTTATGTAGTTCGTCGGCAAACAAATAGCGCAACATGACTTTTCCCCTTTTCGTCCTGTGCAGGAACGAAGGGGGTACAAAGTCGTGGTTAATTTCCCGTTTTTGGCGCGCGCGCTTGTTAAACCACTATTAATCCACGGCTGAGTGCTGTTGCGATGGCATGGGTTGTGTTCTGCGCCCCAAGCTTGGCACGCGCACTTTCAATATAGACACGCAGCGTATGTTCCGAGATTGACAGTGAGTGCGCGACTTGTGCCCGGCTGTATCCAAGCGCCAGCAAGGTCATGGCATCCGTCTCACGAGGCGACAGGCCTCGGGTCGTATCCGGCTGCCTGTCGGTTTCGAACTCCAGAGCCTTTCGGTTAAAGTAATGCGCGATCAAAATCAGCTCGCGGCCATGGGCCTCGATGAAGGACTTCCATTTCTCATCATCACATGAGTGATTCACTGTGAATAAGGCAAACTGGCCGTTCGGCCCCCGGATGGGGATCGAATAACCCTGATTGCCAACCCCATGTTCAAGGGCATCCTGCAAAAAGGCTTTCGCCACTTTTCCAGACCAGTCCAGAAATTTCCAGTCAACCGGGTGGAACCGTTGGAAACACCCCAGGATCACTGGATCTATGCGGTGATAATTCCGCTCCCGGTATCGCTCGGCCCAAGCGTCCGGGTAAGTTGTATAGCCGTATTGATCCCCGGCACCATCAACCCAATGATAGATAAGATGTTCAACCTGCAGCCGGTCGCGCAATCGAACGGCTACATCGCCCAACTCGTCAAGCGTGTTGGTGCTTTCCAAGTCCTCTAGGACCTGACTCATGTCGAGTTGTGTTCCCATTCGCGGGCGCCTGTGCCTTATCTTGCATGGACGCAATCTCGGCCGCTGCGATCAACTTGGTATCATCAAGCTGCTCGGCAAGTGCGGTCAAACCGTTTTCAACAGCGAAGGCGTTGAGGTCCGACAAAACGTCCAGTATCCACTCATTATGCGCCATCTAAAGTCACTCCGAAACGGTTAACGAAGGGTTAACACAACCGTAACATGTGAGATGATTTTAAGCCTATTCACTGGTTTCTACTCCCCAAAACTAGCGGGTCACGATTCTGTAACCCACTGTAATTATTTCCTTATGCCTCGAAATAGATACACCCGCGCTCGCTCGATGCGATTCGCGGGTGCTAATATTCTATTTTTTTTGGGGGGCTCAGCCTTTTGCGTCTAGAACCTCTTCAAGCGTGCGCAAGCCCGTCTGCGGCGCCTGAACCAGAACCGACATGTTGCCTGGTTTATGCTCATTCCGCATCATCTTCATATGCGCGTCGGGCAATTCACCCCAGGCAAACACTTCGGACATGCAGGGATCCAGACGGCGTTCGACCATCAGTTGGTTCGCGGCAGCAGCCTGCTTGAGATGCGCAAAATGCGAACCTTGCAGACGTTTCTGATGCATCCACATATAGCGAACGTCGAAAGTCAGGTTATAGCCGGTGGTACCGGCGCAGATCACAACCATACCACCTTTTTTCACGACAAAGGTCGACACCGGAAATGTGCTTTCGCCGGGATGTTCAAACACCATGTCGACATTCTTGCCTTTGCCGGTGATTTCCCAGATCGCCTTGCCGAATTTGCGCGCCTCTTTGAACCAGTCCGCATATTCCGGTGTGTTTACTGTGGGCAACTGACCCCAGCAGTTAAAGTCTTTGCGATTCAGCACGCCCTTGGCGCCCAGACCCATGACAAAGTCACGCTTGCTTTCGTCCGAGATCACGCCGATTGCGTTGGCGCCTGCGGTATTGATCAGCTGGATCGCATAAGAGCCAAGGCCGCCCGAGGCACCCCAGACCAGAACGTTCTGGCCCGGCTTCAGGTCATGCGGCTCGTGCCCGAACAGCATCCGATACGCGGTCGCCAGCGTCAGAGTATAGCAAGCGCTTTCTTCCCAGGTCAGGTGCTTGGGGCGCGGCATCAACTGCTGGGCTTGAACATTGGTGAACTGTGCAAAAGACCCATCCGGCGTTTCATAACCCCAGATCCGCTGGCTGTCCGAATACATCGGATCGCCACCATTACAATGTTCGTCGTCGCCATCGTCCTGGTTGCAGTGAATGACAACCTCGTCGCCCACTTTCCAGCGCGTTACTTTCGAACCCACGGCCCATACGATCCCCGAAGCGTCAGAACCGGCGATATGATACGGGGCTTTGTGGCCGTCAAAGGGCGAGATCGGCTTGCCCAGGGATGCCCAGACGCCGTTATAGTTAACGCCCGCCGCCATCACCAGAACCAACACCTCGTGGCTGTCCAGTTCTGGTACGTCCACGACTTCCTGGACCATCGCAGTATCCGGTTCCCCGTGGCGTTCCTTACGGATTGCCCATGCATACATTTTCTTAGGCACAAACCCCATCGGAGGGATTTCACCCATTTCATAGAGGTCTTTTTCCGGCGCGTCGTAAGTTGCGATACCGCTGTCGGTGTCCAGAGCCATGTTGGCCTCCTTATTTCTCATTCCTGTTTGCCGCGATGCAGAAGCGCTTGCGTTGGATGATGAGATATTGGCCTGAGGGAAATAATGCAATAGATTTTGCATCATTTTTGTAATTTTATGACCCAGCGCCTGCAGAAACTTCTTTCGCTGCCGCAGCATCAGGCCAGCCGTCGCCAATCGGGGCTGAGGCTGCATAGTAGTCGAGCAGATCAACCCTTTGCCCGGATTGAGATATTTTCCCACCTTCTCGTTTCAGAATTCTGCGTTCGACCAGCTGATCCAAGGCAGCTGAAACCGCGGACTCATCCTGATCACCCAAAGTTCCGTCACGTTGCAAAAACCCGGTGATCAAGCTTTTAAGCTCGTCTTCGGGCATTCCTCCTTTGGTGCGAACCAGCCAGCACGCTGCAGGAACAGGCGCCTGCGGAATCGCTTCTTTGATCCGTTGCATGAGTTCGCGCGCGAGATCAGTCATCACATCGTCATGGGCGGTGCGGAATTCCTTCAATGAGATAGGGTGACCATATCGCACTCCAGCAAATCCAAACCGCTGGTAGCGACCGGTCAGACGCCTGCCTATCTGTTTCAACATCCACCCAGTTATAACCCCGATTCGGGCACGAAATTGCCTTTGATTGCCAAGTGCGGCCTTGGTCAGGATCGTATCTTCAAGAACCCGGTCATAGTTTAGCGCAACGGGAACAAACACCACATCCGCCCCATCCACCCTGGCACCATCGATTATGTATTTCAAAAGCCCCAGCTTGGGGCGTGCCATGGCCCCCGTCAGGCTCAGCCCGCCTTCAGGGAACATGGCCTGTGTAACACCGGCATCGGTGGCATGCCGGACATAGCAGGCCAATACCTGACGATAGAGTTCGCTGCCGGACTTGCGGCGAATAAAATAGGCCCCCATCGCACGAATCAACCGACTGAGCGGCCAAACACGCGCCCATTCGCCAACAGCATAAGACAAAGCCGATTGCTGGGCCGCCAGATAGGTGACCAGCACATAATCCATGTTGCTGCGGTGGTTCATCACAAAAACAACTGTCGCATTTGGATCAATATCTTTCAGGGCATCTTCATCCTGATAACTAAGCCGTACATCATAAAAGGCGTTGCTCAGAATCCGCGCCAACCGGATGGCGATACTGAAATAGGCAACGGCGGAAAAAGAAGGCACGATCTCGCGCGCATACCGCTGGGCCTGCTCAAAGGCGACCGCTTCGGGAATGCCTTCTTCACGTGCGTGCTGCTGCACGGCCTGCCCTACCTGAGGATCATAGATCAGACGTTGAATCATATCGTGGCGTCGGGCCAGCTTGAACGGCTGTATCGGGCGCTGCAGGCGCGTGTTCAGGCGTTTGACCGCGCGCTCCAACCTACGGCGAAAAAACCACCGCACTGACGGAAACAGAAAATGCGAGGCCAGTGTGACCGCGGCGAATACCAGGATCAACAAAAACAGCCAAAGCGGAAGTTCCACGGTCTGTGTCATAAATGCACCCTGCCACCAATCGCTGCATCCCACAATCGGCACAACCGGAAATGCCGCGGCGCAGCGAATTGACATGTCCCGAAAATTGCGCTTTAGAACCCATGAACGTAATTTTCTTGCCCACCCGCAATACGAGGCCCAGTTATGACGCAGACGCAGAAAGATCGCCCCTGGCTCATCCGAACCTATGCCGGTCATTCCACCGCCAAAGCGTCCAACGCGCTGTATCGCGGGAATCTGGCCAAGGGTCAGACGGGTCTGTCAGTGGCCTTCGATCTGCCGACGCAAACCGGCTATGACAGCGATCACACGCTGGCACGCGGCGAGGTTGGTAAAGTGGGTGTGCCGATCAGCCATCTGGGCGACATGCGGGTTTTGTTCGACCAGATCCCGTTGGAACAGATGAACACGTCGATGACGATAAACGCCACGGCTCCTTGGTTGCTGGCGCTCTATATAGCGGTTGCCGAGGAACAGGGCGCTGATGTCTCTAAACTGCAGGGCACGGTTCAGAACGATCTGATTAAGGAATACCTGAGCCGCGGAACGTATGTCTGCCCGCCGAAACCGTCGCTGAAGATGATCGCCGACGTGGCCGAGTATTGCTATACCAACGTGCCAAAATGGAACCCGATGAACGTCTGTTCCTATCACCTGCAAGAGGCTGGCGCGACGCCCGAGCAGGAACTGTCCTACGCCTTGGCAACAGCGATTGCAGTTCTGGATGAGTTGCGCCCACGGGTACCGGCCGAGGATTTTCCGGCGCTGTGTGGCCGGATTTCGTTCTTTGTGAACGCCGGCATACGGTTTGTTACCGAAATGTGCAAAATGCGGGCTTTTGTCGACCTTTGGGATGAGATTTTGCAACAACGCTATGGCGTTGAGGATCCCAAATTCCGCCGCTTTCGCTATGGCGTTCAGGTAAACTCGCTGGGTCTGACCGAGCAGCAGCCTGAAAACAATGTCTACCGCATCCTGATTGAGATGCTGGCCGTAACACTGTCGAAAAGGGCCCGCGCCCGTGCGGTGCAATTGCCCGCCTGGAACGAGGCGCTGGGATTGCCGCGGCCCTGGGATCAGCAATGGTCGATGCGGATGCAGCAGATTCTGGCCTATGAGACCGACCTGTTGGAATATGGCGATCTGTTTGATGGCAACCCGGCTGTTGATGCCAAGGTTGAAGAGTTGAAAGAAGGCGCGCGTGCGGAGCTGGCAAACCTGGATTCGATGGGCGGCGCTGTCGCTTCGATCGAATACATGAAGTCACGCCTGGTGGATTCGAACGCAGAGCGCCTCAACCGGATCGAGCGCAACGAGACCATTGTGGTCGGCGTGAACAAATGGACCGAGGGCGAGCCCTCACCCCTGGAAACCGAAGACGGCGGCATCATGGTCGTTGATCCGGCAGTAGAGCAGGAACAGATCAACCGCCTGAACGAATGGCGCACCGAACGGGATGGCGCGGCAGTTGCAGCAGCGCTGGCCGCTTTGCGTGAGGCCGCACAATCCGGTGCGAATGTAATGGAGCCGTCAATCGTCGCCGCCAAGGCTGGCGTCACCACCGGCGAATGGGCCGAAGAGATGCGCAAAGTCTATGGCACATATCGCGGCCCGACCGGCGTTTCCGGCTCGGTCTCAAACAAAACCGAAGGGCTGGAGGACTTGCGCTCGGCCGTTGACGCGGTCAGCGACAAGCTTGGACGTCGCCTGAAATTCCTGGTCGGGAAACCCGGTCTGGACGGCCATTCAAATGGCGCTGAACAGATCGCCTTCCGCGCCCGCGATTGCGGCATGGACATCAGCTATGACGGCATCCGTCTGACACCCGAGGAAATTGTGGCCGCCGCAATCGAGGACAAAGCCCATGTGATCGGCCTGTCGATTCTGTCCGGCAGTCACATTCCGTTGGTTCAGGACGTTCTGAACCGTCTGCGCGAGGCGGGCCTGAAACATGTTCCTGTTGTTGTCGGTGGCATTATCCCAGATGACGATGCTGAAAAGCTCAAAGCGATGGGTGTGGCCAAAATCTACACGCCAAAAAACTTCGAGTTGAATGCAATCATGGGCGACATAGTTTCCTTGGTTGATCCGCAAAACCTGGCCGCTGAATAACCGCCGATTTGCCACCCATTTTCCCCGTATCTATCGCCTTCGCGAAAGGGATAGATAATGGATGCTTTTAGAACTACGGTGACTCTTCGGGGACATTGTAATTCGGTAACATCAGGGGAATGTAAATGGGAATGAATCTCGAAAAGATGACGCGCAATGAACTGTTGGAATTGCGTGCCAATGTAGATGTGGCGCTGAAAGCAGCCGAAAGACGTGATCGGAAAGAGGCTTTGAAAGCTGCTCAGAAAGCCGCAGCGGAATTTGGGTTTTCCCTTTCCGAACTTTCTGATGGGTCCTCGAAATCTCTTAAGCTTTCGAAAACAAAAGAAAAATACCGAAATCCATCCAACCACGATCAAACCTGGTCGGGGCGCGGTCGCAAGCCGCATTGGGTACACGAAGCTTTGAAAGCCGGAGCGGATATTTCGGATATGGAAATCTGAATGGAATTGATAACGAAATGACGATTCATATAGGCGCCGAAAAAGGCGAAATCGCTGAAACAGTTCTTTTACCCGGTGATCCTTACCGGGCAAAATGGGCGGCAGAAACTTTTCTGGATAACGCCAAACTGGTGAATGACGTGCGTGGCATGTTGGGCTTCACCGGAACCTGGAAAGGTAATCCGGTCACGATTCAAGGCAGCGGTATGGGAATGCCCTCGCTGTCAATTTACGTGAATGAATTGATCCGCGATTTTGGCGCCAGAACTTTGATCCGTATTGGGTCATGTGGCGGGATGCAGGACAGTGTGAACATTCGTGATGTCATTTTGGCGATGACTTCGACCACGCTCAGCACGCCGTCTCGGGGGATCATGAAAGAGCTCAACTTTGCACCTTGCGCGGATTGGAGCCTGTTGCAGGCCGCCTTTGAGGCTGCGGCAAACAAAGGAACACCAACTCATGTTGGCGGGATTTATTCCTCGGATGTGTTCTACGATGAACGTCCCGATCTGAACGAACAGATGGTGCGTCACGGCATTCTGGGCGTCGAAATGGAAGCCGCCGAACTTTACATCCTGGCCGCGCGCCACAGGTGCCGGGCCCTTGCCGTGCTGACCGTTTCCGACCACTTGCTGACAGGAGAAGCTCTGCCATCGTCCGAACGTGAAAGCAGCTTTGGCGACATGGTTGAGATCGCACTTCAGGCGGCGTTTCCAAAGGCTTAGAAAACGGGTTGGGGCAGGGTCGACCCTGTCCCGCATCGGCTATCCACCGGTCGATCCCTTTAAACACTGCTTGGGGCTTTCCGCCCCATCGGTCTGAGCACCGCAAAACGAACAGACCCATTGCCCTTCTTTTCGGTGCTGGCGCCAACGGCATTCACGCGTCAGTGACGAAGTACGGGCGCGCCACAGAAAATAGGCGAATACGGCGGCGGCAAGAAGCAGAAGAAAAACAGGCATTCTCCTGCTTTGCTGATCAGTCGGTTGTTTTCAAGCCCTGCAATCGCAGATCAGGCAGCATTTGCGTATTCGAACAGCTCTGGCATCCGCTCTGAAGTGGGGATTACCGTTTCTGGCGTATAATAGGCCCATGCCTGTTCCAGCAATTCCAGGGCTTCGGCGGCATCAGCGGAGTTGGTTTTGGTTCTCATCGGAGTGATCCCATTGTGACATAATCACTCCTCCCTGAGCCAAACATAGGACAGGCTGCAGGCGTTCACACCACATATTCTTGCAAATGGGAATTGCACCTGCCGCAACACAGCAGGCACATGGATCAAGCCCGCCTCACACCGTGCGTTCGACCATCATCTTTTTGATCTCGGCGATTGCCTTTGCAGGGTTCAGACCCTTCGGGCAGGTTTTGGCGCAGTTCATGATCGTGTGGCAACGATACAGCTTGAACGGATCTTCCAACTCATCCAGGCGCTCACCAGTTGCCTCATCTCGGCTGTCAATGATCCAACGATATGCATGCAGCAGAGCCGCCGGGCCAAGATAGCGATCGCCATTCCACCAATAACTTGGGCACGAGGTCGAGCAGCTGGCGCACATCACGCATTCATAAAGACCATCCAGCTTTTTGCGGTCTTCAATGGATTGCTTCCACTCTTTCGCCGGCCGGTTGGTCTTGGTTTCTAGCCAGGGCATGATGCTGGCGTGCTGGGCATAGAAATGGGTCAGGTCCGGAATCAGGTCCTTGACCACAGGCATATGGGGCAAAGGATAGATTTTCACATCGCCCTTGATCTCATCCATGCCATAGATGCAGGCCAGCGTGTTGATCCCGTCGATATTCATCGCACAGGACCCACAAATGCCCTCGCGACAAGACCGGCGGAAGGTCAAGGTTGGGTCGATCTCATTCTTGATCTTGATCAGCGCATCCAAAATCATCGGACCGCAGCTGTCCATATCGACGAAATAGGTATCCACCCGGGGATTTTGACCGTCGTCAGGATTCCAGCGATAGATCTGGAACTTGCGCACATTCGTCGCGCCCTCTGGCTTGGGCCATGTCTTTCCGGTGGTAATCCGAGAATTTTTTGGCAGGGTGAGTTGTACCATTTCCGACCTCGCTAAATTCCCGTGTATAGATACACGCTGCAAGTGCGAAAGCCAACCATTTAGCCTTGAAAACAGTCAATAAAGATGGGTGATTTCACCTTTACATTGAGCTTATGTGCATGGAGTCTGCACCCGAGAAAGCAAAAGCTGAGTGCCGTATGCAGACACGAGTATTGAATATTCCCTACGGCACCAAAAACCCCTATCAAAACATGATGTACAGCGCATGCGAGCCAGAGTTTTCTCTAGCTGCAATGAAACAGCTGAACTTTGCAGAGATTGCGAAACCAGAATTTCAGACCGAACACGGAATCCTGCATATCCAATGGGATGACAGGCTGTTTCCGATCAAGGATGGTGAAGATTCCGCGAACAACGCCCTGTTTCAAGATGCCGTGTCGGGACTTGAACTGTATAAATCAAACGGTGGTCGCGTCATCTGGACCATTCACAATCGCACCGCGCATTCAGCGCGTGAGGGCAACGATGGATTTCACGCAGCGCGACGCAAGTTGGCAGAGCTGGTCGATATGATCCATGTCCATACCCCAAATGCGCGGCAACATATGATCGCCCAATATGACGCGGAACCGAATAAGATTTGCCTGATCCCTCACCCAAGCTATCTAGGCGTTTATGAAAGCGCCGAAATCACGCTTGCACGCCTGATGCAACCACGCGATCAGACCCATTTTTTGACATTTGGCGCGATGCGCGGAAACCGCGAGTTGGACCGGCTTCATTTCGCCATCCGGAAGCTAACCAACAGGGGTTTCGACTTTCATATGTCAGTGGTAGGCCGAGTCTTTCGGCCCAGTCGGCGATTGGTACGACGGCTGGACGCCATTTCAAACGTAACCGTGATAGGCGAACGCATAGAAGATGAGGCCATTCCGAGTGTTTTTTCCCAAGCTCACGCCTATGTTTTGCCGTCTACACAAACCTTCACCTCTGGAACCGCAATGCTTGCCATGACCTTCGGCTTGCCAGTTGTCGCTCCTGACATTGAACCCCACCGGCAGACAACCCCGGAAACCTGTCACGATCTATTATATCCGGCACAAAACCCACGAGGCCTGATCCGCATGATGATGAAGGTGATGGAAATGTCCGATTCAGAACTGGCTGAAAAACGTAGGGCGTGCTTCGAATTCGCTCAGGAACGCGCGCCAGAGCGGATCAGCCGCAAGTTGGCCGAAGCGCTTACGGTTCTAAGAAATGGATAATCTTTTCAGCGCCCGCATTTCCGCTTTGTACGATCTTCTGGACTTGACCAGTTTTGTGCGCATTGCGGATATTGGCGCCAACCCAATGCGCCATGACGCCCCTTACCGTGATTTGCTAAAGAACGACCTCTGCAATGTCGTCGGTTTTGAACCTCAGGAAGACACGATGAAAGAGGTCGTACGCAATAAAGGTGCAAATGAAGAGTATTTCAACTTTGCAGTCGGAGACGGCAAACCGGCCTTGTTGAATATCTACAAGGGCTCGGGTTTGACATCCTTGCTGAAAATAAGGGAAAAAACACTTTTTTACCTACGTGGCCTACGCAATGCTGCAAGGCAAATTGGCAGTATGGAGATGCAAACCCAGCGGCTGGATGATATCGCAGGTTTGGGTCCAGTGGATTTTCTGAAAATTGACATTCAGGGTGCCGAACTTTCGGTGTTTACCTCGGCGGAAAACACGCTGAAAAATGTCGCCGCCATACAGACCGAAGTATCGTTTTTTCCATTGTACGAGAATCAGCCAGGTTTTGGCGAGGTTGACACATTTCTCAGAAAATTGGGGTTTTTGCCCCATAGTTTTGCGCATATCGAGAACAGGCTGGTCGTATCGAAATGGTCGGGAGTTCTTTCGGACTTTGAATCGACACAAATGCTGGATGGGGACATTATCTATCTCAGGGACTTGTCTGATCCTGCAGAGCTGAACAGCCAGATACTAAAGCGACTGGCAATTCTAACCGAAGGTGTTTTTGGGTTCACAGATGTCAGCCTGAAAATTCTCGACATATTGGCACAGCGTCAGGAAATCTCTGAAGCCGATGTGAATCAGTACATTGAAACATTCATCTCGCCATAGCCGATTGGCTAAGTACAGATATTACTTACCCATAGAATTTGAGCAGTCCGGTGGTTGGTCGCGGACTGCCCAATCACATCAGAAAGTCCGCGCCTTGGGCGCGATTTTCTTCAGGCTGATTCCACCTTCTGCTTCGGTGCTCAGCGGATCGACGATCACCGGGCGATAGCTGAGGTTCACTTTATTACCGTCCACGCGGGACACCGTGTGAACGCGCCAGTTTTTGTCGTCGCGTTCGCTGAAATCCTCATGCGCATGGGCACCACGGCTTTCCTTGCGCGCTTCGGCACCGACGATGGTGGCCAGCGCACTTGGCATCAGGTTGGTCAGTTCCAGCGTTTCCATCAGATCGCTGTTCCAGACCAACGAGCGGTCGGTGACTTTCAGGTCGTCCATCTTGGCGGCAATCGCCGTCATCTTTTCAACACCTTCGGCCATGGTTTTGGCGGTGCGGAATACGGCCGCGTCAGCCTGCATGGTCTTTTGCATCTCAAGCCGCAGATCGGCGGTCGGGATCGCTCCGCTGGCGTTACGGACGGTGTCAAAGCGATCAAAGGCTTTGTCGACCGACCCCTGGTTCAGAACCGGGTTGGCGCTATCGGCATCCACAACCTTGCCGGCCCGGATCGCCGCCGCGCGGCCAAAGACCACCAGATCGATCAGCGAGTTTGAGCCCAAACGGTTCGCCCCATGGACCGAGGCGCAGCCAGCCTCACCCACAGCCATCAGGCCCGGGACCACGGCGGTTGGGTCCTTGGCGGTGGGGTTCAGAACCTCACCCCAATAGTTGGTCGGGATACCGCCCATGTTGTAGTGCACGGTCGGCAGAACCGGGATCGGCTCTTTGGTCACGTCCACACCGGCAAAGATCTTGGCGCTTTCGGAAATACCCGGCAGACGCTCGGCCAAAGCCTCGGCAGGCAAGTGGCTAAGGTTCAGGTGGATGTGGTCGCCCTCTGCACCCACACCGCGCCCTTCGCGGATTTCCATAGTCATTGAGCGCGAGACATAGTCGCGCGGTGCCAGGTCTTTGTACTGAGGCGCATAGCGCTCCATGAACCGTTCGCCTTCGGAATTGGTCAGGTACCCGCCCTCACCCCGCGCCCCTTCGGTGATCAGACAGCCCGAGCCGTAGATGCCGGTCGGGTGAAATTGAACGAACTCCATATCCTGCAGCGCCAGACCCGCGCGGGCCACCATACCGCCACCGTCACCGGTGCAGGTATGGGCCGAAGTGGCGCTGAAATACGCCCGGCCATAGCCGCCGGTCGCCAGCACCACCATCTTGGCGTTGAAGACATGCATGGTGCCATCGTCCAGCTTCCAGCAGACGACACCCTGACACTGTCCGTCGTCGGACATGATCAGGTCGATGGCGAAATATTCGATGTAGAACTCGGCGTTGTTTTTCAACGACTGACCATAGAGCGTGTGCAGGATCGCGTGGCCGGTCCGGTCAGCAGCGGCACAGGTCCGCTGAACCGCGGGGCCTTCGCCGAATTCCGTTGTGTGGCCACCAAAAGGACGCTGATAAATCTTGCCTTCTTCAGTCCTGCTGAAAGGCACACCGTAATGTTCCAGCTCATAGACCGCTTTGGGCGCTTCGCGGGCCAGATACTCCATCGCGTCGGTATCACCCAGCCAGTCCGAGCCCTTGACCGTGTCGTACATATGCCACTGCCAGTGGTCAGGACCCATATTCGACAGCGACGCCGCGATGCCGCCCTGTGCGGCAACCGTGTGCGAGCGGGTCGGGAACACCTTGGTCACGCATGCCGTACGCAGACCCTGTTCCGCCATACCCAGCGTTGCGCGAAGACCTGCACCACCTGCGCCTACGACAACGACGTCGTATTCGTGGGTTTCGTATTCATATGCTGCTGTCATTGTTCTTATTCCTTACCGCGCATCATCACAGGGCGAGTTTCACCAGGGCGAACAGCCCTGCAACCATCAGCGTGTAGCCAAACGCCCACATCGCAACCAGCGTCACTTTTTCGGCGACACCATGGATATAGTCTTCGATGGCCTCCTGCGCTTCGTACATCAGCTGCAACAGGGCAACGATCAGTGTCAGCGCGCATACGATCGCCGGGAAGGGGCGACTGAAATAAGCCAGAACCTCTTCGTAGGTTCCGCCCAGACCCGCACCAAATGTGAAGATGAAGAGAGGAATCAGAACAGTCAGGATCATGGCCCGGACCATTGTGTTCCAATGTGTTTGGGTTCCGGATTTGCCCGCTCCCAGACCCTCGGCGCGTTTACGGTCAGTCAGGTATCGCATCGAACGTCTCCTTAAACCACAAAAACGGTGATGATGGTCAGGATCGTGGCACCAACGAACATGCCCCATCCCAGCTTTTCAGATAGATCGACATCCAGGCAGTAGCCGAAATCCCAAAAGACATGACGCAACCGGCCCAATGTGTGGTACCACAAACCCCAGGCCGCTCCGGTCATGACAAGATCACCGAACCAGCTGCGCAGAAACCCGTCTATGCCTGCAAAGGCCGCCTCAGAGGTTGCCGCCGCCAACAGCCACCACACCACAAGTGCTGCGATTGCGAACACGGCCAATCCAGTCATCCGAACCATGATCGACGACAAAGACGTCATCTGTGGGCGGTAGATGCGGATATGCGGTGAGAGCGGGCGGTTGCCCCGATTTACATCGCTCATGGCGGCTCCTTTTCGGTTGGCTTCCGAAGGTTTTACTGGTTTTTGCGACACTGTCACGTGCTGCAGCTGCAAAAAAGCTCAGAATTCGCGCAAAATGACAGATTAAGCGATAAAGTGATCACACAAAATATTCTTGTGATCACAAATCAAATCAGACGAAACAGATGTTAGCGCCTGCAGCTCCGAATCCCTGCCACACTTATTTCAGACCGGCCGTTTGCTGGGTCACTTCCCGCAACAGTTTCTTTCGGATGCGGGCCGGATAATCCTCGAACCCGGCCGCCGAAACGACAAACGCTCCCTCACCTACAATGACGTTCTCAAAGAAATAGGCCGTCAAGTCGGGTTCGCTTTCCTCGATGGCGATGGCATTTACCGTGACACCTTTTCCACGCAACACATCGTGAATCTCGGACGGTTCAACCCCTTCGTTGGAAACCCCATCACCCGAAATATCAATCAGGTGCCGTTTGCATTCGGTTACCTCGCTGAAACTGGACATTGTGGTCTCAAGCGCCTCACCGATTGCAGTCGAAAAATTGCGCCAGACTCTGGCATCCGCAGCCACCTGTCTGGCGAAGCTATCTATGGCTTCAAAGCTATCCATATGTGTCCAGGGGATCGTCACCTTCTGACGAGAGGCTCCGGTCCATTGGACCAGCATCAACCGCGCATTCCCGCGCACCAGCGCCTCGGAGACGATGGGGTCACGCAATCCAGCGGCCAGGCCGTCCATTTGTATGCGGTATTCGTTCGAATCCACCGATCCCGAGACATCAACGGCCAGAGCCAAAGCAAGATCACACGCCTCGGCGGTCGGGGCCAGAAAGAAACAGGCGACGAAAGAGCGAAGCAGAGACATGGTTGCAGCCTAGCACGAATATTGCAGGCTGCGTTCAAATGAATGTGGGGTCAGACTGGCATCAAAGCCCAGTAGTCGAGGTCCAACAGAACGTTGGGCAGATATCGGCCATCGTCATTTTTCAACTCGAATGGCTCTCCACCCTTCGTGGCGACCAGCCGCAACCGGACCGCCCCAACGCCGGGGATGCCAGTTTCGGCTTTGTCCAGCACCTCAGACCAGGCCTTAATGGTATCGCCTGAGAAGCAAGGGTTGGCATGGGCGCCACCGTTCAACCCGACGATCATCTGCGCATTTGCCAATCCATTGAACGACAGGGTCCGCGCCATCGAGATCACGTGCCCGCCATAGATCAGACGGCCTTCGGGGCGGAAGGTCAGATCGAAATGAACCTTGGCAGTGTTCTGCCAAAGCCGCGTGGCCAGCATATGCTCGGCTTCTTCCACCGTGACGCCGTCCACATGATCAATCTTTTCACCAATCGCGTAATCGCCCCACCGATGCGCTTCACCGGCCTGAACAAATTCATAGGAGGAAAAGTTCAGCCCTTGTGGCACTACCAGATCCTGAGGCTCCAGCGCCTGTTTCAACTCGGGCACCACCGTGTCCGGGGCGGGCGCGTCAGGGTTCGATTTGCGCACCATCACCCAGCGGACATACTCAATAACCACCTCATCGCGCTGGTTCAGGCCACGGGTTCGCACCCACACCACACCGGTTTTTCCGTTCGAGTTCTGCTTGACCCCAATCACTTCGGATTCCGACCGCAGTGTATCGCCGGGATAAACCGGCTTCAGCCAACGCCCCTCAGCATAGCCCAGATTGGCCACTGCATTCAGCGATACATCAGGGACAGTCTTGCCAAACACCACGTGAAACGCCGCCAGATCATCGATCGGGCTTTGCGGCAGGCCACAATTCCGGGCGAACTCATCCGAGGAATACAGAGCATGACGCGCCGGATAGAGCGCATGATACAACGCCCGTTCGCCATCGGTCACGGTGCGAGGCACCGCGTGGTGCAGCACTTGCCCTACAAAATAATCCTCGAAGAAACGGCCCGGATTGGTTTTTGCCATTATTGCTGTCCCAGTTTCATTTCAGGGGAATAGTCGGTCGCAACCTCTTTGGTCACGGCCTGCGCACAACGCATCACGTTGTTTGCAGTGTCAAAGGCATAGGACGGGTCGCCATACAGCTCCCACCCTTTTGCCAGCGCGTCCGACACTTTGTGACAGAAGGCTGCGGTGTCTTCCTCGGTCAGCAGACGATAGAGTGTTGCCATGTTGTCAAACCTTTATGAACCAAACGGCGACGGACCAACCAGCCCGTGAATATAGCCGATAATGCCCAGCAGAACGATCGACGCGACAAAGAACATCGCATCCTTGCCGTAAGTGCCCGGCTCGCCCGGTGTCCAGTCCGGCTCGGATTTGTTGATCACGATCACTTCGACCACCGCCCAGGCCAGCAAGCCGCCGAACAGGACGATTGAGGCCAGATCACCATTGACCAGCAAATGCGCAAAGGCCCAGAGCTTCATGCCGCCCAGCATCGGGTGACGCAGCTTGTTCAGCAGACGACCCTTTTGGCCTGCGGGGCTCATCATATAGATGGCCATCAGCACCAGCAGGTTGTTGACGTGGATCAGAAAGGTCGGCGGCGACCAGAATGGGATGAAATCGGTCATACGATAACCGAAGATCATCAACAGGATTGACGCCAGCAGTGCCAACGCCACCGCGCCCGCACCGCCTTTGCCCATCGCCGCGCGCTGGTCCGGCATCACGCGTTTGAACAGATGTGCGGCCCACCAGAGCGCCACACCAAGAATCAGAAGAACAAAGCCCATGCTGGCTTACCCCGCTTGCAAAGCTGAAATCGCCTCTGCTTTTGCCAGAATTTCACGGGCGGTTGCAACGTGCAGGTTTTCCACGATCTTGCCATCGACGACCGCGACGCCCTGCCCTTGTGCTTCGGTCTCTTCAAAGGCGGTGATCTGGCGGCGGGCCAGATCAATTTCCTCATCCGATGGGGCGAAGGCGTCGTTGGTGACATCGACCTGTGCGGGATGGATCAGGGTCTTGCCGTCAAAACCCATATCGCGGCCCTGCGCGCATTCGGCCGCCAGGCCTTCGCTGTCCTTGAAGGCGTTATAGACGCCATCGACGATGATCAGCCCCTCGGCCTTGGCGGCTAACAGGCACAGGCCCAGCGACGTCTGCAACGGCAGGCGGTCTCGGCGGAACCGTGTTTGCAATTCCTTAGCCAGATCGTTGGTGCCCATGACGAAGCCCGCCATTTGCGGATGCGCGGCAATTTCGGCGGCGTTCAGCATCCCGCGCGGCGTCTCCATCATGGCCCATATCGGCAGATCACCGGTTATTGCGGCCAACGCATCCACATCTGCGGCAGAATTCACTTTGGGCAGCAGAACCACATCCACGTCCATGTCCCGCACGGCTTGGGCATCGGCCCGGCCCCATTCGGTATCTAGGCCATTGATTCGTACGATCTTGACCCGCGCCCCATAACCGCCAGCAGCCAAGGCAGCCCCCAGCGTTTCACGCGCGTTGTTTTTTTCGTCCGCCGCGACCGCATCTTCGAGGTCAAAAATAACCGCATCAACAGGCAGGTTGCGGGCCTTGTCCAACGCCCGGTCTTTGGAACCGGGAATGTACAATACGGAACGGTAGGGTCGCTGACGGGAGTCCATTGGCTTCGGCCTCTTGAAATAATGTTGCGCAGAATGGGGCATTTTCTGCAGGAAAGTTCAAGCGCAAACTTGCCGCACCGCAGCATCAACGACGCAACGTGCGTTCCTTTAACCGTATTTCGGTCTGCACCGGTCACCGTCTTGGCAGATCGCAATCAAAAGGGTTCACCGATGAGCAAGACGCTGTTCAATATGACAATGGGGCTGGGTATCATGGTTCTGGCCGCCCAGCAGGTGCAGGCTCAAAGCTGCGCCCCCCGCGACGAGGTCATAACTCGACTGGCCGAGACTTATGGCGAAACGCGTAAGAGCATTGGCATCGCCCGACAAGGTGCGGTGATGGAAGTCTTTGCCTCTGATCAAAGCGGAAGCTGGACTATTACGGTGACATTACTGGATGGAATGACCTGCCTTGTGGCTTCGGGCCAGTCCTACGAAGATATGGCCGAAGCACTGCCACCCAATGTCTAGCTCAGGGCCTCCCAGATCAGTTTTGTTCCGGTCAGCATCAGCAAAACGTAGGCAATACCGAAGAACAGGCGTTCGGATATCATGAAATGCGCGCGCACACCTAGCCATGCACCAAGCACGGCAAATGGAGCCAGCAACAAGTCGGCCAGCGCAGTGTGCCATGTGAACAGACCCAGATAGGCATACGGAATGAATTTAGCGACATTGATAACCCAGAAGACCAGCACAGTGCTCGCCTGAAACTCGGTTTTCGACAGACGCTGCGAGATCAGATAGACGGCGGCGGGCGGGCCGCCCGCATGACTGACAAAGCTGGTGAATCCGGCGACCAACCCCGCAAGAATTCCCGCAAATGGCGGCAGGCGATTGGCAAAGCCGCGGATCCAGCCCTTTCTCTGGGCCACATGCCAGATCACGAACCCCACTGAAATCCCTCCGATCAGCAGGCGCAGAAGGTCGTCATTCGTGGCGCGATACAGCCAGGCGCCCACTGCCACACCCGGCACTGCCCCTACGATCAGCAGGCGTGAATCCGGCCAGCTCCAGCGTTTCCAATAGGGGCCCAGCGTAGCGACGTCGATTACCATCAGAATTGGCAACATCAGTGCAAGCGCCTGTCCCGGTGTCAGGATCAGTGCCAGAATCGATGACGCGGCAAACGCCACCCCCGAGCCGAACCCACCCTTCGAGATGCCGGCGAAGATCACAGCAGGGATCGCCACGGCAAAAAACATCAGGTCCATCTCGAACATGCGGCGTCCCGTAAATATGCATGAGTCACAGGCGGTTTAGCGCAATCGGTAGGAGACATGCAAACGGTATGCGGTGGCATGCCGCGCCGCAGAAGGCTTGCGCAGCGCCGGTTTTAGGACTAGCAAAACCGCGATTTCAATACCGACCGGAGATTTTCCAAATGGCCAGACCCAAGATCGCGCTGATCGGCGCAGGTCAGATCGGCGGCACGCTCGCCCACCTCGCAGCAATGAAGGAACTCGGTGACGTCGTGCTGTTCGACATCGCCGAGGGCACTCCGGAAGGCAAGGCGCTGGATATCGCAGAATCCGGCCCTTCCGAAGGGTTCGACGCCAAGCTGAAAGGCACCCAGTCCTATGAGGACATCGCAGGCGCCGACGTTTGCATCGTCACCGCAGGTGTCCCACGCAAGCCAGGCATGAGCCGTGATGACCTGCTGGGCATCAACCTGAAAGTCATGAAGTCGGTCGGTGAAGGCATCGCCGCCAACGCGCCCGATGCTTTTGTCATCTGCATCACCAACCCGCTGGACGCGATGGTCTGGGCTCTGCGTGAATTCTCGGGCATGCCGCACAACAAGGTCTGCGGCATGGCGGGCGTTCTGGACTCAGGCCGTTTTGCCCACTTCTTGTCGGAAGAATTCAACGTGTCCATGCGCGACGTCACTGCCTTTGTTCTGGGTGGCCACGGCGACACCATGGTTCCTTCGGTTCGTTATTCTACCGTTGCGGGCATCCCACTTCCCGATCTGGTCGAGATGGGCTGGACCACACAAGAGAAACTGGACGCAATCGTGCAGCGCACCCGAGACGGCGGGGCTGAAATCGTTGGCCTGCTGAAAACAGGTTCGGCTTTCTATGCGCCTGCCACATCGGCAATCGAAATGGCCGAAGCCTATCTGAAAGACCAGAAACGCGTCCTGCCCTGCGCCGCTTATTGCGACGGAGAGCTGGGTGTCGATGGCATGTATGTCGGCGTCCCCACCGTGATCGGCGCAGGCGGTATCGAGCGTATCGTCAACATCAAGCTCAACGAAGAAGAGCAGGCCGGTTTCGACAATTCGGTCAACGCCGTGAAGGGCCTGATCGAAGCATGCAAAGGCATCGACAGCTCTCTGGCCTGATCCGTCTTATACGGTTAAACAGAACCCGGCTCACCCATGGTGGGCCGGGTCATTTTTTGGAAGATTGCCATGTCGTCTCAGGGATTTGTCATTGCCGCAAGCGGAAAGGATTACATCGAAACAGCGGTGGCAGCGGCTCGGTCGTTAAAGGTCGCCATGCCGGATGTACCGGTCGACCTGTTCACCGACCTCGAAAACATCCCGGGAACAGAAGTGTTTGACCAAATCCACATGCTGGACAAAAGCTGGTTCCGACCCAAGTTCGAAAGCCTTGTGCGGTCCCGGTTCGAAAAGACGGTCTATTTGGATGCCGATGTGCGCTGTCTGGCAGATATGTCGGATATCTTCACCGTCTTGGAGCAGTTTGATATCGCGATGGTCCATGACCCATTGCGCAACTCGGCCCATGCGCAACGTGTTTGGAAAACTCCGCTGCCCAACGCATTTCCCCATCTCAATGGTGGGCTGGTTGGCATTCGCACTTCGGACGCAGTGCTGGATTTCCTGCGAGATGTACAAGAGACTATCATCTCGGAAAACCTGACCTCAGATCAGGCGCTGATCCGCGAAAAGCTGTTTGCCAGCGCGTTGCGACTGGCAGTTCTGCCACCCGAGTACAACTTCCTCGATTATCGTCAGGCCGAGATGTTTGGTTTTCTGCACAGCGCCCCGCGCCTGCTGCATCACTACAAATTTCACAGCCGTCATGACAAGCGGCTGGACAGCGCTAGAACTGTCGCCGGTTTGGTAGGGCCCGATCTCGAACGTCATATCAACAGCCTTATCGAAGCCGACGCACAGCTCACGCCCGGCGCGTCGAAAAAAGTCCGACCACTGGTCGACAAAGGCTTGTTGGGCAAACTGCGCAAACTGGTGATGTCTGTGAAAAAGGGTATCGTCCGCCTCAGACGCGGATAGGTTAGCGCTAGCTTGAAAACGTCATATTCTATTGGGTGAATTTCCTGCCGAATCAACGCTCAATACCAGCTCAAGTTTTGTGATCACACCCTGAAATGCTGTGATCACAAATAATGAAAATCTTCGTGAAAAACCTACTCAACATCAAAAAAGCCTTTAAACTTACCCCTTAGACACGCCTATATCGGTCAATCGTAGTCAGACGGGACAGTTTCGATGAACATTCACGAATATCAGGCCAAAGCGCTTCTTCGCAGCTATGGCGCCCCGGTTTCCGACGGTCGCGCGGTCCTGCGCGCCGAGGAAGCTAAAACCGCAGCCGGTGAGTTGGACGGACCTCTTTGGGTCGTCAAAGCGCAGATCCACGCGGGCGGCCGCGGCAAGGGGTCTTTCAAGGAATCCGATGCCGGGGAAAAAGGCGGCGTCCGTCTGACCAAATCGGTTGAAGAGGCCGCCGAGGAAGCCAAGAAGATGCTGGGGCGCACGTTGGTCACCCATCAAACCGGCCCCGCAGGCAAACAGGTCAACCGCATCTATATCGAAGCAGGGTCCGGCATCGAAACGGAATTGTACCTGGCCCTGTTGGTAGACCGCCAGACCAGCCGCATCTCATTCGTCTGCTCGACCGAAGGCGGCATGGATATCGAAGAGGTGGCCGCAGCCACGCCCGAGAAAATCTTGTCCTTCTCGGTTGACCCAGCCACCGGTTATCAGGCCTATCACGGCCGCCGCATCGCATTCTCACTGGGTCTGCAGGGCGCACAGGTCAAACAATGCGTCAAACTGATGAGCCAGCTCTATGCCGCCTTCGTCGAGAAGGACATGGAAATGCTGGAGATCAACCCGCTGATCGTCTCCGACAGCGGCGACCTCAAGGTGCTGGACGCTAAGGTCAGTTTTGACGGCAACGCGATGTATCGCCACCCTGATATTTCAGAACTGCGCGACACGACCGAGGAAGACCCCAAGGAACTGGAAGCGTCGAAATACGACCTGAACTATATCGCACTGGATGGTGAGATTGGGTGCATGGTCAACGGTGCCGGTCTGGCCATGGCGACGATGGACATCATCAAGCTGTATGGGGCCGAACCTGCCAACTTCCTCGACGTCGGCGGCGGCGCCACCAAAGAGAAAGTCACCGAAGCGTTCAAGATCATCACCTCGGACCCGCAAGTCAAAGGCATTCTAGTCAACATCTTCGGCGGTATCATGCGCTGTGACGTCATCGCCGAGGGCGTTGTCGCCGCGGTGAAAGAGGTCGGTCTGCAGGTTCCGCTAGTCGTGCGTCTGGAAGGCACGAACGTTGAGAAGGGCAAAGAGATCATCAACACCTCTGGCCTGGACGTAATCGCGGCGGACAACCTGAAAGACGGTGCCGAGAAGATCGTGAAGGCGGTTAAGGGGTAAATTCGTGGGTCTTTTCAGTAAGCCACTGTTGTTTGCAGGCGCACTGCTTGTCTTGGCCGCCTGTCAAACAACAACTGAGAGCACGTCGCCGTCGAACCCGCCAGAAATCAAGCGGTCATCAAACGCGGGTCCAGGCGCCAATCCGGTCTCGGCCGGACAAGCTACGGCGTATTTCCGCGCGCTGTGTGGTCAGGCAGAATTGGGACGCAGTGCTTTGGAAGACGCAGCGGCGGCAAATGGATTTGTCCAGAACTCGAAAACAACGACATACTTTCATCAGAAACAAGATCTTTCGGTCAAACTGACCGATACTGCCTGCTCAATTGTGTTTGTGTCCAACGAAAATCCATCAACGGTCAATGGGACTTTTAACGCTTTGCAAAGCGACTTGGGTCCGATCAGCATCCGGGACGTGGGTGTACTCGGCGGCGAACACTACTTCAGCGCACGGATCAAAGTTTGAATGGGCGTGAGCCTACAACCAATACCTTAAGGGTCACCTGACCCATCAATGGTAAAAATAGGAGAACGCCAAATGGCAGTCCTCATCGACGAAAATACCAAAGTGATCTGTCAGGGCTTTACCGGCTCGCAGGGCACATTCCACTCTGAACAGGCCATCGCCTATGGCACCAAGATGGTTGGCGGTGTGACGCCGGGCAAAGGCGGGATGACCCACCTTGACCTGCCCGTGTTCAACTCGGTCCACGAAGCTAAGCATGTGACCGAGGCCAACGCATCGGTGATCTATGTTCCACCGCCCTTTGCGGCGGACTCGATCCTTGAGGCGATTGATGCCGAGATGGAAGTGATCGTCTGCATCACCGAAGGCATCCCGGTTCTGGACATGATGAAGGTGAAGCGCGCTCTGGAAGGCTCTAGCTCGCGCCTGATTGGCCCGAACTGCCCCGGTGTCATCACGCCCGACGCCTGCAAGATCGGCATCATGCCCGGCCACATCCACAAGCGCGGCTCGGTCGGCGTTGTGTCGCGTTCGGGCACCCTGACCTATGAGGCCGTCAAGCAGACCACTGATGTGGGTCTGGGCCAGTCCACCTGTGTGGGCATCGGCGGCGACCCGATCAAAGGCACCGAGCATATCGACGTGCTGGAATGGTTCCTGGCCGATGACGAAACCCATTCGATCATTATGATCGGTGAAATCGGTGGTTCCGCCGAAGAAGAAGCCGCGCAGTTCCTGGCGGATGAGGCCAAGAAGGGCCGTTCCAAACCCACGGCGGGTTTCATCGCTGGCCGCACAGCCCCTCCGGGCCGCCGCATGGGTCACGCGGGCGCGATTGTCGCCGGTGGCAAAGGCGGAGCCGAGGACAAGATCGAAGCCATGCGCTCGGCCGGTATCGTCGTGGCCGAAAGCCCCGCACAGCTGGGTGAGGCTGTGCTGGAAGCGATTGGGTAGACTGTGGCTTGGGGTTGCAAACTCCTGGTTGGTTTTGTGGCTGCCATTGCGGCAGCCGCAACCGTTCCCGCGGCAGCGAAAAACTCGGACTTGGCGTCGGAAACCACGGCTGCATGCCAGTCAACAACTGATTTGGAGGCCTTAGCCGACGCCCTAGTCAAGATCGGCTGGACACCTAGCCTGCCCGCCGATCTCGAAGAACGCGCAATTCGCTCATATGCAGCTACCTTTTTATACCACCATCTTGGCTTTAGCGATGTCCCTGACCCAAGAATTGCGAGTGCATGGGCACGGGCGCTCAAGAATGCTTCCGGAGCGCGGAATCTGAAACAGATAAAAGACTCTCAAAAGCAAGACCTGTGGTTTGTTCGAACACAAACCGGAAGCGTTTTGCGCGTCGATAGTTTTGAGAACGCGTCCTATAGCCAAGTGAGTTGCGTATTTGCATTCAAAGAAGAAGATTCACCAACTACGTTTCGGAAAATGCTTGGCGATTCAGATCGCGATCCTCAGACCCTTCCGCCGCTCTACCATCTTCGGCCTCAATCATCCGAAAGCGCCGGCCTCAAGCGAAGGCTAAATGGAGCGATACTCAATACCGAGCGGATTTCGACTGTTTCGGGGTCCGAAATTGACGTGGCATCCGTTTTCTTGACGTTCACATCGAAACAGCCAGAGGCCCCCGAATGACCTTCTCTGACGCCATCCGCACCTGTTTCGCCAAGTTCTTCACCTTCTCAGGGAGAGCCTCGCGGCCTGAATACTGGTTCTTTTTCCTGTTCATCGTGATCTGGAGCATCATCGCCGGGATCATCGATGCGCAGTTTTTCACACAGGTCGCCGTGAGCGAAACAGAAACGTCCAAATCTGTTTCCGTCACGTCCTCGCAGCCTGTGCAAAGCATCGTCAGCCTGATCGTCTTCTTCCCGCATCTGGCCGTCGCCTGGCGGCGGATGCATGATACCGGGCGCAGCGGGCTGTATGCGCTACTGCCGATCCTGCTGTTCTTTAGCGCCGGGGCCGTGATGGTCTTTGGCATCGGCCTCGCCTCGCATTTCCAGCATGGTGGCAATCTGGACATCCTGTTCACCCGTGCCACTTTGCTGATCGTCATTCCGACGCTTCTGATCCTGTTTGTGTCGCCCCTCCTGGTCCTATGGTGGCTGACCCGCCCCAGCCAGCCAGGCACCAACCAATACGGTCCCAATCCTTCAGAGGTCCCTCAATGAACCTGCTGAGCGTAAACTCTCTACAAGCGGCCCCTGTGGCCAGAAAGGCCATCTGACATGGTTTTGGTTTGCCATGAGCACAAATTCATCTATCTCAAGACGACGAAGACTGCGGGAACCTCTACCGAGATAGCGCTACAGCCTTTATGCGAAGAACCCGGTCTTCCGCGGCTTGAAAATGGGCAAATCCGCGTATCGAAATACGGTATTGTCGGTGCTCGTGGGAAAACTGCAGGTTTGGTCCGGCCAAAATGGCAGTTTTGGCGCAAATACGCATGGCGCAACCATATGCCTGCGAAACAGGTTCGAGCCAATCTTGGGGCAAAGACCTTTGATTCCTATACAAAGATCGCCAATGTGCGGAATCCTTTCGATCGTGCTGTATCCGACTACCACTTTCGGAAGCATCAGCAAGGATTGCCCTCAGAAGACCCGCAGACCGAAATTGCTCAGTTCAAAGAGTTCATCCGGTCAAAGGCCTGGGGCAATAACTGGGAGATAGTCTCGATCAACAACAAGCTGATCGTGGACAAGTTCGTCCGCAAGGAAAACCTGCAGTCAGATCTGAAAGAGATTTATCGCTCCTTTGGGCTGCCGGAAGACAGCTTTGAATTGCCGCACGAAAAGTCGATGGCCGAACGACGAAAAGGCATTCCAGTGCCCGATTATTTCGACGCAGATACGATAAACATCGTTCGACGAAGAATGGCCTGGGTATTCGAGGCCGGAAACTACCCCGAAGATCCGCAAAACTAAATCCTACCAAATCCGAAATCGCATTTGAGGTCCTACAATGACCGAACATTCGCCCAACTCTGCCTTCCACGCCTCAAGCTTTATGCAGGGGCATAATGCCGAATATCTGGAGCAGCTCTACGCCCAGTATACCAAGAACCCCGGCGCGGTGGATGCCGCCTGGGCCGAGTTCTTCAAGGCCATGGGCGACGCCTCGCCTGATGTCCAGCGCGAGGCCGAGGGACCTTCGTGGGCGCGGTCCGACTGGCCGCCGATGCCGACGGATGATCTGACCGGTGCGTTGACTGGCGAATGGGCCGAGATCGACGCCAAGGCGGCGGGCAAGAAGATCAAGGAAAAAGCCGCCGACAAAGGTGTTGCCGTCAGCGAAGACCAGATTAAACGCGCAGTTTTGGACAGTCTGCGGGCGCTGATGCTGATCCGGGCCTATCGTATTCGGGGTCATCTGGCCGCCGATCTGGACCCGTTGGGCATGCGGGCTGCCAGCACGCATCCGGAATTGGACCCCAAGACTTATGGGTTTACCGATGCCGATATGGATCGCCCGATCTTTATCGACAACGTGCTGGGCCTGCAGATGGCCAGCATGCGCCAGATCGTCGAGATCGTGAAACGCACCTATTGCGGCACCTTCGCGCTGCAATACATGCATATTTCGAACCCGGAAGAGGCTGCCTGGCTGAAGGAACGGATCGAAGGCTATGGCAAGGAAATCGCGTTCACCAAAGAGGGCCGCAAGGCCATCCTGAACAAGATGGTCGAGGCCGAAGGGTTCGAAAAGTTCCTGCACGTGAAATACATGGGCACCAAGCGCTTTGGTCTGGACGGCGGCGAAGCATTGATCCCCGCGATGGAACAGATCATCAAACGCGGCGGGGCCCTAGGCCTAAGCGATATTGTCATCGGCATGCCACACCGCGGACGTCTGAACATTCTAGCGAATGTAATGGCCAAGCCATACCGCGCCATCTTTAACGAATTCCAGGGGGGCAGCTTCAAGCCTGAGGACGTGGATGGCTCGGGCGATGTAAAATACCACCTAGGCGCCTCAAGCGACCGCGAATTTGACGGCAACAGCGTACACCTGTCATTGACCGCTAACCCAAGCCACCTTGAGGCGGTGAACCCTGTTGTTCTGGGCAAGGTCCGCGCCAAGCAGGATCAGTTGAACGACACCGACCGGACCAGAGTCATGGCCATTCTACTGCATGGCGATGCGGCCTTTGCCGGTCAGGGTGTCGTTGCCGAAGGATTCGGCCTGTCCGGCCTGCGCGGTCACAGGACCGGCGGCACCATGCATATCGTGGTGAACAACCAGATCGGCTTTACAACCGCACCGCATTTCTCGCGCTCCAGCCCTTATCCCACGGATATCGCACTGATGGTTGAAGCCCCGATCTTCCACGTGAATGGCGACGACCCCGAGGCGGTGGTACACGCAGCCAAGGTTGCGACCGAGTTTCGCCAGAAGTTCCACAAGGACGTGGTTCTGGATATATTCTGCTATCGCCGGTTCGGGCATAACGAGGGCGACGAGCCCATGTTCACCAACCCGATCATGTACAAGAAGATCAAGACCCATAAGACCACGCTGTCACTATACACGGAACGGCTGGTCAAGGACGGGTTGATCCCCGAAGGCGAGATCGAAGATATGAAAGCCGCCTTCCAGGCCCATCTAAATGATGAGTTCGAAGCCGGCAAAGACTATAAGCCCAACAAGGCCGACTGGCTGGACGGGCGTTGGGCGCATCTGGATAAGAACAAAGACGAATATGTTCGCGGCGATACTGCGATTGCACCAGAAACCCTGGCCGAGGTTGGCGCATCGCTAACCCGGGCCCCCGAGGGATTTGCACTCCATAAAACTGTCGGCCGCCTGCTGGACCACAAAAAGCAAATGTTCGAAACCGGCAAAGGCTTTGACTGGGCCACGGGTGAGGCGCTTGCCTTTGGATCATTGCTGACCGAAGGCTATCCAGTTCGCCTGTCGGGACAGGACGCGACGCGCGGTACGTTCAGCCAGCGCCATTCCGGCTTTATCAATCAGGAAACCGAAGAGCGGTACTATCCACTGAACAACATCCGGGCTGGTCAATCACAATATGAGGTGATCGACTCGATGCTGTCGGAATACGCGGTTCTGGGCTTTGAATACGGCTTTTCCCTGGCTGAACCCAACGCTCTGACCCTGTGGGAGGCGCAGTTCGGCGATTTCGCCAACGGTGCGCAGATCATGTTCGATCAGTTCATCAGCTCGGGCGAAAGCAAATGGCTGCGCATGTCCGGTCTGGTGACCCTGCTGCCGCACGGGTTCGAAGGGCAAGGGCCTGAACACTCGTCCTCGCGTCTGGAACGCTTTCTGCAGATGTGTGGTCAGGACAACTGGATCGTAGCCAACTGCACGACGCCTGCGAACTACTTCCATATCCTGCGCCGTCAGCTGCACAGAACCTTCCGCAAGCCTCTGATCCTGGTGACACCGAAATCGCTGCTGCGCCACAAGCTGGCGATCAGCACGGCCGAGGATTTCACCACCGGCTCCAGCTTCCACCGGGTGCTGTGGGACGACGCGCAAAAGGGTAACTCGGACACAACCCTGGTCAAGGATGACAAAATCAAGCGGGTCGTGATGTGTTCCGGCAAGGTCTATTTCGACCTGCTGGAAGAGCGTGACGCGCGCGGTATCGACGATGTCTATCTGATGCGGATCGAACAGTACTATCCGTTCCCCGCGCATTCGCTGATCAATGAACTGGAACGGTTCAAGGGAGCCGAAATCATCTGGTGTCAGGAAGAGCCCAAGAACCAGGGTGCATGGTCCTTTATCGAACCCAATATCGAATGGGTCCTGACCCGGATCGGCGCCAAACATACCCGCCCGGTCTATGTCGGCCGCGCCACCTCGGCCTCACCTGCGACAGGTCTGGCCAGCCAACATAAAGCCCAACAAGAAGCGCTGGTGAACGAAGCGCTGAGCATTGAAGGAAAGTAATGATGTCCATTGAAGTTCGTGTTCCCACGCTGGGCGAATCCGTTACCGAAGCCACCGTCGCCACCTGGTTCAAGAAGCCCGGTGACGCGGTCGCCGTCGATGAAATGCTGTGCGAGCTTGAGACCGATAAGGTCACGGTCGAGGTCCCCTCGCCAGCCGCTGGCGTGATGGGTGAGGTTGTCGCCGCCGAAGGCGAAACCGTTGGTGTTGATGCCCTGCTGGCGACAATCGTCGCCGGAGAAGGCGCCGCCCCGGCCCCAGCCGCCGCACCTGCGCCTGCCGCAGCACCGGCAGCCTCGGGCGGCAGCGTTGATGTGATGGTGCCCACGTTGGGCGAATCCGTGACCGAAGCGACGGTCTCGACCTGGTTCAAACAGGTCGGTGACAGCGTCGCACAGGACGAGATGCTGTGTGAGCTGGAAACCGACAAGGTCTCGGTCGAGGTTCCCGCTCCTGCGGCGGGTGTTCTGGCAGAAATCGTTGCCCCTGAAGGCGCAACTGTAGACGCCGCTGCCAAGCTGGCGGTGATCTCGGGTTCAGCAGCAGGGGCAGTAGCCGCTCCGGCAGCGGTTGCACCTGCAAGCGGAAGTGATTCCGTTGGCGGCAAAGATGTGGCCAATGCACCCTCGGCCGAAAAAGCCATGGCCCAGGCTGGCCTGTCCGCCGATCAGGTCACGGGAACCGGACGCGACGGACGTATCATGAAGGAAGATGTGGCCAAGGCAGTCGCGGCCCCAGCGCCCGCTGTCGCGGCACCCGCACCTGCGATCCAGGCGCCACGCGCACCCGTTGCTGCACAGGATGCCAGCCGCGAGGAACGTGTGCGCATGACACGCCTGCGCCAGACCATCGCCAAACGCCTGAAAGACAGCCAGAACACCGCCGCCATGCTGACCACCTATAATGAGGTGGACATGACCGAGGTGATGGCCCTGCGAAACCAGTACAAAGACCAGTTCGAGAAGAAGCACGGCGTCCGTCTGGGCTTTATGTCCTTCTTCACCAAGGCCTGCTGTCATGCACTGAAAGAAGTGCCCGAAGTGAATGCCGAGATTGATGGCACCGACATAGTCTATAAGAACTTTGTGCATATGGGTGTCGCCGCAGGCACGCCGACCGGTCTTGTTGTTCCGGTCATCCGTGATGCGGATTCGATGTCATTTGCCGCGATCGAAAAGGCCATCGCCGAAAAGGGCAGGCGCGCCCGTGACGGCAAGCTGAGCATGGAAGAAATGCAGGGCGGCACGTTCACCATCTCGAACGGCGGCGTCTATGGCTCGCTGATGTCCTCGCCGATCCTGAACCCGCCGCAGTCGGGTATTCTTGGTATGCACAAGATTCAGGACCGTCCCATGGCCATCAACGGTGAGGTCAAGATCCGCCCGATGATGTATCTGGCTCTGTCCTATGACCACCGGATCGTGGACGGCAAAGGTGCTGTGACCTTCCTAGTGCGCGTGAAAGAGGCGCTGGAAGACCCACGTCGTCTGCTGATGGATCTATAACCATGGCAACTCATGTTCTCTGGCAGGCTGACGTTGCCGATTTCGATGTCTGGTTAAAGGTGTTTCGCGAAGACAAGCCAATGCGGGAGGCCGCGGGTATCCGCGACCTCCACATCTGGAAAGACCCCGATCAGCGTGATCATGCGGTTGCAATGTTTGAGGTGGTTGATCTTGAAAAGGCCCTGAGTTTCTTTGATTCCGAGGAATTGGCCATGCATCACGAACGCGGCGGGATCGCGCATATTCAGGTGAAGCTTCTGACGCCAGTTTAAACCGATTTATCGCATCCGTTCCTAGTGCGAGGAAACAAGCTGAATGACCACGGAATTGACCGTCTTGTCGCTGGCAGCCCTTCTTTGGGTCGCTCAATTTGTCGCCTATTTGATCTCTGGCCACGGCAAGGTCGATGTGCTGCACGCGTTGGGGCCACGTGATACCCCGTTTGACAAACCTGCTGCAATGGGACGATTGCACCGGGCGCTTAGCAACCATTCCGAAGGGTTGGTTTTGTTCGCTATCGCATCTTTGGTCATTACGGCCTCGGGGCAATCCAGCGCTTTTACTGCCGCCTGTAGTTGGGTCTACCTGATCGCACGCGCTTCCTATGTTCCGGCCTATGCATTTGGCTGGACACCATGGCGTACGGTGATCTGGATGATCGGGCTGCTGGCGACCACTGCAATGCTGTTGGCAGCTGTGTTTTGATTCGAGCTGCCGCATAGATTATTCAATGGGGGTGCATTGCGCAGACAAGCGTATCCGACCCCACCAAATACAAGGACCGGACAAATGGCAAACTATGACGTCATCGTAATCGGAGCAGGCCCCGGCGGCTATGTCTGCGCCATCCGCTGCGCGCAGCTGGGGTTGAAAACCGCCGTGGTCGAAGGGCGTGAGACGCTGGGCGGCACCTGCCTGAACGTGGGCTGCATCCCGTCTAAGGCGTTGCTGCATGCCAGCCATCAGCTGCACGAGGCCGAGCATAACTTTGCCAAGATGGGCCTCAAGGGCAAAAGCCCTTCGGTCGATTGGAAGCAGATGCAGGCCTATAAGGACGAAGTCATTGACGGCAACACCAAGGGCATCGAATTCCTGTTCAAGAAGAACAAGATCGACTGGCTGAAAGGCTGGGGTTCGATCCCGGCCGCTGGGCAGGTCAAGGTGGGTGACGAGGTGCATGAAGCCAAGAACATCATCATCGCGTCCGGGTCCGAGCCATCCGCGCTGCCCGGTGTCGAAGTGGACGAAAAGGTTGTCGTGACCTCGACCGGTGCGTTGGCGCTGGGAAAAATCCCGAAAAAAATGGTCGTCATCGGCGCAGGTGTGATCGGGCTTGAACTGGGCTCGGTCTACAGCCGTCTGGGCGCCGAAGTGACAGTTATCGAATTCCTCAAGGAAATCACCCCGGGCATGGACCCTGAGGTTCAGAAAACCTTCCAGCGCATCCTCAAGAAACAGGGCCTGAACTTTGTCATGGGTGCTGCGGTGCAAAAGACCGAAGCCACCAAGACCAAGGCCAAGGTAACTTATAAGCTGCTGAAGGATGACAGCGAGCATGTGATTGACGCCGATACCGTCCTTGTCGCTACTGGGCGCAAACCGTTCTCGGATGGTTTGGGGCTGGACGCTTTGGGTGTTGAAATGACACCCCGCGGTCAGATCAAGGTAGGCGCCGATTGGCAGACCAACGTCCCCGGCATCTACGCCATCGGCGACGTGACCGAAGGCCCGATGCTGGCGCATAAGGCCGAAGACGAAGGCATGGCCGCTGCCGAACAGATTGCGGGCAAGCATGGGCATGTGAACTATGGCGTCATTCCGGGCGTGATCTACACCTGGCCCGAGGTCGCCAATGTCGGCGAGACCGAGGCGACGCTCAAGGAACAGGGCCGTGCCTATAAGGTCGGAAAGTTCATGTTCATGGGCAATGGCCGCGCCAAGGCGAACTTTGCCTCGGATGGTTTCGTCAAGATTCTGGCAGACAAGGAAACCGACCGCATTCTGGGCGCGCATATCATTGGCCCGGCTGCGGGTGATTTGATTCACGAGGTCTGCGTGGCGATGGAATTCGGCGCCTCGGCCGAAGATCTGGCGCTGACCTGTCACGCGCATCCGACATATTCCGAAGCGGTGCGTGAGGCGGCCCTGGCCTGCGGTGACGGGCCAATTCACAGCTAAAAAAGGACCCCGGTGACTAGGTCGCCGGGGTCAACCATGCATCGAGATAGACCCTCAACCGGTCGGTAAAACCGGTCGAGGCGTGCAAGGCGCAGAACTTAAGGGACATGGCCTGAATGGCAAAGGCCTGAACACCTTCGGCCAACAGCTCGGTCGGAATGTCCTGTCGGACATCCGCAGCGTCAAGCCACATCATCACCACACGAAAGTAGCGCTCAAAGCAATATGCGATTGGTCCGATATCGGCGATAGCCGTCGCCCCCGAATATCTTATCAACAAGTCAAAGACATACCGTTCGGATGTCATGAAGCTGTGAACCGGCTGCAGGGCGGTCATGATATCATTCACCGATTTGGGCGCTGTCCCAGCCTCGGCCTGACCGAGGCAGGCATTCAGCCGATCTGCGATCAGAAGCTCCATCAAGGCATCCTTGTCGCGAAAATGCGCGAAGAACGTCCCTTTGGCGACGCCAGCGCTCTGGACGACCTCTTCTACCCTCAGCGCCTCGTATCCGCTGTTTTCAATGAGCGCCTCGGCAGCCGCCAAAAGCCGGGCCCGAGTTTTGAGAGTTCGTTTCTGGGGTGGTTTTTGCATATGGTTTGCTCGCATGTTTTCTGACCATGGTCAAATTTTTATTGACCGCGGTCATTTTCTGATTCTATAAGTGACCACGGTCATTTTCAGGAGAGCCCCATGCAACCGAAGAAAATACTCGTCCTCGACGGACACCCCGCCGATAGCAGCCTGTCGCGGACCTTTGCTGAAACTTATGCCGACGCCGCCCGAGGCAAGGGACATGACGTACGTCTAGTCCATCTGAGTGAGATGCAGTTCGACTTTGATTTTGGCCAGGGCAATTATCACGATTTCAAACCGCTAGAACCGGTTCTTGAGCAGGTATTGCAAGATTTCGAATGGAGCGAGCATCTGGTCTTGACCACACCAATGTGGTGGGGCGGATTGCCCGCAAAACTCAAAGGTCTGATCGACCGGATGTTCATCCCCGGACGCACCTTTGACACGCGAAACACCACTAAGATTGGATTGCCCGCCCCGATGCTGAGCGGACGCACCGCGCGCGTCATTCTGACATCAGATACGCCGGGTTGGTTCATGCGCCTGATCTATCGCCAGGCCCTGATCCGCCAGGTACGCGATCAGATATTGGGATTTGTTGGCTTCAAGCCGACCCGGTTCACCTATTTTGCCGGGGCAAGTTATCCCAAACCGGGTCACGTGGACCGCTGGGTCAGCAAGATCGCCAAGATCGGAGCCGCCGCGGCTTGAGGGCGTTTGCGTCACTATGCCCAGCCGAAACCACCGCCAAGGCGTTGGCGGACACAGGCGATCAGCGGATCACGTCAGGCCGGCAACCACCTCAGATGCTCGCTATTTGACCGAATGGCGACTGGCGGCATCTGCATCGGGCGCTTGGTAAGACGATGGGCGCCGTTTCTTTTTCAGAATACGCCACGCATCTCTGAACGGCAGGAAATAGAGCTTCATGCAGGTGTCCATCTCGTGACCCTTGTCCTTCTCGGTCACGCCGAATTTCACGTCCCTGTTATCCTCGGGCATGATGTAGGTGCCGAACAACACATCCCAGAACGGAAACATGAAGGCGAAGTTTTTGTCCAGATGGTCCGGGTGGCAACTGTGATGCACGTGGTGATGCGCAGGCGAAGGAAAAACTTTCGACCACACACCCGGCCAACGCAACCAGATATGGGAATGTCGCAGATTATAGCCTCCGACATTGAACAAGAACATCAGCACCGGCACGCCCAGCAATGCCGGCATGTTCGGCTGGTACCCTAACAGTCGAAACGCAAACCCGGTTACTGCGCCGGCACCAAACCCAATCGCAACATTGTAGAGGATATTGTCTATCGGATGTTCGCGAAAATTCGACAACGGGTGCATCACCTCGGCGCTGTGATGAACTTTGTGAAATTGCCACAACAGCGGGACCTTATGCTGCAGGTAATGGGCTGCGTAGCCGATGAAATCCATAATCAGGAATAGAATGAGCATGTAGGTGAAGGTAGCCAAAGCCCCCAACCAGCCAACCAAGGGCTCTGCCCGGGGTGAGTTATTGGGGTCAAGCCCACCGCTTGCCCATTGATAGGACAAGGCGGCTGATCCGGCCAGCAGACCCAATATCAGGAAATGCCCGATCAGTTTGTGGAAAAAGAAATAGCGGATATCGAGCCATGCAGAAGGATGGTTCCAGACCTTGCGGGGAAACAGGAACCCCAGAAAGCTGCTCTCTCCGTCTACATGTGACGCGTTTCTGCGCTTCACGGCATAGATGGCGAAGGCAATCAGCAGAGAACTGCCGACATAGACATAGAAAATCCGGTTCGTGGGATCCAAAGGAGACGTAAACACATAGCGGGCGTGGTTCAGAAAAGAATCCCAAACTGAACTAAGCTGCTCCATTGACGGCTCCTGTAACCTGTATTTGCCTCACGGTTCTCTACTTACCTATCCGTGTGACGATTCTTTGACCAAACCTTGATAAGTAAACAGGCTACCACATCGTTTTTGCGGCGCGTTGCCCCCAGGCCTCATCATATTGCGTGCCACCTTCCTCGCCGTCTGACGCTTCGGCCAGGATTTCACCCATTGTCGGCAATATGGCGGCTTCGTCCCCGCTGCTCCAAGTCCGCGCACGCATCAGCGCACGGGCACACTGAGTGTAGACCTCGGTAATGTCGATGACGATCACGGTGGCCGGAAGCCTGCCTTGTTTTTCGAACCGGGTTCGAAGGTCTTGGTCCGCTGTCAGTCGGGCCGACCCGTTGACGCGCACAACATTGTTCGACCCTGGGACCATGAACATCAAGGACACACGCGGATCGCGCACGATATTGCGCAAGCTGTCCAGCCGGTTGTTTCCGCGCCAGTCGGGCATCGCCAATGTCTTTGGATCCAGTTCCAGAACCACCGAACCATCATCGCCACGTGGGCTGCCATCGACCCCTTCGGGCCCAACCGTACTGAGTACGCATAGCCGCGAAGCCATGACCCATTGCCGGTACATAGGCGTCAACCGGTACGCTACTTTACGCAATGATGGGGCGCCCGGTGCGCCGTAATGTCCCTCGAGCGTTTCGATATCGTCAATGAACTGCATCAGGATCAAACCCCACTTCTGTCATCAATGCGTTCGAGCGCGTCTCGATCACATCTTCCAATCGGTCCAGAAAGCGCGCACGTTCGACGCCGGGTTCTATCGGATCAAGGAAGTCGACGATCGCAAGGCCGGGTTTGCGCATCACGCCGCTTCGGGGCCAGAACACTCCGGCATTTGTTGCAACAGGTACGCAAGGGATTCCCAAGCCTTCGTACAGGACGGCAGTTCCAACCTTATACGGTTTGTGAACGCCTGGCGCGACACGGGTGCCCTGCGGATAGATCACCAACTGGCCAGGTTCTGTAAATTCCTTTGCCACATCCTGGACCATCTTGGCCACAGCAGCGCCCTTCTTGCCGCGATTGACCGGGATGCACCCCAGGCGGCTAGCGTAAAGCCCAATGACTGGCGTCCACAGTAATTCGCGCTTCATAATGAACTTGCCATGAGGAATCGCGCTAAAGATCATGATGATATCGAGGAAAGACTGGTGTTTGGCCCCGATGACCACCTCGTCCACTGGCACAGTCCCGCGAACTTCGCATCGAATACCAACCATCCAACGCGCCAGCCACATGGTTGTGCGCGCATAGGTCTTGCATGCATGTAACGCTCCGCGCTTTGCAAACATGGCGTAAGGAGCAAACACGAGGCCAAGGACCAGCATCCACATGTAGATCACGATCATGAAGACCAGTGAGCGGATCCATTGAATTGGAGTGGCCATTACGAAAGCTCCTTCAATTTGCGGTTTGCCGCAGTCCATGTGGCTAGAAAGGCCACCGCAGCACCCAGTACCGGGATGAGGGCTGGCAACAGCCACCCTGCCCCCTGAAAGCCCAGGCCCGTCAGAAAGCCGCCCTCGTCCGACGATGCCTCGGGCAGCAACAACACACCTGTCATTCCGAACAGCACACCAACCATCGCGCCAAAAAATGCGCGGTAGGTGAAGCGGCGAACAAACGCATTGGCAATAAATCGATCCCGGGCCCCGACTAGACGCAGCACCTCGATAATCTGCGCGTTGGCTGCCAGCGACGCATTGGCCGCCAATGTGATCATGGCGGCGGTCGCTCCGCCAATCAGAAGGATTGAGACCCAGCCAAGCCTCCGGAGCGAGCGGGCCGCATCAACCAAAGGTTCGCGCCAGCGCGAGTGGTCGTCCAGAACGGCTCCGGGCACCTCGGCCCCAAGACGCAGGCGCAATCCTGCTGCATCCAGACCTGGCTCACCTTCGACAATTTCGATCAGCTGCGGCACGGGCAGCGTGTCCAGTGGCAAATCCGGGCCAAACCAGGGCGACAACAGCGCAATCTGCTCCTCGATGGTCAACGCCCGGGCAGAGGCGACACCGGGTGTTTGCGACAACACCGTCAGCGCGGTTTCAGTCTGGGCGGCCATCTGGTCGGCCGGGGCATTGATCCGCACCGTGGCAGCGCCGGCAAGTTCGCTTGCCCAGCGGTCTGCCACTCGCCCCGACGCCAATGACAGAGCCAGCGCGAACACCGCAAGAAAGCCCATCGCACCGGACACGAACAGTGTGAGATGTGCAGTATAGCCAGTGGGCGGAACAACTCGGTCGGCACGACCATCACGTTTCAACAGGTTGCGGAAAGTTTCCACGTTCATAGATCCGCCCCCGCCAGTTGAATTTGGCGCTGCGAGATGCGCAAAACACGCGCCTGCACCTGGCTTTTCGCCGCACGGATCAGGCTAAGATCATGGGTCGCAATCAAGACTGTCTTACCCATCTTGTTCAACTCGACCAGCAGGCGCAAAAGGCGCTGAGACATTTCCCAATCCACATTGCCCGTCGGCTCATCGGCCAGCACGACATCGGGCGACAGCATCACCGCACGGGCCAGCGCCGCACGCTGGCGTTCACCGCCTGACAGCTCTGGTGGCAGCGCGTCAAGACGCGCACCCAGCCCGACCCAGTTTAACAGATCTGACAGATCTGTTTGCTCGGCAATTTCCGCCTTACCGGATACCATCAACGGCAAAGCGACATTCTCGGCCAAAGTCATGTGATCCAGAAACCGGCAATCCTGATGCACCACACCTATCCGGCGGCGCATCAGGGCCATCTGATCGCGGTTAAGGCGGGCGATATCCTGATCGAACACGCTCAGCCTTCCCGATGTGGGCAGCAATGCGCCATAGCAGAGCTTTAACAGGGTTGTTTTGCCAGCACCGGACGGCCCGGTCAGGAAATGAAACGACCCCGGTTGAAGCTTAAGCGATACGTCGCTCAGCAATTCACCTCCACCATAGGTGTAGCTGACATGGTCCAGCTCGATCACGGGGGCCCCCAATTTTTGTGCCGCTCTTCTTGCCCCAGCGCGGTTCAGGTTTCAATGCCCGTACCGGGTCCAAATGGTGACACTTGGCCCGCGAAACCGAAAACGCGCTTTGCTGTTTGGTTCTAACGGAATATCATTCTTAAAAAAACTATTATCAGGCCAACCCCCGGCCCGGAGGCAGCATGCGTCTTACTTGTCCCAACTGCAGTGCCCAATACGAGGTGCCAGACGAGGTCATTCCAGAGGAAGGCCGCGATGTTCAGTGTTCGAATTGCGAGAAAACGTGGTTCCAGGCCAAACATCCGGCGGATCCAGCCGTTGAGCAACCTTCAGATGAAACGTCTGCCGAGGATAAGGTTGTTCCACCGGCGGAGTCAGAAACCGCCGACCAGACCGAGCCCGAGCCCGAAGCCCTACCAAAGGATGGTGCGCCGGTCAGCAATGTGGATCCTTCGGTCGCCGATATTCTGAAGGAAGAAGCCGCACGCGAAGCCGAATTGCGGGCCCAGGAAGGCAGCAGTCTTGAAAGCCAGCCTGATCTTGCCCTTGATCCACCTTCCGAGCCGGAACCAGACCCCGAACAGGCGGTCAAGGAACTGACAGCTACAGAAACCGCTAAAGATTCCGGGCAAGGTGACGCCCTGCCCGATGTCGAGACGATCAATTCCGGATTCCGCGGCGACGCCTCTGCAGATGCGCCCGAGGTATCAGCGCCTGCGCCCCGCAAATCCGGCGGCTTTCTGCGTGGGTTCGCTCTGATCTTGATACTTGGTGTGATCCTGTTCCTGATCTACGGCAATGCTCCGCAAATCAGTGAGGCTGTTCCTCAGGCGGATGCAGTTCTCAAACCTTATGTGTCTTTGGTGGATCAAGCCCGGCTTTGGCTGGATACCCAGGCTGGCGCCTCTCAGAACTGATCAGAACCGTTCAAGCAGGCGCTTGAGATATTCCAATTCAATCTCGGGGCGTTCGGATTCACCGGTCCGGCGGCGAATTTCGTCCAGCAACTCGCGCGCACGGCGATAGACGTCCTCACCCTGCAGCAGGCTCTCATCGGTTGACATCGACCCGTTTGCCCCAGGGTTGCGGCCCAGTGGATCGCGGTTGTTGGCCTGCATATCGCCTTCCTGGCTGCCTTGACCTGGTTGATTCTGCTGGTTCTGGGCCAAGGCCTCACCTAACGAGCGCATCCCTTCCCGCAGCGCATCCATCGCTTCGGACTGGTTGTCGATAGCATCAGCCAGCTCGTCATTCCGCAGAGCCTGCTCAGCCTCATTCATGGCGCGGCCAGCGCGCCCAAGCGCATCACGGGCGGCTTCGCCTTCCGGGGTACCGGCACCGGGCAGGTTTTGTTGCTGGCGGCCCAGCTCATCGCGCAGGGCCTGTTGACGATCGGCCAGCGAACCCTGACCCTGCTGACCTTCATCAGCCTGGTCCGCACCCTGCCCCTGTCCGCCCTGGCCTTCGTGGCTCTGACCACGGCCCTGACCGCCATTGCGGCCCTGATTGCCCTGGTTTTCACCAGTCTGCGCACCGGGATTGAACTGCTCTTGCAGATCGCGGAAAGCCTGATCGCTCAGCCCCTGTTGATCGCGCAATGTCTCTGCCAAACCCTCCATTGCCTGTTGGCCTTCGGATTGCTGACCTTGACCCTGACCTTGCGTGACGCGCATGTTCTCCATCATCTGCTGGAATTCCTCCAGCGCCTGCTGCGCCTCGGCCATACGGCCCTGCTCCATCAGATCCTGAATTCGATCCATCATCCGTTGCAGATCATCCTGCGTCATTTGCAAGGATTCACCGTCTTGCCCCTGCTGACCTTCTTCGCCGTTCTGCTCTGCCAACCGCTGTAACTGTTGCAGATAGTCCTGGGTGGCCTCGCGCAGCTCTTGCATCAGCTCAGCGATCTCTTCGTCGCTTGCCCCGTTCTGCATCGCCTCCGTCAGGCGCTCCTGCGCCCGGCGCATCCGCTCAAGAGCGTCGGCAAGCGTACCGTCCTCGATCAATACGGCCAGCTTCCATAGTGAGGCCGCGATTTCTTCCTGCTGCGTCGGCTTCAACCCGTATTCGGTAAATGTCTCAAGCCGCCGAAGTGTCACCCGCAGGCGTAAATAGGCCGTATCCGAGCGGAACAGGTCCTCGGGCAGGTACGATACCGCCCGCAGAATCTGAGATACCCGTTTCGCGTTGTCCCGTGACCACAGCAGATCGCGCCGCTGTTCAACGATCGCAGCCGCCAGCGGATCAAAGAACCGACGCGCCGGAAGTGCTGTTGTATAGGGTTCAGACTGCCCTTGCTGATCGGCAGCATCACGCGCCATCAAAGTGATCTTTACTGGCAGATGCGCCCAGGGATGTTGTGAGAAATCCTCGATCAGATTCTCGGTGAAATCGGCCCGGTCGCCTGTAATGGGCATCGGTAACTCAACCTCGATCACCTCACGCGGTTCTGGATTCGCCATCAGACCATAGCGGCGATCAATTGCATCCAGATCCAGTTCGATCAGGGCAGAGCCTGCTATCACACCGTAATCATCTTTGGCCGCAAAGGGCAGTTTCATCTGGCCGCCTGCTTCGGATTTGGCAACGTCCGACACGGTGATCTGCGGAGACGTATCTGCGATCACTTCCAACGCCCAATCGCGTCCGGAAGGCCCGTCTATCGTCATTCGGCCCGAACGTTCGACGACAAATTCCTGTTCAGGGTCGGTGACCGCTTCCGTGCCCAGCGGTGTCGAGGTTTCGGTCAAGCTGTGCGCACCGACCTCGCCGTAGAATCGCAATGTGATGCGGCTGCCTTGCGGGACCGAAAGTGTCGGGGCGGATTGATCTGCCAGATAGAGCGTTGGCAAGCCGGTATAGCGTGGCGGCTCGACCCAGCCTTCCCAACTTGGTCCCTGACCGGCAACAGCTGCACCCGGTGTCATCTCTGTCACGGATCCTATGCGCCAAAATGAGCCGAAAAGCACAGCAATCACCAGCGCCAGCAAAGCTATGAACCTCAGAGCATAGGGGTCGCGGTCGGCCAGTCGGAGATCCGGCTTTACCGGCGCAGCCTGTGCGGCACGTTCCGCCATACGCGCCTGATGAGCCCGCCACAGGGCCACAGAATCAGTATCCATCGCGCCGATGGCCTGTTCATCCATCAGAGCCTGGATAGGACGCCCTGGCAGGGTCTCATCCATCCGGATCAACGCTTCGTTTCGTGTTGGGATACGGAACCGCCGCACGCCGTGGATCAGTGCAACCAACAGCCCAATCAACGCCGCCGACCCCGCGACCCAAACGGTTTCCACCCCGACATGGTCCTGCAGTCCGAGCATCAGCGCGGCCAACAGCGCCATGGAAATTGAGAAAAACGGCCAGAAAGACCGCCAAACCTGCTCGCTTAGCATCCCCACCTGCGTTAGCAGCAAAGACAATCTGGGGATCGGCAAGGTTTCTCTTGCGGTCAAGTCGGGCCTCCGTTCACCGGCCCGCGCGTCTATTGCGTCAGAGCCACTCGGGTATGGTATCGCGGTTTATGATTTCGTCAAAGCTCGGACGTTCACGAATTACGGCAAATTGATCTCCGTGCACCAGAACTTCGGGTATCAGGGGCCGCGTGTTGTATTCGCTGGACATGACCGCGCCATAGGCCCCTGCGCTGCGAAAGGCGACCAGATCACCAGCACCCAGTGACGGCATCTGCCGTTGCTTGGCAAATGTATCGCCGCTTTCGCAAACCGGACCGACGATATCATAAGGTTGCTGTTCCGTGCCCGGCACGGGTTCGATCACCGGTACGATATCGTGATAGGCTTCGTACATGGCCGGGCGGATCAGGTCGTTCATGGCACCGTCGAGGATCAGGAAATCCCGGCCCTCGCCGGATTTCACATAGATCACTTTGCTGACCATCAAACCAGCATTACCGGCAATCAGGCGGCCCGGCTCTATTTCGATTTCGCATCCCAGATGACCCAGAGTGTCTTTGATCAGCGCACCGTATTCCAAAGGCAGCGGCGGCGCGTCGTTCGAGCGCGCATAAGGAATGCCCAACCCCCCACCCAGATCAAGGCGGCGAATATTGTGGCCCTCACTGCGCAGCGTCTCGGTCAGCTCAGCAACCTTCTGATAGGCCAATGCAAAAGGCTCCAGCTCGGTCAGTTGCGAGCCGATATGGACGTCGATGCCAATGACCTTCAGCCCGGGCAGGCTGGCAGCGTGGGCATAGACTTCTGACGCACGGGCGATCGGAATGCCGAATTTATTCTCGGATTTTCCGGTGGCTATTTTGGCGTGGGTCTTGGCGTCCACATCCGGATTTACTCTAACGGTGATCGGAGCAACGACGCCCAAATCAAGCGCAACGGCGTTGATCACCTCCATCTCGGGTTCGGATTCCACGTTGAACTGACGAATGCCACCGGTCAGAGCAGTGCGAATTTCTTCGGCTGTTTTGCCAACGCCCGAAAACACGATCTTATCGCCGGGCACTCCGGCAGCTTTGGCCCGCAGGTATTCCCCACCCGAAACAACGTCCATCCCCGCGCCTGCCTCGGCCAGCGTCTTCAGGATCGCCTGATTGCTGGCGGCCTTCATCGCATAACATACGAGGTGGTCGGTCCCGTCCAACGCCTCATCGAACAGCTGGAAATGACGCAGCAGCGTCGCCGTCGAATAGACGTAAAAGGGTGTCCCAACCGCAGCTGCGATTTCGGAGATCGGGACATCCTCGGCGTAAAGCGCGCCGTCGCGGTAAAGAAAGTGATCCATAAAGACGCGCTTAGACCAGAATGCCCCGGCGGATCAATGGATTCTACGCAAACAGGGGTGTCGCGTCATTCAATATGCGAAACGCCGACCCGCCCATAACCGGATATCGAAATTCCAGATCCGCCGGATTGGGGTTCGGGATCGGGTCGCGGTTTATAGGATGGGTCGCAAGCCGCAAGAATGGCGAGGCCAAAGAACAGGCCTAAAATCTTCATATTCATTTCTTTTTCCAAGGTTTACGGCCAAGCGCCATTGATCGGTCTGAAATGGGAACTGAGTGCTGAAACTGCAACTCGGGAAACACTACCGCCCGAGAAAAACGCTCAGGGGGCCGCGTTGCAGGCCAACGCCGCCCCCGACATAGGCACCGCTGGTGCCGACGCCGATATTGGCGCTCATCGTTGGTTGGATCGGTTCACCATCCGCACCGCATCCGGCTAGGGTTACCCCGGCCAGAATCAACAGAACCGCAGTCAGAATTCGCATTACACCAACGCCTTCCATCGCTTGACCTGAGCCCGCACCTGATCCGGTGCCGTGCCGCCGTAAGACTGGCGCGAGTTTACCGAATTTTGCACCGTAAGGACAGAAAAGACGTCATCGGTGATCTGCGCATGCACTGTTTGCATATCCGCAAGCGTCAGGTCCGGCAGATCGCAGCCCTTGCTCTCGGCCATCGCAACCAGCGATCCGGTGACGTGATGGGCATCGCGGAACGGCAGGCCCAGAACGCGCACCAGCCAGTCGGCCAGATCAGTCGCGGTCGAAAAACCCGACCCTGCAGCCGCAGCCAGGCTTTCGCGGTTGGCGGTCATATCCTTGACCATGCCTTCCATCGCTGCCAGCGCCAGCATCCAGTTATCGGCAGCGTCAAAAACCTGTTCCTTGTCTTCCTGCATGTCCTTGGAATAGGCCAGCGGCAAGCCCTTCATCACCATCATCAGCGCGGTGTTGGCGCCATAAATGCGCCCGACCTTGGCACGGATCAGTTCTGCCGCATCCGGGTTCTTCTTTTGCGGCATGATAGACGAGCCAGTCGAAAAACGGTCAGACAGGGTGACAAAGCGGAACTGGGCAGAAGACCAGATCACCAGTTCTTCGGCAAAGCGCGACAGGTGCATTGCGCAGATCGAAGCAGTTGACAGAAATTCCAGCGCAAAATCGCGGTCACTGACGGCGTCCAGCGAATTGGCAGCGGGACGGTCAAAGCCCAGCGCCTCGGCGGTCATGACCCGATCAATAGGGAACGAGGTTCCAGCCAGCGCGGCAGCCCCCAGTGGGGATTCGTTCATCCGCGCGCGGGCATCGCGGACGCGCGACAGATCACGCCCGAACATTTCGACATAAGCCATCATGTGATGACCCCAGGTCACAGGCTGGGCGGTTTGCAGATGCGTAAAGCCCGGCATGACCCAGTCCGCCCCGGCCTCTGCCTGCGCTAAAAGCGCGCGGATTAGGGCCAGCAGACCGGTATCGGCGGCATCGAACTGATCACGCACCCACAGTTTAAAATCGGTTGCCACCTGATCATTGCGCGACCGGCCTGTGTGCAAACGGCCTGCAGGTTCGCCAATGACCTCTTTCAGCCGTGCCTCGACATTCATGTGGATGTCTTCCAGCGCGGTCGAGAACTGGAACGCCCCGCTCTGAATTTCTGACAATACGGTGAGCAGCCCTTCCCGAATAGCTTCAGCATCACTATCAGTTATAACGCCTGTGGCAGCCAACATGGCGGCATGGGCGCGCGAGCCTGCAATGTCCTGGGCTGCCATCCGCTGATCGAACCCGATCGAGGCATTGATTGCCTCCATGATCGCGTCTGGACCGGCGGCAAAGCGGCCGCCCCACATCTGGTTCGAAGATTGATCGGTCATGTAAGAAAACCCGGAGTTGATATGCGCCTATTTCGTCTGATCCCCCTTTATATGGCCCTTGCGCTAGGTGCAAACGCGGCTTTGGCCACAGATGCGGAAACTCTGGGTCCGCTGCGCGAAGGCACCCTGAAGCGGTTGATCCTGCACAAAGAGCCCAAACCGCACACCTTGGTCGAATTTCAGTTGGAAGATGACGGTGGCACCGCAACGCTTGCCGACTATCAGGGCAAATACGTTCTGCTGAACTTTTGGGCCACATGGTGCGCACCGTGCCGCAAGGAAATGCCTCAGATCGCCGAGTTGCAGGCGGAATTCGGGGGTGACAAATTCGAAGTCCTGACATTGGCCACCGGGCGCAACTCACCCGCGGGGATCAAGAAGTTTTTCGAGGAAAACAACATCGAGAACCTGCCGCGCCATCAAGATCCGGGCTCGGCTGTGGCACGTGAGTTCGGTGTCATTGCCCTGCCAATCACGGTCATTCTTGACCCCGATGGCAATGAAGTCGCCCGCCTGATCGGGGATGCCGAGTGGAATTCAGACAGTGCCAAGGCGATCATTGCGGCACTGGTCGCGGAAGAAAGCTAAGGTCGTTTTCCTGAAGTCCTGAATTTATGATAGCTTCCCCGTCGTTGTAACGAGGAGGCTTTCTTTATGAAGAACGTATTCACTCTGGCCATTGCTGCCTGTCTGGTTTTGGGCTCGGCATTGGTTGCCGAGGCCAAAGACATCAAGAAAGAACAAGATTTTCTGAATGCTGTTGCCGGTAAGAAACTGGTGAATGGCGGCACCTGGGTGCTTATTTCACCCGACGGGAAGATTTCCGGGCAAACCAGCGACAAGGTCAAATTCTCGGGCGCATGGGCCTGGAACAAAAGGTTTTGGTGCCGAACGCTTGTTGTTGGCGGAAATCAGATCCCGCAGGATTGCCAGAAAGTAACGATAGAAGGGAACCAGGTGACCTTTACCCGCAACAAGGGCAAGGGTGATTCCGGGGGGACCTATACGATTACCAACTGACCTCTTTACAAAGGCGCCGTGATTCCCAACCGGTGCCACAGGTCCAATTCCAGCTTACGCGACGCCACCTTTGACAGCCGCGCATCTGCTTTGCAGTTTGTCGGTCAGGAGGATGTCATGCCGCTTGAGATATTGTTGGTTCTGGTCGTTGGGGGGATCGGCGGAATTACTATTCTGCTGCATCTGACGGGCCGTTCGCGGCAGTTCGCCCTGACGCCTGATCTGGCCCGCGCGCAATGGTCGCGCCATTTCCCCGATGACGTGATCGCAGATGTAACCGTAGCGCATGACGAACGTTCCGCGCTGATCCGAACCACAACCGGTTCTGGCCTTTTGTGGTCGTTCGGCGCGGATACCGTGGCTCGCCACCTGCAGGATTATGACTGGATCGAGCATCCGGACGGATTCGAAGTTCAGTTTCATGATTTCGGAACCCCCTCAACCCGCATCCACCTCGATGACATCGAACGCGCCCACTGGCGACACCTGATGGAGCCCGCATGACCGACCAGATTTCCTTTCCCGATGCCGTGCAATGGGCAGTCCCGTTCTTTATCGCCGCAATTCTGGCCGAGTTCGTCTGGATCGCTTTCAAAGGCCGGGGCGGGCGCTATGAAACGCGGGATGCGGTCACCTCGCTGATCATGGGCGCGGGCAATATTGCCTCGGGGTTTCTGCTCGGTTTCATCGCCTACGGGTTCTTTATGTGGTTGTGGCAGATTACGCCGCTGAACCTGGGCACCTCGATCCCGGTGATTATCCTGTGCTTTTTTCTGGACGATTTGCGGTACTATTGGGTGCATCGGTTCGGGCACCGCATCCGTTGGGTCTGGGCCAGCCATGTGAACCATCATAGCTCTCAGCATTACAACCTGACCACGGCGTTACGTCAGACCTGGACTTATACATTCACCTTCATGATGGTCGTGCGCGCGCCGTTGATCCTGCTGGGGTTTCATCCGGCAATGGTTCTGTTTGTCGGCGGTCTGAACCTGATCTATCAGTTCTGGATTCACACCGAGGCCATCGGCAAGATGCCCCGCTGGTTCGAGGCGGTTATGAACACCCCCAGCCACCACCGCGCCCATCATGGCCGCAACGCGCGCTATCTGGATTGCAACTATGCTGGCGTGTTCATCATCTGGGACAAGATGTTCGGCACCTTTGTGCCAGAGCAGGTCGATGACAAGGTCGACTATGGGTTGGTTCACAATATCGGAACCTTCAACCCGTTGCGCGTCGCTTTTCACGAATGGGTCGGAATCTGGCAGGATGCCACGCAATCGGGGCTAACTTTGCGCCAGCGGTTGGCCTATTGCTTTGCCCCACCCGGTTACAGCCATGACGGCAGCCGGGATAGCTCGGAGCAGATCAAAGCCAAGCATATCTCGCGCAACCCCAGGGATCGAGGGACGCCTGGATTTGAGCATTTTGAGACCGAAACGCACAAATCCGAAGCAAAACAAGCTTGAATCCGCCGGTCATGTGCTGATTTTCTTGAAAATTAGCTTAGCCTGCACATATCCAAACGATGTGCATTACGAGTGACCGGAGATTATCATGACCCGTTGGACAACATTTTCCACAGTTTTAGGACTGATAGGCCTGCTTGTCGCAATGCTGACAGCGCTGGCCGCCGGGACCGCAACGCTGATCGCGTTTGGACTGGCCATGATGGTGCTGGGTTTTACGGGTGCAGTTATTGGTGCCGCGAGATCTCTGGGACGTGTTCTGGACGCAGCCCGCTGACATTTTCATTTCCATTAACCGCAGATTCACATCTTTGCCCTGAAATTGGATCCTGACCGACGACGGTAGGGAAGCGATTTCGATCATGCGGGACAGGAAACTGGCAGATTTACCCGAAGGATCAGACAGCCCGTTAAACGCGGCTGTGCTGTCGCGCGACAACTCAACGATCCAGATGGCTACGGATGCTGTCAAACACAAACAGTGCAAACTGGCCTTTCAACCGGTCATGCAGGCTAACGCGCCACATGGTATCGCCTTCTACGAGGGCTTCATCCGGGTGCTGGACGAAACCGGTCGTGTCATCCCGGCACGCGAGTTTATGCCTCAGCTTGAAAACACCCCGATTGGCCGCGAATTGGACTGCATCGCGCTTGAAATGGGCCTGCGCACATTGGCACGCACCCCGGACATCCGCATGTCGATCAATATGTCCGCACGGTCGATCGGATATGGACGTTGGTCGCGTGTTCTTGACCGGTTCATGAAAAAAGATGCCAGTATCGGTGAAAGGCTGATCCTTGAAATTTCCGAAAGTTCGGCCATGACCGTGCCGGAACTCGTGGTCGATTTCATGGACCGGTTGCAACCACGTGGCGTTGCATTTGCGCTGGATGATTTTGGGGCCAGCAATTTCTGCTTCCGCCATTTCCGCGAGTTTCTTTTTGATGCCGCCAAGATTGATGGCCAGTTCATCCGCGGCATCAGTGAAAACCCGGATAATCAGGCGCTGGTTCGTGCCCTGATCGCAGTAGCAAGGGAATTTGAGATTCTGGTCACGGCCGAATCGGTCGAAACCAAGGCGGATGCTGAGTTTTTGGTGGCCAATGGCGTCGATTGTCTGCAAGGATTTCTGTTCGGCGCACCTACGGTTTCTGCGCCCTGGAAAACGGAAAACGAACAGAAATCGGCGGGTTAACCCCAAAAAACTAGGGACCTTGGGTCCTGAGACAAGCTGCCCGTTGCTGCAAATGCAGCATTGCGCTATTGCAGTGATACTTGAGCGGGGGATTACGGGGCGCTCTTGTTGCGGGGGGAACCTCTCGACCTGCGCCGTCAGACATTCCGCCGGACCATGACGGTAAAGGACTGATCATAATGACCAATGTAGTTATCGCATCCGCCGCACGTACAGGCGTCGGCAGCTTTGGTGGTTCGTTTGCGAACACCGCAGCCCATGATTTGGGCACAGCCGTTCTTGAAGCCGTTGTCGAACGCGCCGGAATCGAAAAAGGCGAAGTCAGCGAGACAATTTTGGGTCAGGTTCTGACCGCAGCCCAGGGTCAGAACCCGGCGCGTCAGGCACATATCAACGCCGGTCTGCCGCAAGAAAGCGCGGCCTGGGGCATCAACCAGGTCTGCGGATCCGGCCTGCGCGCCGTGGCACTGGGCGCACAGCATATCCAACTGGGCGATGCTGATATCGTCGCTGCTGGCGGACAAGAGAACATGACCCTGTCGCCCCATGCCGCCGCTCTGCGCGCCGGACAAAAGATGGGCGACATGAAGTATATCGACACAATGATCCGCGATGGACTGTGGGATGCGTTCAACGGGTATCACATGGGTCAAACCGCCGAAAACGTTGCTGAAAAGTGGCAGATCAGCCGCGATATGCAGGATGAATTCGCCGTCGCAAGCCAGAACAAGGCCGAAGCTGCGCAGAAGGCAGGCAAATTCGCCGATGAGATCACCCCCTTTACCATCAAGACCCGCAAGGGTGACATCGTGATGGACAAGGACGAATACATCCGCCACGGCGCAACCATGGAAGCCATGGCCAAACTGCGCCCGGCTTTTGCTAAGGACGGATCGGTCACCGCCGCCAATGCCTCGGGCCTGAACGACGGCGCGGCTGCGACCCTGCTGATGTCGGCGGCAAATGCCGAAAAGCGCGGGATTGAGCCTCTGGCGCGGATTGCATCTTATGCTACCGCTGGTCTGGACCCGTCGATTATGGGCGTCGGCCCGATCTATGCCTCGCGCAAGGCGCTGGAAAAGGCGGGCTGGTCGGTTGACGATCTGGATCTGATCGAAGCCAACGAAGCCTTTGCCGCACAAGCTTGTGCAGTGAACAAAGACATGGGCTGGGACCCGTCCATCGTGAACGTCAATGGCGGCGCCATTGCCATCGGTCACCCGATCGGCGCCTCGGGCTGCCGCGTTCTGAACACTCTGTTGTTCGAAATGAAGCGGCGGGACGCGAAAAAAGGTCTGGCGACTCTGTGCATCGGTGGCGGCATGGGCGTCGCCCTATGTGTCGAGCGCGACTGATCTAACAATGCCTTCTCGGCCCACTCTTATTTCGGCCCTTGTGATTTGCTTTGCAGGGGCCGCAGACGCACAGAACCGTCAACCGCTTTCGACCAGCCTGACGGAGTGCAGCGTCATCTTTACAGAGCAGGCCGATCTGAGAGCACGCCGGAACAAGGACCAAACAACCACAGACGCCGTGCTTGCCAGCGCGGCGTTATTCGTTGTGGAAGCTCGTGATCAGGCCGCAATAGAAGGCATTAAGAACCCCTACAAACACATCCAGTCCGCGCAGGTTCGATTGTCCGAGACATGGCACGTTCGCTTTGGCAATTTGGCTCTGCTGAACGAAAATAAGGACTGGATCGACTATTGCCGTGCATTGGGTAAAGATCGTGGCCTCACACTACCCTGAGGCGAAACCAAAAACCCCAGCGCTGCGGCAACTTGCCTGCGCAATATTGTTGCGCTGGTTGGTTCGGAATAGTAACAGCATTACCAAGACGACTTAAATTGGAGGATTCCTAAATGGCACGAACAGCACTCGTCACCGGCGGTTCCCGCGGCATTGGCGCAGCAATTTCCAAGGCGCTTAAGGCCGAAGGGTACAATGTTGCAGCCACCTACGCGGGGAACGACGAAGCCGCCGCGAATTTCACCGACGAGACCGGAATCGCCACCTACAAATGGAACGTTGCGGATTATGACGAATCCAAAGCGGGCATCGAAAAGGTCGAAGCCGAGATTGGCCCGATCGACATCGTTGTTGCCAATGCCGGCATCACCAAGGACGCCCCATTCCACAAAATGACACCCGAGCAGTGGCATCAGGTGATCGACACCAACCTGACCGGCGTATTCAACACCGTTCACCCGGTTTGGCCTGGCATGCGTGAGCGCAAGTTTGGCCGTGTCATCGTCATCAGCTCGATCAACGGTCAAAAGGGTCAGTTCGCTCAGGTGAACTATGCCGCAACCAAGGCGGGTGACCTGGGAATCGTGAAGTCGCTGGCGCAGGAAGGCGCGCGCGCGGGCATCACCGCCAACGCTATCTGCCCCGGCTATATCGCAACCGAAATGGTCATGGCTGTCCCCGAGAAGGTTCGTGATTCCATCATCAGCCAGATTCCGGCGGGCCGACTGGGCGAACCGGAAGAGATCGCACGCTGCGTTGCTTTCTTGGCCTCTGAAGACTCGCAATTCATCAACGGATCGACCATCTCGGCCAATGGTGCTCAGTTCTTCGCCTAAGTTGGCTGCCAAAATGCAAGCGGGCCGGTTCTAAGCAGAACCGGCCCTTCTTTTATCCCGTAAGACCGCGCGCGCTGCGATCAGCGGGAACCGAAAATCCACTTCAACACATTCAGAACCGCTTTGCCCCGCGCCTCATGCGCGCGCAGAATCGCCGATTGTGCAGCTGGATTTGTTGTCATCTCAATCATGGCAGCCTCTCAATTCAAAACAGTTTTCCTTGACTTATGAGCAATATGAACTCTAGTTGGCAAAGCCGCAAACGAGCTTTTTTGAACATTCAGTTAAGAATTTCTATACTATGAGCGACTACCTGCCGCCCTTGACCGCTTTGCGTGCCTTTGATGCCGCCGCCCGGCACATGTCTTTTGCCAAAGCCGCGGCAGAGCTGCATGTAACGCCTGCGGCCCTGTCCTTTCAGATCAAATCCCTTGAGGAGCATTTGGGCCGCCCTCTGTTTCACCGCCTGAACCGCGCGGTGGAGCTGACAGAGACTGGGCGCACCCTGGCCCCGGGCGCCGCGGATGGATTTGCCACGTTACAAGCCGCATGGCGCGCCGTGAGCAGACAGGGTGACGACACTAGCCTGACCGTCACAGCGGGCCCTGCCCTGACGGCCAAATGGCTGGCGCCCCGCCTGTACGAATTTGCCCGCGCACATCCCGAAATAGATCTGAAATTCTCGGCCACGTTACGCATCATCGACCTTGAACGGGATGATGTGGATGTGGCCATTCGATTTGGCGAAGGTGCGGATAAGGGGCTGTATTCCGTGCCAGTGCGCCGGGAATGGCTGACGCCGGTCATGACGCCCGAGCTCGCCCGCCAGTTCACCACGCCGGGAAGCCTGCGGGATGCACCGTTGATCCATGACGCCTCGATCCGCTTTCTGACCCCACCCAGTGATTGGCCCGCCTGGTTCAGGGCCGTGGGCATCGCACATACCCCGACCCATGGTGCCGAGTTTTCGAACGCCGATCACGCAATTGACGCGGCTGTTGCGGGCGTTGGCGTCGCGCTTGGCCGCCGGGCCATGATCCTGAAAGATCTGACCGAAGGCACGCTGGTCGCACCTTTCAAGACCGCCATCGAAACAAAGGGGCGCTTTCGCTTCCTGTGCCTCTCGGGGGCCGAGAACCGCCCTCAGATTGCGGCGTTTCGGGATTGGTTTCTGGCCGAGATTGAAAAGACCGCACATATATCCGATGAGTTCGACATCATTCCAGTCGAGGACCTGTCAGCCGCATGACCCGAAACCGCGCCACTACTATCGGTTTTGTCGCCGTTTTACTCTGGTCCCTTCTAGCCCTGTTCACCGTCGGTTCAGCACCGGTTCCTGCGCTGTTGCTGAATACGATCTGCTTCTCGATCGGGGGTACGCTGGGGCTGGTCTGGGCCTGGGCCAATGGTGGGCTGGGGCAGTTGCGGTCCGTGCGTTGGACCACCTATCTGTTTGGCACCATCGGGTTGTTTGGCTATCACGCACTCTACTTCTCGGCCCTGCGCATGGCCCCTGCAGCCGAGGCCGGGCTGATTGCCTATCTCTGGCCCCTGTTGATTGTGCTGTTCTCAGGTTTGCTACCGGGCGAGCATCTGCGTGCAGGGCACCTGATCGGAGCCTGCCTGGGCTTTGCTGGGGCCGCTGTGATCATCGCCGGGGGTGGTGGCGCAGGATTTCAGGCCAGCCACCTACCCGGTTACGGGCTGGCGCTGCTGTGTGCTCTGACCTGGTCGGGCTATTCCGTTATGTCCCGTCGTCTTGGGGATACCCCCACAAGCTCTGTCGCTGTGTTCTGCATCTTTACCGCCATCGCCTCGGGTGGTCTGCATCTAGCCATCGAAGAAACCGTTTGGCCGGACACGGCCTTTGGCTGGGCCTCGATCGCGGCACTTGGGTTGGGGCCTGTCGGTCTGGCGTTCTATGTCTGGGATATCGGGGTCAAACAAGGCGACATTCAGATTCTTGGCACCGCGTCTTATGCAGCGCCCCTGTTGTCTACCGTCGTTTTGGTGGTTGCCAGGATCGCAGCCCCATCCTGGGGCCTGGCAATCGCAGCCGTCCTGGTCACCGGCGGCGCGGCCATCGCCGCGCGCGCCAGCCTTAAAAGTTAACTGGAAAGTCGCTCTATCTCTTCCTTAAGCCTCAGCTTCTGTTTCTTGAGTTGAGCGATATGGAGATCGTCGATGCCTGGCGCGCGCTGGGCTTGTTCTACTTCGAGACCGAGAGTTTCGTGCTTCTTCTTCAGTTCCGTCAGATGTGCGCTCACGCTCATGGCGATACTCCTTCATTGGTGTCTCTGAATAACGTAGGAAGTTGAGCACATCGTTTCCAGCCTGTCACGCTGCAGACGCACAGATTCTATAATAAATCTGACAAATTCGGCTGGTTGGCGCCTATTGATCCGAAAACCCGTTCAGCGCAGCACCGTCGCGCAAAACGGACGATATCTGAGAGGTATAACTTTCGCCGTCTTTTTCGTGGCGCACACCCTTGTGCAAAATCAGCGGGGCATGCAGTTGAAACGCAGACCGACCGCCTTTTCTGGCCCTAATGATCCCCAATTCAGCCTTCCGACCTGCCCGCGCGGCCAGGGGCAGAACTTCGACTGAGCCAAGCCGCCCCGCACAGGCTGACAGCATGTCGGGCAACCGATCGGCCTTTTGGATCATGTGCAGATAGCCCCGCGGTGCAAGGCGCTTTGCCGCACAATCGAACCAATCGCACAACGGGGTATCCTCGCCCAAGGCAATTCCGCGACCTGAGTCCGCCGCAGGGCTGTGGGCACCGGCCAAGTAATAGGGTGGATTCGCAATCACATGATCGAACTGCTGTTGTTTCAGCTCAGTTGGCAGTTTGCTCAGATCGGCCTGCACCACTGTCAGCGCCTGCGCATTCTGATCCGCGTTGCGGGTGGCCAGATCGGCATAGGGCGATTGCAGCTCAACACCCGTGGCGTTCAATCCCGGCACGCGCGCCATCAGGCACAAGATGGCGGCACCAGCGCCACATCCCAGCTCCAGCACGGATTGCCCAGCCTTGGCCGGTACCGCTGCCGCCAGCAAGACAGGATCGACCCCGGCGCGATAGCCGGACAGGGGCTGCCAAAGCCGAACGCGCCCATTCAAAAAGTCGTTCAAACTTAGCTCTGGGTCAGTGAATTGCGTCATCGGCCCAGCGGGATCTCATTGTCGCGCATCACCCGTTCCGCGCGGGTCAAATCATCTGCCCGCACCATAAGGCGACGCGGGAAAATACCGATGCCGCCTTCTAGGATGCTCATATTTACGTCCATCTGAAAGCAGTCTATATCCTCGCCCTGAAGTAGGGCGGATGCAAAGGCCAGGATCGTCGGATCAGTGCTGCGCAAAAGTTCTTTCATGGGGATGGATGTAAGGGCAAGGTGAGGCGGAAGTCGAGCCTTGTATCAGGAGTGTGATGAACATCAGCACAGTCTCAAAACCGCATGAGCGGCTGGCCGAGATTCTTTCGGGTGAAATGGACGCGGTCAATGACCTGATACGCACGCGCATGGCCTCAGAACACGCGCCCCGCATTCCCGAAGTCACCGCACATTTGGTCGAAGCGGGTGGCAAGCGCCTGCGTCCGATGCTGACACTGGCCGCGGCGCGGCTGTTCGACTATGCCGGGGACCATCATTTGCGTCTGGCGGCAACGGTTGAGTTCATCCACACCGCGACCTTGTTGCATGACGATGTTGTTGACGAAAGCGCACAAAGGCGCGGACGGCCAACAGCGAATCTGCTTTGGGACAACAAATCCAGCGTTCTGGTTGGGGATTACCTGTTCTCGCGCAGCTTCCAGCTTATGGTCGAGACCGGGTCTCTTAGGGTTCTGGACATCCTTGCCAATGCGTCTGCCACAATCGCCGAGGGCGAAGTGCTACAGATGACTGCTGCAACCGATCTGGGCACGGATGAGGCCATCTATCTTCAGGTTGTGCGCGGCAAGACCGCAGCCTTGTTCTCAGCCGCAACCGAGGTGGGCGGGGTCATCGCCCAAGCGTCAGAGGCCCAGGTCAAGGCGCTCTTCGATTATGGCGATGCGCTGGGGATTGCCTTCCAGATCGCTGATGACCTGCTGGATTATCAGGGCGACAGCAAAGCGACCGGTAAGAATGTCGGCGACGACTTTCGCGAGCGTAAGCTGACGCTGCCAGTGATCAAGGCGGTGGCGCAGGCCACCCCCGAAGAACGCGCCTTCTGGCAGCGCACCATAGGCCGGGGCCGTCAAGAGAGCGGTGACCTCGAAACCGCTCTTGGTCTCATGGGTAAATACGGCACGCTTGCGGCGACGCGAAAAGATGCGCTTGGCTGGGCCAACAAGGCTAAGGCGTCGCTAGGCATCCTGCCCGACCATGAGATCCGCACCCTGCTGAGCGATTTGGCAGACTTCGTTGTCGCGCGCCTTAGTTAAGCTGAACCGCACGGCACCACCAGTTGGGGTGGGCTGCGCCAATCTCATAGGCGGCGAAATGGGCAGCTTTCATCGTCGGGTACAGCGCGAAACAGGTCGATCCTGACCCTGACATGCGCGACAACAGCGTCTCTTTTGTATCCTTTAGTGCGTCCAGCACCTGCGCGACGTCGCGAGCCAGAGATGTGGCCGGACTTTCCAGGTCGTTTCGCTGTTTTCCCAACCATTCGGCGCAATCCTGAGGCCCCTCAAATACCGGGATATCCTCTGCCATGGGCGGGTTTTCCCTGCATTCCAAAGCCGCGAATATCGCAGGCGTTGGAACCTCTACACCCGGGTTGACCAGCAAGGCTGGTAGATGTGGGAGGGTGACCGGGTTCAGACACTCTCCGATCCCACGCATACGGCTTGATCTGGCTGCCATGCAGACAGGGACATCCGCACCCAGGCGCAGTGCTGTTTCTGGCGGGACGTGCCCACCCTGGCCCTCGATCATCCGCAAAGTTGCGGCGGCATCGGAAGAACCGCCACCGATCCCGCCTCCATGCGGCAGCACTTTGTTCAGGTCAATATGCCCAGTCCAGCCTGCAGCCTCGGCGGCTTTCCACACCAGATTGCGACTATCGCTTGGCACACCCACCGCATGTTCGCCGGTGACAGAGATCGACAGCGCCTCACCTGCGGTGAAATGCAGCGTATCGCCCAGATCGGCAAACACCACGAGCGAATCCAACAGGTGATAGCCGTCCACGCGCTGGCCGGTGACGTGCAAGGTAAGGTTGATCTTGGCGGGCGCGAAAGCCTTAGCCTTCATTGGCGATCTTCAGCGGCGCGGCACCTTCTTCGATCAGAACCTCGTCCAGCCCGACCTCGATCTTGCGGCGAATACGCTCGGGGTCGGCCTCACCATCGGCGTCTTCGAGGTCAATGAAAGACAATGCCCGCTTCCACTGGAACTCGGCTTCGCGTGCGCGGCCCACGGCCCAGTAAACGTCACCCAGGTGATCATTCACCACTGGGTCTACCGGCATCAGCTCGACGGCACGCTCCATATGCTCGACCGCCTCTTCATAGCGGCCCAGTCGAAACAGAACCCATCCCAAGCTGTCGACGATATAGCCGCTACCAGGGCGTGCGGCGACGGCGCGTTCGATCATGCCAAGCGCTTCGTCCAGATTTTCGCGCCGTTCTACAAGCGAATAACCCAGATAATTCAGGACCTGCGGTTGGTCGGGGTTAAGTTCTAGCGCACGGCGGAAATCGGCCTCAGCATTGTCCCACTGCTTTAGTCGCTCGTACGAGATACCACGGGCGTAGTGCAGGAACCAGTTGCCGCCACCATCAGCATCAATCAATTCAATCGCTGTGCTATAGGTTTCGACAGCCGCAGCATAGTTTTCTTCACGTCTTTGCAAATCAGCCAGCGCCACGTGAACACTTGGCAGATCCGGTCTCTGCGTCGCAAGGGTCTGCAAGACTTCTTCCGCCGCATCGGTTTTGCCTGCCGTGACAAGCACCTCGGCCCGGCCCAGTTCAGCAGCGTGATAGTCACTGCTGCTCGCGGGCACTTTGCGATAGGCCTCGACGGCAAGATCGTATTGCTCCAACTCGTCCAAAAGTTCGGCACTCAACAAGATTGCGTCCACGTGATCCGGGCGCAGAAAGGCTGCGACCTGCGCATAAAGCAGGACGTAATTCTCAGCCGCCTCACTGCTGAGCGCGGCTCCCACGGAAAAGAACACTTCTGCGATACCGTCCTGCGATGTGCGGACATGAGTAAAGGGCAGCGTTTCGCCAGCGCTCAGACGCGATTCGTACCCTTCTATCGAGGGATCAGAGCCGGACTCGAACACGTCATCCAGAAACTGCAGCGCATCCTCATTGCGGTCCAGCTGCGACAGAACCTCGGTCCGTGCCAGCGCTGCGCGGCGGGTAAATCGCGCCACAACACCGTTATCGGCCGCAAAGACTGCCTCGGCGCCTTCAAAGTCTCCGACTGAGGCCAGTGCCAAAGCTTTGTGGTAAAGCGCGAACTCGCGCAGACCTTCCTGCGCTGCAACTTGGTCAAACTGCTCCAGCGCGCTGGTCATCGCACCCTGGCCCATATGGGCCCAGCCCAATATTAACCCGTCAACCAGCGGCCCGACGCCTTGCGTTTCGGGGTCGCGGGCCAGCAGTTCATCCAGCTTGCCTTCAGCCACCAGATTAGCGGCAATCGCCATTTTCGCGGGCTGGTTAGGCAGGCCTAACTCTTCGATGGTTTGGGCAATCGGCAAAGCGCGCTTAACCTCGCCCAGCGACAAGCGCGCAACGACGACATTCTCCAGCAACCGGTCGTTTTGAGGATCTGCGCGCAATGCTTGCGCAAAGTATTTCTCAGCCGCCGTATAGTCGTCCTGAAAAATCGCCTGACGCCCGGCAAGATACGCACCGAACCCAGTGTCGGCATAAGCCGGAATGGCGAATGACGTGGTAAACAGCACAGCCAGCGCTGTGCGACAAATGAGAAAAGTCACCAAATTCCTGCCTTGCGATTGTCGGTTGCGCAATAAGCTAGGGCTTTGACCAGAAAGAGGCAATGGCAGAGCCTTCACGACGCCGCCATTGCCCATTTTTCGCTTACATATTGGGATAGTTCGGACCATCCCCTCCCTGCGGCGTGGTCCAGGTGATATTCTGGCTGGGATCTTTGATGTCGCAGGTCTTGCAGTGAACGCAGTTCTGAAAGTTGATCACGAATCGCGGACCATTTTCATCCTCGACCATCTCATACACCCCCGCCGGGCAATAGCGCTGTGCCGGTTCGTCGAATTCGGGCAGATTGACACTGACCGGAATCGCCGGGTCCGACAGTTTTAGATGGCAAGGCTGACTTTCCTCGTGGTTCGTCATCGCGAACGAGACGTTGGTCAGGCGGTCGAAGGACAGCGTGCCATCCGGCTTTGGATAGTCGATCGGTTTATGTTTACTGGCTTCTTCAGTCGATTCCGCGTCGTTCTTGCCGTGGCCCAGAGTGCCAAACAGCGAAAAGCCCAGAGTGTTTGTCCACATGTCCAAACCGCCCAACGCCAGCGAGGGCATCAGACCCCACTTCGACCACATCGGTTTGACGTTGCGCACTTTCTTGAGGTCTTTTCCGATGGCGCCTTCGCGAACATCTGCTTCATAGACAGTCAATTCATCGCCCGAACGCTCGGCTTTGATGGCATCAAATGCCGCCTCGGCCGCAGCTTTGCCAGACAGCATCGCGTTGTGGTTGCCCTTGATGCGCGGCACATTGACCATGCCCGCCGAACAGCCCAGCAGCGCCACGCCTGGCGCGACCAGCTTGGGCATCGATTGATATCCACCCTCAGTAATCGCACGAGCGCCATAAGCCACGCGCTTGCCGCCTTTCAGCAGCTCGGCCACCATCGGATGATGCTTAAAGCGCTGGAATTCCATATAGGGGTACAGGTGCGGGTTCTTGTAATTCAGGTGAACCACAAACCCGACATAGACCTGATTGTTTTCCAGGTGATAGATGAACGACCCGCCGCCCGCGTTGCTGCCCAGGGGCCAGCCCATCGTATGGGTGACGGTGCCTTCCTTGTGCTTGGCCGGGTCGATCTCCCAGATCTCTTTCATGCCGACGCCGTATTTCTGGACTTCTTTTCCGGCTTGCAGATCGTATTTCGCGATCACTTCCTTGGACAGCGACCCGCGCACACCTTCGGACAAGAAGACATATTTGCCGTGCAGCTCCATGCCCGGCTCGGTGTTCGGGCCGTAGGAGCCATCGGCCTCAAGGCCGAAGACACCGGCAACAACGCCTTTGACTTCACCATTGTCGCCATAGACCAGCTCGGAACAGGCCATGCCAGGGAAGATTTCCACGCCCAGCTCTTCGGCCTGTTCAGCCATCCAGCGGCAGACATTGCCCATCGACACGATATAGTTGCCGTGGTTGTTCATCAGCGGCGGCATCGGGAAGTTCGGAATGCGGATTTTTCCGGCCTCACCCAGCATATAGAAGTTATCTTCGGTAACCGGCGTGTTCAGCGGCGCACCTTTTTCCTTCCAGTCCGGTATCAGCGCATCCAGGCCGCACGGGTCCAGCACCGCACCTGACAAGATATGCGCACCCACCTCCGAGCCCTTTTCCAGAACGACGACGTTCAAATCGGCATCCAGCTGTTTCAGACGGATGGCCGCCGACAGTCCCGCGGGGCCGGCGCCCACGATCACCACGTCATATTCCATCGCTTCGCGTTCAATCTCGGCCATTGCGGGCTCCTTCGCTAACTTTCCGAATTGGCGCATCTAACGCACGGTCGGCGCAATTTTGTTTCACGGCTGATTACATGCTGGGAAAGCCACAGGTCAATCGAAACACGGCGTAACTATGCCGCTATGCGGCAGATCACGTGTCCGGAGTGTCACCCATCAGGTATCTGGGGCCACTTCCCTTGGATTTGGCACGGTCATCAGGATTGTAAAGAGCACATTTGGGCAAACTAAGGCACCCACAACCAATGCATCCGTCCAGATTGTCACGCAGGCGCATCAACGTATCGATTCGCTGATCCAGATGCGACCGCAGATCCTTGCTGATGTTTTTCCAATCCTGCGGCGTTGGTGTACGATTTCCGGGCAAGCCGGACAGGACTTCTCGGATTTCGGGCAGGGTTAGTCCGAATTGCTGCGCTATCATCACAAAACTCAACCGTCTTATGTCGGCGCGCTGATATCGCCGCTGCCCACCCGCATTGCGCCATGGGGCGATCAGACCCTGCGCCTCGTAATATCGGATCGCTGAAACCGCCAGCCCGGTGCGCTGGGCCAAAGCGCCTATTGCCAGCCCCTCTGAAATCGCCATCTCGCCCTCAAAAAATTCCTTGACCTAAAGTTAGGTTTAGAAATTACGGTGAGTCGGGACAAGCCTCAAATTGAATAGGAGATCCCATGATGGCGACACTTGAACACACCAATTTCACCGTCCGCGACCCGCAGGCTTCGGCAAAATGGATGCAGGACGTCTTCGGTTGGAAAACCCGCTGGGAAGGCCCTGCAATCGCGGGTGGCTATACCGTGCATGTCGGTAGCGCACATACCTACCTGGCGCTTTATGCACCCAGCGATCCCAAACCATCGGGTGAAAGCAGCTATGACATCATCGGGGGGCTGAATCATGTCGGCGTTCTGGTCGAAGACATCGACGCAACCGAAGACAAGGTGGTCAAAGCAGGTTTCACCCCCAAGTCGCATGCAGATTACGAGCCCGGCAGGCGGTTCTATTTCGATGATGAGAACGGCATCGAGTTTGAGGTGGTGCAATATGCTTGAAACACTCTGGATGGCCTCAACCACCTGGAAATGGCAGCGCGGTCAGCTGTTTGGACAGCGTAACAGGTGCCCACGGCGCCCAATTCAACGGCGTTAAGTCGCAAATCCTGCTTGCTGTCTTCTTTGACCTCTTGCATTTCACGCATCATTTGGGTCAGGTATTTGCCAACCCATCAAATCGCCCCGACGCTGGTTCCATGCGGCGGGGCGTTACAATTTCAGCGTGGACGACAAGAATATGGAAAAAATTCCCATGACGCCTGCGGGCAATGCTGCGCTTCAGGCCGAACTCAAGAACCTAAAATCCGTCGAGCGGCCAGCTATTATCGAAGCCATCGCCTCGGCCAGGGAACTGGGTGACCTGAAAGAAAACGCCGAATATCATTCGGCCCGGGAAAAGCAGGGTTTTATCGAAGGTCGCATCAAAGAGTTGGAAGGCATCCTTTCACTGACCGATGTGATCGACCCTGCCAAACTGTCCGGTGCTATCAAATTTGGCGCCAAGGTCACGCTTGTTGACGAAGACACTGACGAGGAAAAGACCTGGCAGATTGTAGGGGAATATGAGGCCAATATCGAAGCCGGCCTGCTGAACATCAAATCCCCTATTGCCCGCGCCCTGATTGGAAAGGACGAAGGCGACAGTGTCGAGGTACGCACACCTGGCGGCGTACGTTCTTATGAAGTCCTGAGCATCACCTACGCCTGAGCCCCGGAGCGTTCCCAATGTCCGAGCCCACGCCAGAGCAGGAAGCCAATCGGCCAACCTCACTGGGCATATATGATAGGCCAACCAAGCCTTCGATAACCGAGATCGAAATTGCAGCCGTCGCCCTCAGCGTGATCTGGCTGATCGTCTCGGTTGTTTTTCTGGTGCTGCCCGACGAGGTCGACGGCGGAGGCTTTGTCGTGACCTTGCTGGCGGTCTTTATGCCGGTGGCGATGATCTGGGTCGCAGCAATGGCCATGCGCGCCAGCCGGATCATGCGCGAGGAAAGCGCACGACTACAAACCTCGATTGACGCCATCCGAAACGCATATATCGCTCAGCAACAGCGATCTTCCAGCACCTATGAGCCAGCCGTATCCAAAAAGCTGGATCAGATCGCGGAAACGGCCAAGAAAGCCGATAGCGCGCTGGCCACGTTTTCAACCAAGCGCAGGGAACCCGCACAGCAACCGACAGCCGTGGGGAACGGCGATCAGACTTCACTGGAACTGGGTACACAAGCTGGGGATATCGTGCCCCCGCTTGGCACCGACATCTTTATCCGTGCGCTGAATTTTCCGGAAACACAGGAAGATACCGAAGGCTTTGATGCCCTACGGCTGGCGCTCAAGGACCGCAAGACAGCCAAGCTTGTACAGGCCTCTCAGGACGTGCTGACCCTGCTCAGCCAAGAGGGCATCTATATGGATGACCTGCGCCCTGACATGGCCCGCCCCGAGATCTGGCGGCAATTTGCGCAGGGTGGGCGCGGACGGGCTGTCGCGGCCTTGGGCGGCATTCGCGACCGCTCCTCGCTGGCGCTGACTTCGGCCCGGATGAAGCAGGATCCCATTTTCCGGGACGCCGCCCATCACTTTCTACGCAGGTTCGATCACATGATCATCGAGTTTGAACCCCGTGCCAGCGATGCAGAGCTGACCGCTTTGGGTGATACAAGAACCGCGCGGGCCTTCATGTTGCTGGGGCGTGTGGCCGGAACCTTCGACTAGATTCCGAAACTTCCATAGGGGATGAATCGGACAAGATCACCCGGTTGGATGTGGCGCGCTCCGTCTTCGATCTCGACCAGCCCTTCGGCCCAGCTTAGCCCGCTGATCCGCCCGGACCCTTCCGAAGTGAAAACTTCGGCTTTTCCGTCTCGGATGCGGGCCCGCAGATATTCCCGCCGCCCGGGTTTCTTGCGCTTATCAAAGGTGGCTGGCAGATCGAACCCCTGCGGGTCCCGCCAGCCCTCGCCAGCCATCAGGCCCAGCGCCGGGCGGGCAAAGATTAGGGTGCAGACCAATGCCGCTACTGGATTGCCGGGCAGTCCGAAAACCGGCACTCCGTCCCAAATCCCCAAAGCCAGAGGTCGCCCCGGTTTCAGGGCAATACGCCATTCCTGCATCGCTCCGGCCTGCCGCAACAGCGCGGAGACATGGTCTTCGTCCCCTGCCGACGCGCCGCCGCTAGTCAGAACAACATCCGCCTCTTTCGCAGCTTCGTTCAGCCGCTCGCGCAGGGTTTCACGATCATCGGCAACGCGGCCCATATCCAGTGGCTGGAATCCCATCCGCTGGATCAGAGCCAGCAACATTGGGCGATTGGCATCGTAGATTTGCCCTGGCTCAGCAACCTCGCCGGCCTCGACTAGCTCATCCCCCGTTGACAGGACGGCTACCCGCAGAGCTTTGCGAACCAGCAGATCACCAGCACCCGTCGCGGAGAGAAGGGCCAGATCGGCAGGTGTCAACCGGCGTCCAGCGGGCAAAGCCAGATCACCTCCAACCACATCTTCGCCCGCATTGCGGGTATTGGCACCCTGTTTCAGGGGGCCGCGAAAGGCGATATGCCCGTCCTGAACTGTCACGTCCTCTTCCAGAATAACGGTGTCCACCCCATCGGGCAGGGCCGCACCAGTCAGAATCCGTATGGCGTGGCCGGGCGCAAGCTGACCATCAAAGGGAACACCAGCCGCAGCACGCCCGTCTTGCAGCGGCATCACATGCGGCCCATCCGGAACCGGACCGGCAAAGCCATAGCCATCTACCGCCGTATTTGCCTGCGGCGGGTTCGAACGTTGGGCATAAACATCGGCGGCCAAAATCCGACCTGCGGCTTGTGCCAACGGAACGGTTTCAGCCCCCATCACGACCGAAAGGCGGTCGCGCAGCAGGGCCAACGCTTTGTCAACCGGCGTCCAGCTCACGCCCGCAGGCAAGGCAAAACAATCGTTGCGCAAGGGCGGTGGGGCAATGTCCGGTTTGCTCATAATCCTACCTCTTGCAGAATGAACCCTGCGATGGCTGCGGTGTCGTCCAGATCAAAAACCGGACGGTCGAAGTTCAGCTCTGTGTCACTGGCAACCGCGCGCACAGTTTCGTTCTCGGCCGCAATCAACGGATTTCCTGCGGCCACCCGATACGCCTCGACCTTGGGGTGGGCTTCGCGTTTGAACCCCTCGATCAGCACAAGATCAACCGGAGCCAAGCGTGCCAGCAGATCAGAGAGAGGCGGCTCGGGTGCGCCGCGCAGTTCCTGCATCATCGCAATGCGCTTGCCGGACGCCAACAGCACCTCGGACGCACCGGCTTCTCGATGGCGGAAACTGTCCGTGCCGGGCTGGTCGACATCGGCGGCGTGATGGGCATGTTTGACGGTCGAAACCGAAAAGCCACGCGCGGTGATCTCGGCCACCAAACGCTCCATCAGGCCGGTCTTGCCCGCGTTTTTCCAGCCGGTGACGCCATAGACCTTCATGCCTGCTCCAGCAGCTTTTGCGCACGCGCCAGATCGTCGGGCGTGTTGACATTGAAGAAGGGGTCAAACGGCTCAGCCGGAAACAACGCCTCACGCCCATCATGTTTATCGGTCCACAGCACAACCTTGCGCAGCCCGTCATTCAAGGCGCCCCGCAAATCATCTCGCAACGCGACAGGCCAGAGGCCAAATGTCGGATGCCGGTTGACCCGTTTGCCGCCGCCGGATTTCAGTGCTTCATCCCCGTTTCGAGGCGTAGTCGCCAGCACCAGCGGATGGGTTTGCCCTTGAGCAGCATCCATTAGGCGCGCCACAAGATCGCGCGGAAAAAACGGCGTGTCGGCAGCGGCGGTGACGATACTGTCGGCCCCCTGTTCTGCTGCCCAATCGAGCCCCGCCAGCACACCCGCCAGAGGCCCGGCGAAACCTTCAATCGTGTCGGGAAGAACCGGCAGGTTGAGGTCGGCGAACCGTTCGGGATCACCATTGGCATTCAGCGCCAGACCGACCACCTGCGGGCCAAACCGGTCAATGACATGAGACAGCAGGCTCTGCCCACCGACTGTCAGCAAGCCTTTGTCGCCACCACCCATCCGAGTGGCAAGGCCTCCTGCGAGGATGATGCCGAGAGGGCGGGTCATTTGATCTCCTCAAGCGCGGGCCATTTCCTGAATTTCTGGGTGGGCAGGAAAAGCAATGGACAGACGGCCAATCCGAATGCTGTAAACCAAATAATTGCAGGCCACCCCGTCAATTCGGCCGCCTTGTAACTCAGGCTATAGTGGGCTGGCAAAAACACTAAGACGGCCCCAACAGCAAAGATAAGACCAAAACAGCACCGATACGTGCGCACCGCCTTTCTGACCTCATCTGGTATCCCGGCAAACTCTGGCAGACCGTGCATCAAAACCCGCTGAAGCACGAGTGCTTGTTTTTGAGACAACTCCCCCCATGCCTGCCAACCAAGCCGAAAGGGGGCAGCGATGTTCCAAATGCTGATGTATTCCTCTGGCGCCCACCCCAGACGGTTACGCAGGTTGACGTCCAATTGCGCCATACCCTCAATGATCGCGCGTTTCGACCGCTCAAGGAGCCAGAACACATAGACCATCATTGGCAGCAAGCCCAATGTCGCGACGAATAAAATAGATAAACCAAAGACTTCCAAAATCATTCCGCACTCTTCCGTCTATGCTTTTTATCTTCGACCGCCACTGTCGACGGGTCGACGTCGCGCACCAACCGGTCCTCGCCCGCAAGACACACGAACCGCTGCCCCCGCATGCGGCCGATCAGGGTCAGGCCAACCTCACGCGCGATTTCGACACCCCAGGCGGTGAAGCCTGACCGTGACGCCAGCACCGGGATGCCCATCATCGCGGTCTTGATCACCATTTCCGAGGTCAAACGACCTGTGGTGTAGAGGATCTTATCTTCGGCCCCTACACTTTCGGACAGCATCCAGCCTGCAATCTTGTCGACCGCGTTGTGGCGGCCCACGTCCTCCATATAGACCAACGGCCGGTTTTCCCGACACAGGACCGTGCCGTGAATTGCACCAGCCTCAAGATACAATGAAGGGGTTCGGTTGATTTTGGCTGCCAGATCATACAGCCATGAGGTGCGGACCTGAACCTGCGGCAGGCGCACGTCCTCCAGCCCTTCCATCATGTCACCAAACACAGTGCCGACCGCGCAGCCGCTGGTTCGGGTCTTTTTCTTCAGCTTGTCCTCATATGAGGTTTCGCGCGCGGTGCGCACCACCACGGTTTCCAGATCGTCATCGTAATCCACGCCGGTAATGTCATCATCGGCTAACAGCATCCCCTGATTGCGCAGGAACCCCAGCGCCAGATATTCAGGGTAATCGCCGATTGTCATTGCAGTCACGATTTCCTGCGCGTTGAGGAAAATCGTCAGGGGGCGTTCCTCGACAACCGAGATCCGGCTGACCGCGCCATTCTGGTCGATGCCTTCAACCGCACGGGTCAGGCGAACCGCGCCGGGATCAGGGGCGATGATGTAGTCGGTGGCATCCGGTTTCGTGGCCAATTGCAACCCTTTCCCAAGATCGCTACTGCTGTTGGCGATACCATAGGAATTTGCCATGGCTTACACCACATCCAAGTCATACTTCTGGAAGGGTTTTCGCGATGGAGCGCCGTTTATCTTTGTGGCAATTCCGTTCGGCACCCTTTTCGGCGTATTTGCGACCGAGGCTGGGCTGGATATTATCCAGACAATCGCCTTTTCGGCGGCTGTCTTTGCCGGGGCGGCCCAGTTCACCGCCCTGCAGCTGTTGCAGGACAACACACCCAGCCTGATCGTTCTGGCATCGGCCCTGGCGGTTAACCTACGCGTGGCAATGTATTCGGCCTCACTGACACCTTATCTTGGGGCGGCCCCCCTGTGGCAACGGGCCTGCGCCGCCTATCTGACGGTCGATCAGTCCTATGCCTGCTCCATTGTACAGTTCGAAAAAGAGCCCGATATGACCGTGCCGCAGCGCATGGCCTATTTCTTTGGCTCGGTCACACCGATCACGCCGCTTTGGATTTTGGCAACTTATCTGGGCGCAGTTTTGGGCGCACAGATTCCAGAAAGCTGGGCGCTGGATTTTGCACTTCCGATCACATTCCTGGCAATGATCGGGCCGATGATGAGGACGCTTGCCCATGTCATCGCCGCCTTAGTCGCCATAACCGTCGCTCTGTTGACCGTAGGCGTGCCGTTCAACCTGGGCCTGCTGATCGCCGGGACCGCCGGGATGATCGCAGGGGCGCAGGCCGAATTGATGTTAGAGCGGAATAGGCCATGACACAGATTGATCCGGTGACCATGTGGAGCATTATCGTTGGCTTGGCGATTGGCAGCTTTGCCCTACGCTTTACCTTTATCGGCATCGTCGGAGACCGCCCGATGCCACCCTGGTTGTTACGCCACCTGCGCTATACCGCCGTTGCCATCGTCCCGGCCCTGATTGCGCCGCTGGTGGTCTGGCCAACCGCAACGGATGGTCAGCCCGACGTGCCGCGCATGGCCGCCGCAGCGGTTGCTTTGGCGGTTGGTGTCATCACAAAAAACGTGGTCATTGCCATCTTTGCCGGGGCGGGCACGCTCTATGGCTTGCTATACCTATTGGGTTGAAGCCGCTTCCAACTGGTTCAGGCGCGCATTGTTCGAGGCCAAACCGGCCTGCAGGTCAGCATCGTCATTCTCGCGGTATTCGGTGGTCACGACGCCGGGGAGTTCACCGAACTGATCGGACAGCTTGACCGGGTAGAAGGTCGTATTGATCTGCTCGAAACCCGGCACCTGCTGCAATAGCTGCGAGGTTGAGTTGGCGCAAAACGCTTCGGATACAGGGCCCATCTGCTTGGCCAGTTGCAGGGCAATTTCGGCCTGCTGTGGTGTCACCTGAATCGTCTGGATACGCGCATAATGCGTTTCGCGCGCGTGGCTGCTGCGATAAGCGCGTTCGACATTCGGCGTGATGCCATACAGAACATCGTTTCGGATCGGCACTACATCGGCGCGAAACGAGCCTGCGGGGTCAAAGATCACCCTCTCGCTGCCGCTTATCATCAGCGAGGTATGCGCCCCCGAACCGGTCCGGGTGCTGATCATGGTATAGAGCGTCAGTGTTGATGGTCCCGGATCACGATAGGAACGGGCCACAACTTCGGTCTGATCGGCCTGCGGACGCTGCGAACCGGCACAGCCAGCCACTGTTGCTGCCAGCAGGCAGGCAATCACAAATCTGATCACGGCGGTCAGCCTCGCCCGGGATTAAGCGGCGAAAACCGCCAGAAACAGGCAAAGGAAAGCAATCGCCACCACGCACCATGTGGTCGCTTTTACGAAACCGTTGAAGGTTTTGGTTTGAACGGTGATGTCCATTTCGCCGTGCTTATGTTCAGCCATGATTTTCAGAATCCTAATTCGCGTGTTTGATACGTTGGATAATCGAAAATCCCGGGCCTGTCACCACGTCATTCGGGCGCAGGTGACACGGAATCAAAGACCGAACACCCGCGATATCCGAACCCCCACCGCCAGGGCAGACCCGAACAGGGCGCCCCGCCCAATCGCACCGCGCCATACATGGCCTCGGCGGTTATGGCATGGGCGGATCGTATCTGATCCGAAGTCATGTCATAGCGTTCGGCGTAAATTTCGGCGTTCTCATCCCCGTGTTGTCGCACGCAGGCTCTCAGGCTGTCATCGGCTGACAGGCGCGCGTCATAACTGTCTTCGGGGCGCAGGCCTCCGCCCGCGTGGTGATAGGCCCGGTCATGGCTGACACAGCAACTCTCCCATGGGGGATGCGCCTCGAACAGGGCCTGAAAGCTGGGAAACGTGTCGGCCACAAAGCGCCAACTGGCTGACAACCCGCCCGAGCAGCCATCCGTTTCAAATGGCGTCAATTCCGCAGCGCCCCGCTGTGCGATCAGCGCGCGATGGGCGGGCATCTCAAGACTGCGCATAAAGTCCTGCGCCCCGACTGGCGCCGCGATCAGCGCCAGAGAAACGGCCAGATTACGGGCTTTCATCGCGCATCGCATCGGTATCAACGGCCATGCCGAGCACCGTTGCCAGCCACAGCATCAGACGTTCTGCCGGCCCCATTTCAGCGCGGATACGCAAGACTTCTTTGGCCATTGCCGGTCGGTCCGTGATCAGCCCATCCACCCCCATCGAGGCCATGGCCGACATTTGCAACGGGTCATTCACCGTCCAGACATAGATATCCTTGCCCGCGGCCTGCACCGAACGTACCAGCCCCGGCGTGGCCATGGCGGCGTTGACAGCCACAAAATCCCCTTCGAGACCCGACAGATCGCCAACAGCGGTTGCCGCCAAAACCCCCGCGCGCCAATCGGGACGCAGAGCCTTCATCTTTTGCACGGCAGGGTATTTCAGCGACATGGTAGCGATGTCATCCTGCATGCCGAATTCCTCGACCAAGGCCGCAACGCGGTTTTCCAGATCGACGTCATGACCGTAATATTTCAACTCGATGATCACCTTGGCCCTGTCTTTGGCCGCAGCCAGCACGTCGCGCAGCGTTGGCGTGCGTTCATCGGCATATTCCGGGTCATACCAACTGCCGATATCGATCTCGGCCACGTCTTCCATCGTGGCATCCCAGACCTTCAGGTTCACCCCGGCCAGCTTCATGAAATCGCTATCATGGGCGACGATTATCTCATCATCCGCCGTTTCCTGCACGTCGATTTCAACCCAGTCCGCCCCGTCCTCAATCGCCTTCAGAACCGAGGCCATGGTGTTTTCCGGCCGTAACGCAGCGGCACCACGGTGGCCGATCACCTCGGCCCTGTCAGGGGCCTGAACGCGTTCCAGCAGGGATTGACCGAACCAGAGCCCGACCAATACCGCCACTGCCGCAATGCCAACAGCACTCAGCAGACCAATGCGCAGATTGCCTGGCGCGGGATGTGGTGGTTCAGAGGTCCGGATCTCGAAAAAACCGTCCAGCAAAACCGCCAGTGCTCCCAGCGCGGTGGCTGCCAAAACCAGCCCGGCCAACGACCAGAGCCCGGCGACCAGGAGGCTGTAGACAAGCGCCAGCCGCAGATGCTCTGCCCCCTGCAGGGGCACCAACGCGAATAATGATCCCGCGCCCCAAGCGATCAGCGCGGCAAGAACTGCCCTCAGCCCCAGCCAAAACACCAGTGCGATCTTGAGCCGCCCGCGCTTGCCCTCCATCCGATCCGCGCTGACCTGGAAAGCATCAGCCGGTGGCAGGTTTTCGAACAGAACCAGATGCAGTCCCAGCGCCCATGCGGACAGCTTGCGGATCAGCACCCATGCCATGACCAGCACCACAGCTCCGATCAGCGCAACGGCGATCCAGAAAGACGGCGGATGGAAGGTCAGGTAATAGTTGATGTCATACTCGGTCAGCGTCCACCAGGCGATCAGAGCAGCGATAGCGGCGAAAGGCAGGATCAACAGGATGATCCGCAGAACCAGGCGTGCAGCAAATCCAAACAGCGCAGGCAGGCGCGACAGGATCAACTTGATCGCCGCGCTCCCCGCGCGCCACGGATCGCTTTCGCCCATCCTCAGCGACCCGGCCATGACCGAGAAGACAAAGACCTCGGCCAGCAGGAACAGGCTGAGCATTGCGATTGCGACCGCAAACCCCAGCGGAGACAGGATGAACGCGGCAATATCCTGATCCGTCAGGGCGGTCTGACTGGAGAGCGAAACCGCTAGGTTCACCGCAATCGCCACGCCCGGCGCAATCAGCGCAATCAGCAACAGGCGCACGGCGACATAGATCGGCACAAAGACCCGGCGGCGTGCCCACGCGCCCTTGTATGCTTTTGTAACGGCAGAGAAAGTGGCCACGTTGCGCCCCCCAAATGATTGATTCATTCAAGGCTGCGCAGACGTGAATTGCAAGTCAGGCTATCAGTTTTCTTCCAGATCAGCCGCCAGTCGGAATCCGATGCGATTGGCGGGCTTATCCTCGACCGACTTGGGCAGCGCTCGCAGCATTACATTCAACTGGCTGACATGCTGCACGAGTTGGGTTCGCGCCCCGGACCCATCTGCGCCGTAAAAAGTGATGATATCAGGGTCGAAATAGCCCATCCCTTCGATCCGCATTACCCCGGCATCACCGCCAGTAAATCCCATGGCGACCTCATGATCCGCATCCAGCGTATTCTCGAAATTCTGGATATACAGGATCAACCGTTCATAGGCCCATTGCGCCGAGCTTTTGGTGGCTACGGGCTTTTGCAACTGGCCGGGCAGGTCCTTGGTGCCGGATTTCGCATCCGGGTTGGCATGCACCTCGTAACATCGGGGCAATGCTGCTGATTCCGCTGCCTCGGCTGAGGTTTCGATCTTGTCCATGCCTTCTACCCTTTGCGCTGAAACTCCCACGCCCCGTCCGCGCGCCGCGTTCGGGTAACAGCACCAATGTGGTAGAGATGGTTCAGATGTGCAACTGCTTCGACCAGAGCAAGCCCATACTCTCCTTCACCGATCTGGCGTTTGAACAAGGGCACAAAGCACTCAGCAGCGGTTTTGGGCTGGTCCAGATAATTCTGCAGACGGTCCAGCGCGCTGTGGTGGTTGTCGATCAACTGCCTCATCCTGACCGGCAGGCCGGTAAAGGGCAGTTTGTGCCCGCCCAGCGCCATATGATCCGGGCGCGCCAGGTCTTGCAGGCGCTCGCAGGCTTCCATCCACTCCGCCACGGGATCCGCCATGGGCTCGGTAACATAGACGCCCAGATTGGGGCTGATCGAGCTGAGAACCTGGTCGCCCGTGATCACCAGATTATCGTCACGGCTCCAAAAAGTTGCATGTTCGGGAGCGTGGCCATTGCCCATATGAACATCCCAGTCGCGCCCACCCATACGAATGACACTGCCCTGTTTGATCCGAGTAAAGCCCAGCGGCATCGGATAGACCGTGTCGCAGAAATTGAAGGGCCGTTCTGTCATCCTTTTGGCAAGGAAATCGGCATCCATCCCGGCGCTTCGGTAGTAATCCAGCGTTTCCTGCGGCCAGTTTTCCTGCACATCCAGCGTCAGCATCCGTGCAAACAGCCATGCAGTACGCGACGTGACCAGCTCGGCCCCGTGTTCAGATTGAAACCAACCGGCATTGCCAACGTGATCGGGATGGTGATGGGTCACCACCACGCGCGTCACGGGTTTGCCCCCCAGCGGTCCCGCCATCAGGTCCGCCCAAATACGGCGCGTCTTGTTCGAGGACATGCCAGTGTCGATCACCGTCCATCCGTCGCCATCATCCAGCGCATAGATATTGACGTGATCCAGCGCCATAGGCAGCGGCAACCGCATCCAAAGCACGCCTTCGGCAATTTCAACGGCCTCGCCCAGGGCCGGAGCCTCGGGCCAAGGATAGCGGATCGTCAAATGTGTATCACCGTCCATCAGGCAGCTACCATTTCCTCGGCGCTGAGAGCAAAGACGTCATCTGCACCGTTCTGCGCCTGAACCAAAAGCCCCGAAAACTCAGGCAACAGCGCATTGATATAAAAGCGTGCCAGCTTGAAACGGGTGCCGTTTGGCTCGGCCAGGGCCGCCTTGAGGTGATAGTGACCGCCCAAAACGCGGGCGAATGCCTTCAGATAGGGCACGGCGCCGGCAAATCGCGTGTTCACGTCGGACTGCGATATCAACCACTCGGTCGTTTCACGCAGGCTTTCCGTGGCCTCCCAGACAGGACCCGCCAGTTCCGGCATCGACCCACGCGCGCGTTCGGCGTGATCCTCGATTTCGTCCAGCAAACGGGACGCCGCTTCGCCGCCATCCATCATCTTGCGTGCGACAAGGTCCATGGCCTGAATGCCGTTGGTGCCCTCGTAAATCGCGGTCACACGGACGTCGCGATAGAACTGTGCCGCGCCGGTCTCCTCGATAAAGCCCATACCGCCATGGACCTGCACGCCTTCTTCCGAAACCCGCATACCGGTTTCGGTACCGAAGGCCTTGTTTATCGGCGTCAACAAGGCCGCGCGCGAAACCCAGTCCGCGTCGCCTGTTGCATTGGCCATATCGATCGCGGCTGCGTTTGCAAGCATGATCGCACGCGCAGCAAAAGTATCCGCACGCATACTCATCAGCATCCGGCGTACATCGGCGTGATCGAGGATTGTGCCCGAAGGTGTCTTGCCTTGCTTCCGCTCAAGCGCATATTCCAGGGCCTGCTGATAGGCGCCTTCGGCGGCACCGATACCCTGTCCTCCGACGCCCAGTCGCGCGTTGTTCATCATGGTGAACATCGCAGCCATTCCGCCATGTTCCTTACCCACAAGCCAACCTTTGGCGCCATCATACTGCATCACGCAAGTTGGCGAACCATGCAGGCCCATCTTGTGCTCGAGCGAAACCACTTTCAGGTCATTTGCCACACCTGGATTGCCATTCTCGTCCGGCAGGAACTTGGGCACCAGAAACAGCGATATTCCCTTGGTTCCGGGAACTGCATCGGGCAGGCGTGCCAACACCAGATGGCATACGTTTTCAGCAAAATCGTTGTCACCCCAGGAAATGAAAATCTTCTGACCAGACACCGAATAGGTGCCATCTCCATTCGATTCTGCCTTCGACGTCAGCGCACCCACATCCGATCCGGCCTGAGGCTCGGTCAGGTTCATCGTGCCCGACCATTCACCAGCGATCATTTTGGGCAGGTATAGGTTCTTCAGCTCATCACTTGCGTGGTGCTCCAGTGCTTCGATCTGGCCCTGCGTCATCAGCGGCGCCAGTTGCAGTGACAGGCAGGCCGCAGACATCATCTCGTTGACGGCAGTGGTCAAGGTCATCGGCAGCCCCATACCGCCATATTCGGGATCAGCGCTCATGCCGATCCAGCCCCCCTCAGCTATAGCGTTCCAACCGTCGCTAAATCCTGGCGAGGTACGCAACACGCCGTTTTCCAGACGCGCGGGCTCTAGGTCTCCGTTCCGCTGAAGCGGCGCCATGACCTCTTCGCAGAGTTTTCCAGCCTCGGTCAGGATGGCGCTGACGACGTCTTCGCTTGCTTCCGCGAACTTGTCGGTCGCTGCAATACGATCAAAATCAACCGCATGGCGGAACAGAAATTCGTAATCTGCAACTGGTGCGCGATAGGGCATAATATTACCTCGGGGCTGTCTTGAACGGTCCGCGACGCCGGGGTTGGAAATCCGCTGACTCGCCGTTATTCATCTGGGTTTGAACGATTACGTACCCATCCTTATGCTACAAGCAATCAAAACGCGGCGTCACTCACAATGATCTCTAACGGTACACTCGAACTGTCAGCCGACCCGGCGGGAATTGCTCAGGCTGCGGATCTTTTGAGGCAGGGACAGCTGGTCGCTTTCCCGACTGAAACAGTCTATGGGCTGGGTGGGGATGCCCGCAACGGAGAGGCTGTCGCCAGCATCTATGCCGCCAAGGGCCGACCCAGTTTCAACCCTCTGATTGCGCATGTCGCATCGGTAGAGTCCGCGCGCAGGTTTGTTGAATGGTCAGATCAGGCCGAGGCGTTGGCACAGGCGTTCTGGCCCGGCCCGCTGACTCTGGTTCTGCCGCTGCGGGAAGGGCACGGTGTATCGTCGCTTGTCACTGCCGGGCTGGATACATTGGCAGTTCGGGTGCCTGCGCATCCTTCTGCCCGGGCTATTCTCGAGATGTTCGACGGGCCGGTCGCTGCGCCCTCGGCCAACCCTTCGGGACAGATCAGCCCGACAACAGCCGCGCATGTCCGCGCCGGTCTGGACGGGCGCATCGCTGCCATTCTGGATGACGGTCCCTGCGGTGTCGGGCTGGAATCCACCATTGTCGGCCTCGCTGGAGAATCCGCTTTGCTACGCCCCGGAGGGGTGGCTTTGGACCAGATCGAGGCAGCTCTCGGCACGGCATTGCATCTACACCAATCGGGCGACACGCTAACAGCACCCGGACAGATGCTGTCGCATTACGCCCCGGACGTGGCGGTCCGGTTGAACGCGCAGACTACACATGGTGACGAGATTCTCTTGGGATTTGGACCGGTCGAATGCGACCTGAACCTGTCCGCTGATGGTAACCTGACCGAGGCAGCGGCCAATCTTTTTGCCGCTTTGCACAAGCTCAACAGCACCGGACGCCCGATTGCCGTGTCCCCTATTCCGGACCACGGATTGGGCGCCGCTATCAACGACCGGTTGCGCCGGGCTGCAGCACCGCGTGACAGTTGATCAGGCGCGCCCTGCACTGGCCGACAGAGTCAGAGGATCGACGCCCAGCGTTGCCAGCGCCGCCTCCCATTTCTGATCATCGGGGACATCGAACACCAGCTTCGAATCCGCCTCGGTTGTGAGCCATCCGTTCATCGCGATCTCATCCTCAAGCTGCCCGGGTCCCCAGCCTGAATACCCTAGCGTCAGCATAGAATTCAGCGGCCCTTGCCCCGAGGCCAGGTCTTCAAGCACGTCCAACGTTGCAGTCATGCTGAAATCGTCCGAAATCTGCAGGGAATGGAGGTTCGCGTCATAATCGGCGCTGTGCAGGACGAATCCGCGCGACATCTCGACCGGGCCGCCGAAATGCACCAGACGCTCACCCACGATCGGGATACGGCAAGCGATGTTCAACTGACCCAGCAGCGTCTTTATACGTAAATCCGAAGGTTTGTTGATGATCAGACCCATCGCGCCATCGTCGCCATGGCTGCAAATATAGACAACCGAATGATCGAAACGCGGATCGCCCATCCCAGGCATCGCAATCAACAGTTTACCGGTCAGATCCATAAGACGACATCTCTTGCTGAGCTCCCATCAACAATGCCCCCGCAGTCCCGGTATTGGCAAGGGACGAGCGGCGATTTCGCTAGATTTCATTCGAGTGACCCGAACGTGACTTGGAATTCGCCTCGAGACCACGCATTTATAGGGTATGAACATTCACAAGACATTTCTGGCAGCCGCCCTTGCCGTGACCGTTGGCGCGATTGGACCGGCATCTGCACAAGTGGTCGGCTCGGTGGCCGAATTGGATATCCTGGACGGCGGGCGCACAGCAAATGGAGCCTATCTTGGGGCGCTGCGGGTGACCCTGCAGGACGGCTGGAAGACCTATTGGCGGGCGCCGGGCGATGCGGGTATTCCGCCACAGTTCGACTGGAAAAGATCAACCAATGTCGGCAGCGTGTCGATCACATGGCCCGCGCCGGATGTCTTTGACCAGAATGGCCTGCAGTCGATTGGATATGAAAATCAAATGGTCCTGCCGGTCGAGATTTCGCCGAAGAACCCGGCCAAACCCGTGCGGCTGAAAGGCACGGTGGATCTAGGGGTCTGCAAAGACGTCTGCATCCCGGAACGTTTGGGCTTCGATCATACCCTGAACGCCGAAGCAGAGCGCAACCCGGCGATCGCGGCGGCACTGGCCAAGCGCCCATATTCCGCCAAAGAGGCCCAAGTAGCGAACTCACGTTGTCACCTGACCCCGACATTTGACGGAATGCAGATCGAGGCGCGCGTCACCATGCCTTCCGCCGGTGGCCGCGAGGTTGCCGTGATCGAGCCCGGCAACCCCGAGCTGTGGGCCTCGCAGACCGACACCAAGCGGCAGGGCGGTACTCTGGTCGCCACATCCGAGGTGATCAACGCCTCGGGCGGTCCGTTTGCGCTGGATCGCTCAAAGATCCGGATCACTGTTCTGGGTGCCAATCACGCGGTGGACATTCTGGGGTGCAGCGCTGGCTGACCCCATGATGCAAACTCCGAAAATCGGTGCGCTTGCGGTCGTCATTCATGACGGGCACGTCCTTCTGGTTCAGCGCAGCAAGCAACCGGATAAGGGGCTATGGGGCTTTCCCGGCGGCCATGTGGAATGGGGCGAAACCGTCCTGCAGGCAGCACAGCGGGAACTGCGCGAAGAAACCTCGGTGATTGCCGAGCCGTTGCGGTATCTGGACAGTCTGGACCTGTTGCGCCGCGACGCCCAGGGCGCTGTTCTGTCTCATTACCTGTTGGTTGGCGTGGCCTGCCAGTATCAGACCGGGCAACCGGTTGCGGGGGATGACGCAATGGATGCACGCTGGTTCCCACTGGACTTGATCCGACAAGGCGCACTGCCCATGAGTGACCGGGTCACAAACCTGTTGGAAACCGCACTACGTCAGGGCTAGGCGGTGCGTCCTTTGAGACGGGCGTACAACAGGCCCGACAAAACAATGCTCACCACCAGAATCACCGTGGCGCCGGCAGTAAAAGCTCCAAACCCCATCCGCAGGATTGAGGGGCCCTCTGGCCCGGCATAAAGCCCCGAAACAAGGCCCGGTGGAGACCCGGTCACCGCAGGCCAGATCATCGTCAACGCAAACCAGAGCATCAAGGCAAACCCGGTAACAACAAGCGCCCCCTGCACCACACGATCCGGCGCCCGAATTGCGCGACGCATGGCCGTCATTGGCCGCGACAGATCGTTCAGGATCCCCAGCAGGGCAGGAACGAGCAGCAATACCAGCACCATCCCAAACGCCAACCCATAGACCAGCGTGATCACGGTCGGTTTGAGGAACTGTGCCTGCTGCGATCCTTCGTACAACAGTGGGGTCAGGCCCAGAACCGTGGTCAGCGTCGTCAGCATCACTGGCCGCAATCTGTCCGATGTCCCCTCGATGATGGACGGCACCAGCCCACGAGTCTGCTGATACTCGTCAATCGTCGTCACCAGAACAATCGAGTCGTTGATGATGATTCCGGTCATCCCCAGCAGACCAACAACCGTGAACATGCTGAGCGGAACCTCCCAGATATAATGACCCCAAATGGCTCCGACCAAACCAAACGGAATGATCGCCATCACCACCAATGGTCGGGTCCAACTGGCAAAGACCCAGGCCAGCACCAGATAGATGCCCGTCAGGCACAGGATCAGACCGGTACGGGCTTCGGACAGAAACTCTTCTTCCTGCTCGCTCAGACCTGCCATGGTCCACTCGACCTGACGTGTGGCTGCGATATTGGGCAGAATTTCCTCGCTCATCGCACGGGCGATCTCGGCCGCGCGTGTTGGATCATCCTCGGAGATATCGCCATAGACCGAAATCACCCGCAGCCCGTTTTCCCGCCGCACGGTCGAGAATCCGGATTTACGCTGAACCGAAACGATATCGGCCAACGGGACATAGACTCCATCGGGCGTGCGCATCAGTGTGCGTTCCAGGAAATCGGCGGTCAGTTCTCCTTCAGGCAATTCAACCCGGATCTCGGCACTGCGCGGGCCATCCGGGAAGGTCGCGGCCTCGATCCCGTTCAGACGGTCCCGCAGCACCCGGCCCAATGTTTCGATCCGAAAGCCCAGCGCCTGTCCCTGCGCGGTCAGATCCAAAATGTACTCTTCCTTGTCATAGGCCAGATTGTCTTCCAGCGCTGAAACCTCAGGGTATTTCGAAAGCGCGACCTGCAAGTCCTCGGAAGCCGTTTTAAGCGTGTTCACATCGGCGCCGTAGAGCTGCACGTCAATCGCATCTCCTCCCGGACCAGACCGCCAGCCCCTGAAGCTAAGCAGCTCAAGTTTGGGATGGCTTGGCGCCATTTCCTGCAACTCTCCGACAAACTCGAAGCTCGAATAGGGGCGCAGGTCGGCATCTATCAACTCGATCGAAATCCCGCCCAGCAAATCCGTGTCCTTGCCATCCGCTGCCGAAAGTGCACGGCCCGCGGATCCCCCGATCTCGGCCAGCACGTAATCAATGGGGTTGCGCCCGTGCCGCTCTTCATAGCGTTGGCCAAGCGCCTCTACCGAGGCCTGTAGTTGGTGCATCATGGCCAACGTATCCGCGCGGCCTGCGCCCTCGGCCATGATAAAATTGCCTGTAACCGATCCACGCTCGGGCGCATTGAAAAACCGCCAGTTCACGTCCCCGCGGATGAACAGGGAAATCTGGCTGGCCAGAATGACGATCATCGCCGACACCACCACATAGCGTGCCCAGATTACCCAGGCGATCAGCGGTCGGAACAGCGTATCGCGCACCCAGCGAAACCCCTTGTTCACCACACGGTTCGGCAGATCATACCAATGTTCCTTGGCAGAGTGCGCAATCGCGTGGGCCATATGGTTGGGCAGGATCAGAAAGCATTCGATCAGCGAGGCGATCAATACCGCTATCACCGTGAAGGGGATATCGCGGATTAACTCTCCGAAACGTCCACCAATCGCAGTCAGACCAAAAAAGGCAATAACCGTGGTCAGCGTCGCAGCAAAGACCGGCATCGCCATGCGACGTGCGGCGCGTTCGGCGGCCACCATTGGCGGCTCACCCAGCCGTCGCGCGCGAAAATCGGCATGTTCACCCACAACGATGGCGTCATCCACGACGATACCCAGAGTGATAATCAGGCCGAACAACGACACCATGTTGATCGACAGGCCGCCAATATACATGAACGCAATCGCCGCCGACATTGCCACCGGGATACCCGCGGCAACCCAAAAGGCAATCCGCGCATTCAGAAACAGAAACAGCAGGCAGACCACAAGACCCAGCCCAACCAACCCGTTATCGACCAGAATATCCAGCCGGTCGGTGATCGCTTGCGCCCGTGTCCGGATCAGCTCGGCCTTTACGCCCTCGGGCAGGCTGGCTTGCATCTGCGAGACGACATCTTCGACCGTGTGTTGAATTTCAATCGCGTCCCCCAGATTTGACCGATCCACACGAACGGACATTGCCGGATTCTTGCCAACAAAATAGCTACGATTTCTGGTGACACCTTCAATCTGGATCTGCGCCACGTCACCGATCAACAGCTTTGAGCCATCGGTGAAATTGCGCAGCGTAATCCCTTCGATCTCTTCCGGGCTGCGCTTTTCGGTGCCGGTGCGAATGCGCGCATTGGCCCCTGTCACATCGCCCGCCGGATTGGCGTTGACCTCGGCTGCGATGGCCAATGCGATCTCGGACAGGGTGATGTCATTGGCGATCAACTGCGCGGTGGGCACCTCGACCACGATGCGCGGCGCGGCAAGGCCCCGGATCGTGGTGCGGGTCACGCCAACAGCGAACAAACGGTTGATCAGCTCATCGGTGAACTTGGCCAGCTGTTCAGGATCGACAGGGCCGGTGACGACAACATCCGTGACGCGATCGCGCCAGGCACCGCGTCGGATGGTCGGCTCATCAGCGTCGTCTGGCAGGTTGGTGACACTGTCGACCGCTGTTCTGACCTCTTCGACCGCGCGAGACATATCCCAGTTCGGCTCGAACTCCATCCGGATCTGGGCTGTGCCCTCGCGCGAAGTCGAAGAGGTGCTGGACACGCCTTCAACGGCCAGAAGGGCCGGCTCCAACAACTGAACGATGCCATTATCGACATCTTCAGGACCAGCTCCATCCCAGCTAACGCTGACATCCACCCGTTCAAGGATCACATCGGGAAAGAACTGCGCCCGCATATTCGGGATGGCCGCCGCGCCCAGCACCAGCATAACTAGCAGCAGCAGGTTGGCGACCGTCCTGTGGCGCGTGAAATAGCTGAGTATCCCCCCAGCCGCGCCGGGAATTTCGCGCATCATCGCGCCTAACCTCCGGCTCGGTTTTCGATGCTGCGCACCAACGACGCGGGAACCTTGGCTTCGCCCAGTTGGCCCAGCACGCGGGCTTTGACATCTTGAGGCAATGCATCACTGGCTTCGACCTGCGCCACCAGCTGGGCACGCTGTTCCTCGGACAGCTCGACCATATCCGTCTGGCCCCCTGCGTTGGCCTCATCCCGCAGCGGCCTGACCCGGACACCGGCCCCAAGCAGAGGCGTTCGACCAATGACAACCTCGCGACTTTCCAACCCCCGCCCGCGCAGCAGCACCTCATCACCCTGACGGCGGATCAACTGCACTGGTAGAACCTCAAGCCGGTCATCCTTGCCCAGAATCAGAACCGTCCCTGCTGAATCCAGAACCGAGGACGGCAGGCGCACCACGTTCTCAAGCGGCTGTTCCTGAACCGAGACTGTCACGAAATCACCGGGCTTGAATCCCGAAGTATCCTCGAGCAAGGCATAAAGCAGGCGACCAGTTTGCCCTTCTCCGGCCGAGCCGCTATCGCGGCTTATGCGGCCCTGTGCCGCAAGATCTGCTCCTGTGACCTCGAGCGATACAGTGACCGGAGAATTGATCAGATCCCCTTCAGCATCCAGCAGGCGCACGAATTGCGCGGTCGAGACGCGAAATGCCACCTCAAGTGCTTTAGGATCAACCAATTCGGCCAGTTTTTCGTTGGCTGACACGAGGCGACCCTCAACCAAAGTCACGTCGGTCAATGTTCCCCCAAACCGAGCGTGGATGGTCATGTCTTCCAAATCACGTTCGGCAGCGGCAAGCGCGATACGGGCGCGGGCCAGCAAAGTCGTTGCCTGATCGACGCGCGATTCCGCCTGTGCCAGCGCGATCCTCCGGGCCAAAACAGATTGCTGTGCCGATGCCTCGGCCAGTTCCGCCTCTTCCACGGATGCCGCCGCGCCCACTCCCCGGCTTTTCAAGTCTTTTTGGCGCTGCAGGGCACGGCCCCGCAATTCGGCCTGCGCCTCGGCCGAGTTCAGCTCATCCTGCGCCAGCAGCAGCGACCGTTCGGCATCGCGTTCCTCAAACTGGGCATCCAGCAGGTCCGACTTGGCGCGATCCAGCGCCGATTGTGCATCCGCCGGATCAAGCTCGACCAGAACCTCTCCTGCAGTGACAGCACCGCCATCTTCGAAATCTTCGGACAAGGTTATCACACGGCCACCAAGCGCTGCACGCAGTTCCAGGCGGCGGCGGCTTTGCACTTCACCAAATGCTTCAAGATAAGGCGTTACGGTTTCCACTTCGGCATGCCGGACAGTAACCGCAAAAATGCGCTCCCGCGCCTGCGGAGCGGCATCCTCGCGCGTCAGAACATCCTGCACTGCACCCGCGATCATCTGAACCGCCACAAACAAGAGTGCCAACGTCAAGGACGTCAGGAAAACTCCGGCAAGGCTCTGCCTCAGAAAGCGCATTTACTATCACCCCGTTCGCATCAGGCTGGCATTTCAGAAGGTAGCTTTGCCCCGAAAAATGCCAAGCCACAAAGCGGTAATACACATTTGAACGTGTAACCAGCTTACTTCCGTCGCAGATGTTCGTCCAATCTGGGCATAATTTCCACGAAATTGCAGGGCCGGTGACGATAATCGAACTGTTTTAGCAATATTCCATCCCAGGCATCCTTGCAGGCACCGGGGCTGCCGGGCAATGCAAACAGATAGGTGCCCCCGGCGACGCCACCTGTGGCGCGCGACTGGACGGCAGAGGTGCCGATCTTTTGCATCGACAGGATTGTAAAAACCGTACCGAATGCGTCGATTTCCTTCTCGTAGACATCCCGATGCGCCTCGACTGTAACGTCGCGCCCTGTCAGGCCGGTACCCCCGGTCGAGATGACGGCATCTATTTCAGGATCTGCGATCCACACGCGCAGCTGTTCTACAATCTGGGCGCGCTCATCCGGAAGGATCTTGCGGTCCGCGACCAAATGGCCCGCCGCCTGAATCCGATCCACCAAAGTCTGTCCCGATCGGTCCTCGGGCAGCGTCCGCGTATCCGAGACAGTGAGGACGGCGATCCGAACTGGAATGATTTTTTTGCTTTCGTCGATGCGTGACATATGACGTCAGGCCCTTTCCATAATCGCAAGCCGAATGGCGAGCGCCGTAAAAATCCCTCCGGTCACCCAGCCCATGAAACGCGAGGCACGCGGGTTCGAGACCAAGACTCGGCCCGCGCCACCGGCAAACATGCCGACCATCCCGTTCACCACAAAGCCGCCCACCGCGATGATAAGGCCAAGGGTCAGGAACTGCGGCAAGATTGGCCCCAAGGTCGGGTCCACAAATTGCGGGATGAAGGCCAGCACGAACAGGATGACCTTTGGATTGGTGAGATTGACCAGCAGCCCATCACGAAACGCAAGTTTCCCGCTATGTGCCGGTGCCTCGGCCGGCACAGCACCGTTTTGGATCGAACGCCAGGCCAGATAAAGCAGATAGGCCACCCCCAACCAACGGATCACATCAAACAGCCAGGGCAGCGTCGATACCGCCGCGCCAAACCCAAGCCCAGCCAGCAGGACATGCACCATCGACCCTGCAGAAATACCGGCGCTGGCCACAAGCGCGGGCCGTGCGCCTTTGCGCAGGCCCTGCCCAAAGCAGAACATCATATCAGCTCCGGGTGTGAGGTTCAGAGCGAGCGCAGCCGGGATAAACGCCAGAAGGGTTACAGTTTCGATCATCAATGCAGCTCAAACCAATTTGGTCTGGGCCCCAGATTGGCCACCTGGGTGCGCCCGATTGCCCCGCGATACCCCCAGCTGTCATGGATATGGCCATGCAGAGAAAGCTGCGGCTGCACCCGCTCGATCGCGTCGCGCACCGCGACCGAACCGACGGCGCCGCCCATTGACGTGACATCGCCATGCCCTTTGGGCGGAGAATGCGTAATCAGAATATCGGCAGCGTCGCACCGATCCAGCAACTCGGCGGCCTCGGCCTCGGTCAGATCGCAGGACCAACCGCCAAAAGGCGTCACGGGCACACCATATCCCAGACCAAACAGGCGCACCCCGTCCACAGTCATCCCGGTGCCGTGCAGCACGTGGACACCTTCGGGCACAGCCGCTGTCAGCTCTTGGACGCTTTCGGCATTGCCGGGGGTTAGGACCAGAGGGGCCGAAATGCCTGCAAGCATCTCCATCGCCTGATCCAGCCCTTGCCGCATATTGCAGAAATCACCAGCACCGATCACCAGATCTGCCTCGGCGCTGGCGGCAACCAATTCGACCGCCCGGCTGCGCGCCATATGCAGGTCGGAAAAGGCCAGGACGCGCATCACTTGCCCTCCAGCCAGGCCTTCAACTCCAACAGATCTGCCCAGGCCTGCCGTTTCATTGGCTGTTGCCGCAGCAAGTAAGCAGGGTGAAACATCGGGATGACCGGCAGCCCCCAAGCCTGATCCCACTGGCCGCGCAACCGAGTTATACCGCGTTTGCCCAGCACCGCCTGACAGCTGATATTGCCCATCACGACCAGAACCTCGGGCTTGGCCAATGCGACGTGGCGCTCCAGAAACGGCTTCATCATGCCGATCTCTTCGGGCTTGGGATCCCGGTTCTGCGGGGGCCGCCAGGGCAGGACATTGGTGATATAGACGTTTTCGGCACGGTTCAGCTCAATCGCGGACAACATCCTGTCCAGCAACTGCCCGGCCCGGCCAACAAAGGGCTTGCCCTCGCGATCTTCATCCCGGCCCGGAGCTTCGCCTATAATCATCACCCGCGCACCCGGCGTCCCGTCGGCAAACACCAACTGGCGCGCGCCACGTTTCAACTCGCAATGATCAAACGCATCCATCGCAGCGCGCAACTGGTCCAGCGAACCAGCTGTCTTGGCGACTGAATCGGCAATCGCCAACGCATCGACCGGCTTGGGCTTTTCCGGCGCCGTTTGTACCGCTGTGGGCTTTTTGGATTTGGGCGCTGTGTCGGGCAACGTATAGCGGTTCACCGGGATATCCCCGATCGCATCCGTCGCGCCCAGTTCAATCTGCCAGTCCAGCAGAGCCCGCGCTGTGTGAAAGTCCAAAGCCGATTCCATAACACTCAATCTAACCTCCTTTTGACCGAGGGAAAGCGAATTGGCCTTGATTGCGCGCTCGGTCGCACCGACCATTGGGGCAATCATGCTGATCCTGTTTCGATTCCTCTCAATTTGGGCGCTTCTGGCCTTGGTCAGCGGGCCTATTTCGGCGCAGCTGTTTGATCGAAACGATCAGTGCCGCGCGGGGCAGTTCGCCTGTGGCAGTCGGTGCTGTTCCGGTGGGCAAAGATGCAGTTTCGACAATCATTGCATCCCGCTGGGCGGCACCTATTGCGGCGGCGGCCGCAGCTGCGGCCCGTTCGAGCGCTGCGTGGCAGGCGGTCTACGCTGCGCACCCAAAGGAGCCAACGCATGCACCACGCGTCTGGACTGCCCCGGCGACAGCTTTTGCAACGCGCGCGGGGAATGCCAGCGAAACACCCCCGAATTCGACCCGGATTCAGCCACCAGCGGCAGCCCCATCACCTGTGACGACGGCTTGACCTGTGCGGCCGGATCATCCTGCCTGCCAGGCGGAGGATGCGCACAGCCCGGTTGGTTCTTGTGCGAGAAAACCGGATCACAATGCCGCCCTGGATTCAAATGTTCGAACCACCAAGGATGTGTGCCGGTTAAGGCGATCGACTGCGGCTATGGCAAATGGTGCAAACCCGGCGAACAGTGCTTGCCCGAGGGTGGGTGTGAGAAACTGCCCTAACGCCTTGATCCCAAGGTTGCCTTGCGCGGCGCGGCTTTCTATAAGCGGGCCGATTGTCAGACAGGAGTCCGCCCATGCGTTTCGCCCATCGTCACCTTCTTGGCATCGAGCACCTGTCCCAATCCGATATTACTGCCATTCTTGATCTGGCCGAGACCTATGTCGAGATGAACCGGCAACCGAACAAGCACTCGGATGTGCTGGCGGGGCTGACGCAAATCAACATGTTCTTTGAGAACTCGACCCGTACTCAGGCCAGTTTCGAACTGGCAGGCAAGCGGCTGGGTGCGGATGTGATGAATATGGCAATGCAGGCCAGCTCGATCAAAAAGGGTGAGACGCTGATCGACACGGCGATGACGCTGAACGCAATGCATCCCGACCTTCTGGTGGTGCGGCACCCGCATTCCGGCGCGGTTGATCTGTTGGCGCAGAAGGTGAATTGCGCCGTACTGAACGCAGGCGACGGGCGGCATGAGCACCCGACACAGGCGCTGCTGGATGCGTTGACCATTCGCCGCGCCAAGGGTCGCCTGCACCGGTTGAACATCGCGATCTGCGGCGACGTTGCCCATTCCCGCGTGGCGCGGTCGAACTTGATCCTTCTCGGCAAGATGGAAAACCGCATTCGCCTGATCGGCCCGCCAACGCTGGTCCCCAGCCAATTTGCCGAGTTTGGAGCCGAGATCTATGACGATATGAACGAAGGCCTTCAAGACGTCGATGTCGTGATGATGCTGCGCCTTCAGAGAGAGCGGATGGATGGCGGGTTCATCCCCTCGGAACGTGAATACTATCATCGCTACGGGCTGGATGCCGCCAAACTGGCGCAGGCCAAACCCGATGCCATTGTAATGCATCCCGGCCCAATGAACCGCGGGGTCGAGATTGACGGAACGCTAGCCGATGATATCAACCGCTCGGTCATTCAGGAGCAGGTTGAGATGGGTGTCGCCGTCCGCATGGCTGCGATGGAACTGCTGGCCCGCAATCTGCGCGAGGCCGCATGAGCGATCTGGCCGTCGCATCCCATGAACACGGCGTTATCCGCCTGTTCGCACTCGACATGCGCCCGGAGGAGGCCAAGTTTCTGCGCGAACCCGGAGCCGTCGATCAGATTCTAGGGGTAGCGGGGCTGGATCCCGAACAGGTTGACGTCTTTCCGGTCTCGGACCTCGAAGACCTAGGCCTCTATGGCTATCTGACCGAGGGCTGCGACGTGTCCGCAGATCAGCTGGACCACACAGCGCTGGATGCGATTGACGGCTGGGTTCTGGTGGTCCGCAGCGCCGCATTTCGCGGTCGTACAGCCGCTTTGCGCCCCGACCGCAGGCTGCGCCTGATCGGCCTCTACACCGAAGAAGCAACAAGCTGGGCAGGTGGCCGGATTGAGACGGAAAGCGCGAAACCGTATTCGGCGCCGCAATCCGCACCGCAAAATGACAAACCGCGCCGCATGGGCTCTGCGGTTCTGGCGCTGCTGATCCTTCTGGTTATCGGAGGTGCCCTATGGCTGATCCTGTGACTTTCCCGCCCGACAAAGGGGCCTATATCCGCACCAACACGTGGATGGCAGCCGCGGCTATGGCAGGGGCCATGATCATCCTTTGGCTGATCGGTAATCCCTATGTGTGGACCGGCGCGCCAGCGGGCCTTGCTGCAATCGGCATTCGTGCGTGGTATCTGGCCTCAGAAGAGCTGACGGCCGCATGGGAAATGACAGACACTACTCTGACCGGCCCTGGCCCGCGCAAAGTGGCGCTGAACCAGATCGAGGCTGTCAAAACCATGGGTAGCTTTGTTCAAATCGTCACAAAAGGCGGGGACAAGCACCTGATCAAGTATCAGGCAGATCCCGCCGCTACCAAAACCGCTATTGAAAGGGCCATGGCATGAGCAATCTGATCTTCACCAACGCCCGCCTGATCGACCCCGAAACTGGCGCGGACGCACAGGGATGGGTGCATGTGGCTGATGGCCGTATCGTGGCCAAGGGCGAAGGTGCGGCCCCGTCGATTGACGCGCAGGTCATCGAATGCGGCGGGCATTGCCTGGCACCGGGCATCGTCGATCTCGGCGTCAAGGTTTGCGAGCCGGGCGAGCGGCACAAGGAAAGCTATAAATCCGCAGGCCTGGCGGCGGCGGCAGGCGGTGTGACCACGATCGTGACGCGCCCCGATACCTTACCCGCCGTGGACACGCCGGAAACGCTGGAATTTGCGACCCGGCGCGCACAGGCGGATGCCCCAGTCAACGTGCTGCCCATGGCGGCCCTGACCAAAGGGCGCGAAGGGCGCGAGATGACCGAGATCGGATTTCTGCTGGATGCCGGTGCCGTCGCCTTTACCGACTGTGATCATGTCATTGCAGATACCAAAGTGTTCACCCGCGCGCTGACCTATGCGAAATCCTGCGGTGCGCTGGTGATCGCCCACCCTCAGGAACCGGGGCTGAGCGCTGGCGCCGCCGCCACCAGCGGCAAATTCGCCGCCTTGCGCGGATTGCCCGCCGTTTCCCCAATGGCCGAGCGTATGGGGCTGGACCGCGACATTGCGTTGCTGGAAATGACCGGTGCGGCCTATCACGCCGATCAGATTACCACCGCCCGCGCCCTGCCCGCGCTGGAACGGGCCAAGCGGAACGGGCTTGACATCACTGCTGGCACCTCGATCCACCATCTGACGCTGAATGAGCTGGACGTGGCCGACTATCGCACCTTCTTCAAGGTCAAACCTCCGCTGCGGTCGGAAGATGACCGGCAGGCTGTCATCGAAGCGGTGCGGGCAGGTCTGATCGACACGATCAGTTCCATGCACACGCCACAGGACGAAGAAAGCAAACGCCTCCCGTTTGAAGAGGCGGCCTCGGGCGCGGTGGCGCTGGAGACTTTGCTGCCTGCGGCTTTGCGCCTGTACCATTCTGATCAACTGGACTTGCCGACTCTGTTCCGCGCGATGGCTCTGAACCCGGCTAAACGACTGGGTCTGGACAGCGGTCGCCTGTCTGAGGGCGCGCCGGCCGATCTGGTTCTGTTCGATCCGGATGTGCCCTTTGTGCTGGACCGGTTCACGCTTAGATCCAAATCGCAGAATACGCCATTTGACGGCCAGAGGATGCAAGGTAAGGTCACCGCAACCTATGTGGCAGGCCAAGAAGTTTACCGGAGACCCTGATGCCCCTGATCGACAGTACGATGACCCAGCTGATCCTCTGGGCCGCGATTGGATACCTGATGGGGTCGATCCCCTTTGGCATGATCATCGCCAAGGTGATGGGACTGGGAAATCTGCGCGATATCGGGTCGGGCAATATTGGGGCGACCAATGTACTTCGCACCGGCAATAAGGCCGCCGCCGCGCTGACTCTGATCTTTGACGCCGGTAAAGGAGCCGCTGCCGTCTTGCTCGCCCGTGCCATGGCCGGGGAAGACGCCGTACAGGTCGCCGCATTGGCCGCGTTTCTGGGCCACTGTTTTCCAGTCTGGTTGGGCTTCAAAGGTGGCAAGGGTGTCGCGACCTTTCTGGGCCTCTGGCTAGCGCTTGACTGGGGCGTGGGCATTGCCTGCTGCATAACTTGGCTGGTGGCCGCTGCCATCTGGCGGATTTCGTCGCTTGGGGCCCTTGCAGCAGCGTCCCTGTCTACAACCTGGGTCATGGTTTTGAGTGACGGGTCGACGTTTATTCTGGGAATCGTCCTGACATTGCTTGTGTACTGGCGCCATGCCGCCAATATCTCGCGCATCAAAGCTGGCACCGAACCCAGGATCGGGTCCAAGACCTGATATCCGCCTGAGTTAATTGGTTCTTGATCGAATCATTTCTATCTGTAATTTCTGTTATTACAGAAATTACTGGATACAATCATGCACCTTACTGAATCCATGCGCGACTTTATCCTCCATTGGGGGGAAATGGGTACCAAGTGGGGTGTGAACCGCTCGGTCGCGCAAATCCACGCGCTATTGCACATCTCGCCCGAACCGATGACTGCAGATGAGATCTGTGAAACGCTCGGGCTGGCCCGCTCGAACGTCTCGACCGGGCTGAAGGAACTGCAAGGCTGGAAGCTGATCAAAGCCAGCCGAAACCTGGGTGACCGGCGCGATCACTTTCATTCGATCCGGGACATGTTTGACCTGACCAAAGCTGTGGTCGAAGGCCGCCGCGAACGTGAATATGCGCCCACATTGGCCGCGCTGCGTATCGTTGCCCAAGAGGCTCAGAATGACGGCACCTCGCCCAAAGTGCGCCAGCGGATTGATGAGACGCTAGAAACCATGCAAATGTTCGACGACTGGTATGTCGATGTGAACCGTCTACCTCGCCGCGTTCAACTGGCAATCGTCAAACTTGGCGGACGCATCGCCCGGCTGCTGCCAAAGGGACAAGGAGACAAGTCGCCCTAAAAATTTTGCCTCCAAATTTCTCTCAATACAGAAATCACAGAATATGATGTAAGAAGGAGCATGACATGATCCAGCCCAAACGCCCGCCCGAACGCGCCCCGAAAGGCATCCAATGGGCCGACCTGGTTCCCCTGAACCGCTGGGACAAGATCAAGGAACTGATGCTACCGCTGCCTTGGTTGTTGCTGTCTCTGACGCTCTACAGTACTGCCCTCTGGCCACTTGGTGCTATGGCCAGCTTTCTGTTCTTTCTGTGCGCCCTGCGCCTGAACCACGAAGCGATCCATGGCAATCTCGGGCTGTCGCGGCGGCAGGATTCCTTGGTGATGCATGTGCTCAGCGCGCTTATGTTGGGTTCTAATCACGCTTTCTGCCAATGCCACCTGCTGCATCACAAACACGCCATGGGTCCGGGCGATTGCGAGGGGAATTGCGGGCACATGACCCTGGCGCAGGTCTTGGTATACGGACCCCGGTTTCCCTTCGACATCAACCGTGCGGCCTGGCGGGTCGCCAACACCAAGGCCCGTCGTCGCATCCTGATCGACTGGGGGCTGGTGCTTGCCGTGATCGCCGCTGCTGTGCTGAGCGGATCGCAAACCCTGCTGCTGCACGTGGCTGCGATGAGCACAGCCCAATGCTTTGCCGCCCTGTTTGCGGTCTGGATAACCCATCAGGGCACGCATGACAGTGGCGTTGCCGCGCGCAGTCAGCGCGGGGTGCTGGCGCGGCTGGCCTATCTGATGTTCTACCACCGCGAACACCATCTGTTCCCGAAGGTTCCTGTCAGCCGGTTGCCCGTTCTCGCGGATCGGCTGGAACGTTCGGTTGCAGGATATGCCGCAAGTCGCAAGCCGGTCATCGGCTGGCTGGAACCCCGCCGGTTCCGGGTAGAACCCTAATCCTTACTGATACGCGCACCCAAGGATCCTGAGCGGAAATGCACAGGATCCGTTTGCCAGCACACAATCACCATTAGTTGTTTTGAACGTGATCAATACGCTGCCCACTTCGGGGTCGTGGCGGCCAATTACCGACCGCACGGAACAAAACAATCAGAGTTGCCCAGACTCAATTACGGAATCCCCCGGCAGCTCGATTCACGAAAGGTGAAAACAATGAACAAGATCAAATCCCTTATCGGCGGCGTCGCGCTGTCTGTTGCCATCGCTAGCTCAACCCTGGCTGCAGGCGTCGAACTGAACGCAAGTTCGACCGGTCTGGCGCTACAGGGCTATGACCCGGTCGCTTACTTCACCGCTGGCGAAGCCACCAAGGGCGATTACCGCATCACTGCGCTGCACAACGAAGCCTTGTACCGCTTTGCCTCGGAAGAAAACAAAGTCGCGTTTGAAGAAAACCCCGAAGCCTACCTGCCCGCCTATGGTGGCTATTGCGCATTCGGCACCGCGATGGGCTTCAAGTTTGACGGCGACCCGAACTACTGGAGAATCGTCGACAACAAGCTGTACCTGAATCTGTCCGCAGATATTCAGGAACGCTGGGAAGGCGACATCCCCGGCTTTAACGAGCGCGCCGACACCAACTGGAAAGATATCGCCGACAAGAGCCCTTCGGAATTGCAGGCGCAATAATCCGCCCAAGAAAAACACCGGATCGGCGGCAGTTCACCCTGCCGCCGATTGTCATTTGAAACCGCCATTTTTCGCCCTAATTGTTCAAACAGGAACGAGCCCCATTAACGCGGGCCAGTGCTCCAAGGCAGTGGCACAGAAATCAGGTACGGAAACAGCCAAAAAACAGCGATCCGGTCGTCAGACCGGGCCCTGGCAATACCACGTACAAATGAGCAGCACAGGTTTGCTGAAGACCAATTCGAAAGAAAGGTTAACAGAATGACAGGAAGATTTTTTATTGCGGCCTTTATCGCCTCTATTGCGGCCGGAGGCGCCTCGGCGCAATCCTCGGGCAACTGGACGGGCTTTTACGGCGGCCTTCAGGTCGGCTATGCCGATATCGACACCAATGTTTCGGGCGTCGACGGTGATGGCGCGATTGGTGGTATCGTGTTGGGATATGATTATGATCTGGGGGATTGGGTTGTCGGTGGCGGCTTTGACTATGACTGGACCAGCATTGAACTGACCCCCGGCGTCGAGGTCGAAGACGTTTGGCGCCTGAAAGCACGCGCCGGATACAAAGTGACTCCGGTGGGGCTGCTATATGGTATCGGGGGCTATGCCGAGGCGAGTACTGACAATCTTGGCAGTGACGATGGTTGGTTCATCGGCGCTGGGTATGAACAAATTGTCGCCCCCAATGTCAGCGTTGGAGGCGAAATCCTGTATCACGAATTCAACGATTTCGATTCGACCGGAATTGATGTGGACGCGACCACAATCCAGGCCCGCGCCACCTACCGGTTCTAAGAAAACAGTGACGGAACCCGGCACAAACGCCGGGTTCCTTTCATTTACAGCTCAAGAACAGTGCTGCCTGTGGTTTGGCGCGCCTCAAGTGCGCGATGGGCCTCGGCCACCTGATCCAGCGGGAACCTCTGATCAATGTGGATTTTGACCTCGCCGCCTTCGACCTTGTTGAACAGGCGCCGCGCCATGGCCTGACAGACCGCGTGGTCCGAAATATGTGTGAAGAGCGTTGGCCGCGTTATCTTGAGCGATCCTTTCTTGGCCAGAATACCGATATCAATCAGAGGCACCGGGCCCGAGGCATTGCCGAACGAGATCATCATGCCAAGCGGTTTCAGGCTGTCGAGCGATCCGTCAAACGTGTCCGACCCGATGGAATCCATCACCGCGTCTACGCCTTTGCCTTTGGTGATCTGCGCGACGCGCTCGGCAAAGTTCTCGGTCCGGTAATTGATGCAATGCGCGGCACCGTTGAACTGCGCCAGACTGCATTTTTCATCGGTTCCGGCAGTACCGATCAACGTGATCCCCTCGGATTTGGCCCATTGGCAGGCAATCAAGCCAACACCCCCGGCAGCTGCATGAAACAGCACGGTATCCCCGCGTTTCAGCGGTGTGGTTCGATGAAACAGATATTCGACTGTCATCCCCTTGAGCATCATCGCCGCCGCCGCATCAAAAGAAATTCCATCCGGAAGCGGGCACACCTGTGCGGCGGGCATGACCCGTGCCTCGCAATAGGCACCGGGCGGAGAGGCAGCATAGGCCGCGCGCTGCCCGGGTTCCAGATGCGTTACACCTTCCCCGACGGCATCGATCACGCCAGCGGCCTCCATGCCCAAAGCCTGAGGCAGATCCAGCGGATACAGCCCAGTGCGCTGATATACATCAATGAAATTCAGCCCGCAGGCATGATGACGAATACGAACCTCACCGGGGCCGGGTTCACCAAGTGGGCGATCTTCGATCTTCAGAACCTCGGGGCCGCCGTGTTCATGGATGACGACGGTTCGTGCCGTTTTCTGCATGTTGTCCTCCTCTAGCCTCAGGCCAAGCTAACATGCCTGTGACGCAGGGCAATCGACACGATTACGCGAGGCGCAACCCAAACGCGAAAATTTGTGCTATACTATACCCAAGGCGTTGCTGGCTGGTCCGGCCAAAAGCAACAAGTCGCCGGATTGACCCCGCTGCGCAACATCGCAAAGCAGGAGGGGACGGCAATGGACAAAACGATTGGCAATCCGATCACCTGGGCGGCACGGAACATAGGTGCAACCGGGGATCACCTAGCTGAAAACATCAGCCATATCGGCAGCGCGGATACACGGCACCTGCCAGTGGTTCGTACGCTGACGATGGATGATCTTTGGGCCTGCCTGAGGGCAGGATACAGCGATTTTCTGGATACAAGGGCCGATGCGATATTCGTGGTGCTCATCTATCCGATCGCAGGTTTTCTGATGTTCGGAATTGGGCTGAACACAAACATGGTTCCACTGCTGGCACCGCTGGTTGGTGGTTTTGCGCTTGTGGGTCCGGTAGCCGCCCTTGGCCTGTACGAAATCAGCCGCAAACGAGAACAAGGTGGCGAGGCTGGATGGCTGGATGCGTTTGGCGTGTTCCGGTCCCCTTCCCTGGGTGCAATTCTGGCTTTGGCGTTTTACATGGTCATGCTGTTTCTGGTCTGGCTGATGGTCGCGCAGAGCATCTATGTTCAGACACTCGGCCCTGACCTGCCCGCGTCGCTGGGTGCCTTTCTAACCCAAGTGTTCACCACCGCCGCTGGATGGACCATGATCTTGTTCGGGCATGCTGTTGGGTTTCTGTTTGCCCTCGTCGCCCTGGCAATCAGCGTCGTCAGCTTTCCGCTGCTGCTGGACCGCAAAGTGGGCGTTCCGGTCGCCGTGGTGACATCCGTACGGGTGTTGCGTCGCAATCCGGGCGTCATCCTGAGCTGGGGATTCATCGTTGCCGCGCTGCTGGTCATCGGAGCGATCCCGATGTTGCTGGGCCTGATCGTCGTGATGCCGGTACTGGGCCACGCCACCTGGCATCTCTATCGGCGTGCTGTGGCCTGAAACATAGCTTTATCCCGCAACTTTCAGAACAATCTTGCCAATATGGCCAGAGCTTTCCATCCGGGCATGGGCCGCCGCCGCATCAGCCAGATCAAACTCACTATCCATGACAGGGGCAACTTTTCCCGCCTCGAGCAAAGGCCAGACCGCTTCGTGCAGATCCGAAGCGATTTTTGCCTTGGCCAGATCGCTTTGCGGGCGCAGAGTACTGCCAGTCAAGGTCAGGCGTTTGACCATCATAAGCGCAAAATTCAGCTCGACCACGGGCCCCTGAAGGAAGGCTATCTGCACCAGCCGTCCATCCTCGGCCAGCGCCTTGACGTTGCGTGGGATATAGTCGCCGCCCACCATGTCCAGTATCAGGTTCGCCCCGCCCTCGGCCCGCATCGCGGCTACGAAATCCGCGTCACGGTAGTTGATCGCCTGTTCGGCACCCAGCTTTTCACAGGCCTCACATTTTTCAGCCGAGCCTGCAGTGGCAAAGACCCGAGCGCCAAAGGCATTCGCCAGCTGAATCGCCGTTGTGCCGATACCACTGGAACCACCATGCACCAGAAACCGCTCACCGGCCTTTAGGCTGCCGCGCATAAAGACGTTGGACCAGACGGTAAAGAAGGTCTCGGGCAGGCAGGCGGCTTCTTTTAGGCCCATCCCCGCTGGCACCGGCAAACAATGCGCCGCAGGTGTGGCCACATATTCGGCATAGCCGCCGCCCGGCAGCAAGGCACAGACCTGATCGCCAACGGATAGGTCTTCGACCCCCGCCCCGATGGCCACGACCTCACCCGCGGCCTCAAGACCCGGCAGATCACTGGCACCCGGAGGTGGATTATAGGCACCGGCGCGCTGCAGAGCGTCCGGGCGGTTCACCCCCGCATAGGCGACTTTGAGGATCACTTGACCGGCCAAAGCTTGGGGCATCGGGCGTTCTGTCAGTTGCAGAACATCCGGACCGCCGGGTTCGGTGATTTCAACGGCGCGCATCATCTGAGTCATGGGTAGATCTCCTTTGGCCAATGCCTAGCAGGCTGAAACGTCAAGGCCCAGTAGCAAGAGGACTACTTGCGCGGTGTCAGGAATCCGGGAAGCGTGCCGTGGGTTTTAGCCGGAGCCTTAACCTGCCCGGCCAACCAATTCGGAACAGCAAGAAACGGTCTGAACAGAGGATTGTCCCTCACCTGCCCCTTAAGCTTTTCGAACTGCATGACATTGTCGATACGACGGTCCAGAAACTCCCACGTTTTCTGATTCCCGGGCGAATCGTCCCCCAACCAGAACAACAGGGTCGAGGAATAGACCCCCGACAATGTCGCCCGCTTGGTGTACCAGTTCACGTCGTCCGACGTGTCTCCCAACGTGTCCCAGATCAGATCACAGGTTTGCCATACTGCCCTTGCGCCATCAGCCGCGTGGCTTGGCAGCGAAAACATGGTCATACCCCGGCGCACGAGCTCCTTATCCGGCACGGCCTGCAGCCGGAAGCGGACGGCAGCAGCGATCCGGTCACGGAATTTGATATCGCCCAAATCCTCAGTTTTAAGGCGATCTGCCATCACTGCGTCCCCGCGCGCATGAAATGTCAACGCCAGGTCAACGGCACCACGCGGACAAATCGCACGCACCAGAACGTCATCCATTCCACATTCTTCAATCGCCGCGCGAAAGCTGGTTTCCGACCAGCCATCGAAGGGAACATGTGTCAGCATCGCATCCAAAAGCTGCTGCTTGGCGTCTTCATAGGTGGTGGTCATGGCGGTTCTCCGGTTATCAGGACCAGTACTAGACAAGATAGAGGTGCTTTGCTATACGGCCAATTCCTGCAATTTCCTTGCAACTCTATCTAGAAAGGTGGTGACAACCACATGCAGGTTAGTGTTCGCGACAATAACGTCGATCAGGCGCTTCGTGCCCTGAAGAAAAAGCTGCAGCGCGAAGGCGTGTTCCGCGAAATGAAGCTTAAGCAACATTTCGAGAAACCGTCCGAGAAAAAAGCGCGCGAGAAAGCTGAAGCGATCCGCCGTGCCCGTAAACTGGCACGTAAGAAAGCACAGCGCGAAGGTTTGCTCTAAGCACCTTCCTCGTCCAGTTTTGGATGACACTATTTGACGACCCCCGAGGCATCGCCCGGGGGTTTGTCGTTTTCAGGGTGACGTTGCGCGCTTTTTCGCGACTGGCTGACGCAACCCCGCGTCAATGCGCGATAAATCGCGAACTCAGATTCAACTTCCGGTGGCGATCTGCCCACCAACCCCGAGCGGCACGATTGTGTCTTCTCGTCGCCAAGTTCTCGCCACTAATGTCCCGCCAAAATAACGCAATCTATTGGAGGCAGAATCATGTCAACGGCCAGCGATCTAGAGCGGCAGATGCTCGCATTGATCAATGCAGAGCGGGCAAAGGCGGGCTTACAACCGGTCAAGCTTGAGCTTCGGCTGAACGCAGCGGCGGAAGATCACAGCGAGTGGATGCTGAACGTCGATAAGTTCAGCCATACCGGCGCCGGAGGTTCGCGACCATCGGACAGAATGGAAGATGCGGGCTTCGAATTCTCCGGAAGCTGGCGTGCGACTGAAAACATCGCATGGCAGAGTGTCCGCGGTGCGCCGGGGCTGTCGGATGACGTTCAGGATCTGCACAACAGCCTGATGAACAGTTCCGGCCATCGCGCGAATATTCTGGACGCCAACGTGACCGTTATCGGAATTGGGATTGAGGTCGGAAACTATGACGGCTGGAACGCCATCATGGTGACCCAGAACTTTGCACGGACCTCTGCGCCTTTGCAGCTTGATACCAGCAGTTCGGGTGGTTCCGGTGGTTCCACACCTCCACCGCCCTCGGGGCAGTTGGACGTCAGGGCTGGCAAGATCGGCACTGCTGCGGATGACTGGTTCGTTTTGAAATCCGGACAGTCTGGCCTTTTGGATGGGCGCGGCGGTGATGATAGCCTGGTTGGTGGCGGCGGCCGAGATAAGCTGCTTGGCCGCTCCGGCGACGACACCCTGAACGGCGAAGGCGGAAATGACACTCTGGTTGGCGGAGCTGATAATGACGACCTGAATGGGGGTGATGGCAAAGACCTTCTGAAAGGTGGCTATGGCATTGACCAGCTGGACGGCGGCGCCGGAAACGATGTGCTTAAAGGCGGGCAGGACAACGACATTCTTATCGGTGGCGCTGGCAACGATAAATTGCTTGGTGGTAATGGCGCAGATGTCATGACCGGTGGCACCGGAGTGGATCAATTCTACTTCACCAAGGGCGCGGATACTGTGACGGATTTCACCGACGAGGATATCGTCAACCTCCGGCAGGCCAAGTCTATCGTTGGGTATAACGATCTGATGAAGAACCACATTTCGCAATCCGGAAATGACGTCATCATCGATGCCGGTAACGGCCACACCCTGACACTAGAAGATACCTTGTTATCGGACCTGGCCAGAGACGACTTTGTGTTCTGAAGGCCGGACAAGCGAAAACTAAAGCCACGCCCCCGGAATCCGGGGGCGTTTTTCGTGATCAGTAAATCTTGGGCACGTACAGCTCGTCCGGCAGAACACGCCGTTCGTATTCCGGATTATATTTGCGATCCGGGAGATCGACTTTTTCCTGCGGTACATCCGTATAGGGGATCTTGGTCAGAAGATGCTCAATACAGTTCAGGCGCTCACGCTTTTTGTCGTTGCCTTCGACGATGTACCAGGGCGCCTCGCGGATGTTGGTACGGAACAGCATGTCCTCTTTGGCTTTGGTATAGGCCTCCCAGCGGATACGGGATTCCAGATCCATGGGGGACAGTTTCCACTGTTTCATAGGATCGTGAATCCGCATAAGGAATCGCAGCTGCTGTTCCTCATCCGTGATCGAGAACCAGTATTTCAGCAAGATGATCCCGGATCGAACCAACATCCGTTCGAATTCGGGAACGTCCTGAAAGAACTGATCAACCTGATCTTTGCTGGCAAACCCCATCACCCTTTCGACCCCGGCACGGTTATACCAGGACCGATCGAACAGAACGATTTCACCGGCGGCGGGCAGATGCGGAACATAACGCTGGAAATACCACTGGCTCTGCTCACGACGACTGGGCGCCGGCAGAGCAACCACCCGGGCAACACGCGGATTCAGACGCTGCGTAATCCGCTTAATCACCCCACCCTTGCCAGCACTGTCCCGGCCTTCAAACAGGATACAGACCTTGGCACCGGTATGTTGCACCCAGTCCTGCACCTTGATCAGTTCAGCCTGAAGTCGCAGCAAGTTACGGAAATAGACCTTGCGATCCAGCATGTCGGGATGCTGATCCTTGTAGATCTTCCGCACTTCCACCGACAGCATGGGCTCGCTGAATTCGATCTCAAAATCTTCGTCCAGCGCGTCTTCCAACTCGGCTTCGAGCCAGTCTTTTGGTGCATGGTTAAATTCGTCGGTCAAGGTCTGCTCCTTATCAATTAACGGGTCAGGACCCTATCAGGCGCGTGTAACCGCCTGATGTCATCACAGAGGTAGATGAAAGCCTTTTTCTAAGCTTATCTGCCGGGGTCAGCAAGATCACTGCCCCAGGAATTCGGAAACTTGGCATTTCCGCTCGGCTGGATCATTCAATCGCCAGAGCCACCCCTACTTCAGCTTGTATGAAGCCTGTTAACATGACTTGCCAGCCCGAGTGTTCTGAGGGCATCAAAGCACAGGTCATTTCAGAGAGGGGCCGTGGCGCATTTCATATCTGTTCTGCCGGTTGTTTGGCCCTGGTTTATCCTGATCGCCGCGCAGATATGCGCTGTTTCAGGGAAATGGTCTTTGGGGTTCGTTCTGCTGACCTGTTTTGGCTTGATTGCTCTGACCTTGGGTCTGGTCACGCCCTTTGCCGCAGCTATTGCGTCAGCAGGTCTTACCGGAGCGTTGATGCTACGCGGTTTGAACGGTGCGTTTTCCTTTGTTGGACATATCGCCTTGATCCTGTGGTGCCTGGCCATGGGCGCACATCTGGTTCCGGGCTTTCATAACCTACTGGTACTGGACCGGGTTCATGCCGGTCCGGGCAGCACCGATTTCACGATGTACCTGAACCTGGACAAGCCTCTGATCCTGTTCGCCGTCCTTCTGGCCTGGCCACGCATGAATGATGGAGTAGCGTATATACGCAAATCGCCGCTGGCGGTCGGGCTGGTCGCATTGCCGGCCCTGTTTCTACTGGGCCTCTCAGTCGGTGCCATCCGGCCAGAGTTCACCCTTCCCCATTGGTGGATGATCTTTGCACTTTCCAACCTGTTTCTGACCTGCCTCACGGAAGAGGCCTTTTTCCGTGGCTATCTGCAATCAGCACTTTCCGAACGCCTGGGGGCTGCTGCGGGGATTGCTGCGACCAGCCTGCTTTTCGGGCTTGCACATTTTGCAGGTGGACCTGCATTGGTTGTCTTTGCAGCCCTTCTTGGCGCGGCATGTGGCCTGGGATATTACGCGACAGGACGGCTTTGGGTTCCGGTTCTGATGCATTTCGCCTTTAACGCGGCGCATCTGGTGATTTTCACCTATCCCAGCCCAGCCTAGGTTAAACCGGCAACGCCGTCGTCTTGAACACAGTCCGAAGCGCGAATGAACTTTGCATCTGCGCCACGCCTGGAAGTCGAGACAGATATTGGCGATGGATGCGGGCGAAATCCTCGGTGTTTTCGGCAACGACCTTCAGGATGTAATCCGCAGTTCCTGCCATCAGGTGGCATTCCAAAACATCCGGGATCCGCGCAACAGCTTTTTCGAAGGCCTCCAGTACTTCCTCGGCCTGGCCCTGCAAGGTGATCTCGACAAACACCGTTGTTGGCACATTCATCTTGCGCGCGTCCAACAAGGCAACGTAGTTGCGGATATAGCCATCGGCCTCAAGCCTCTGTACCCGCCTATGGCAGGCCGAAGGCGACAAATTCACCTGCTCGGACAATTCAGCATTCGACATACGACCATTCCGCTGCAAGGCAGCCAAAATCTTTCTATCTGTCGTATCAAGGCTCATCCACGCAATTCCTTTGCGGGTTTTACCCATTGTAGCGAAGATTTTCCCGAAGAAAAGCCGGAATGCGGGCAGAGTTTCACAGAAATTGCACCCGAAACCGCCCATTATTTAGGCAGTTTAGGAACGGAGAGACCTAATGAAAATCGGTTGCCCCAAAGAAATCAAGCCGCAGGAATTCCGTGTCGGCATGACGCCCAACGCCGCACAAGAGGCGGTGTCTCGTGGCCATGACGTGATAATCGAAAACGGAGCTGGCATTGGCGCCGGGTTTGACAACGATGATTACGTCGCCGCAGGTGCCCGCATCGTGGACAGTGCAGAAGAAGTTTTTGCCACCGCAGAGATGATTGTCAAAGTCAAAGAACCCCAGGCGGGCGAACGCAAGATGCTGCGTGAAGGGCAGCTTTTGTTCACCTACCTGCATCTGGCCCCGGATCCGGATCAGACCCATGACCTGCTGGAATCGGGCTGTACGGCTATCGCCTATGAGACAGTGACCGATGCAAATGGAGGTCTGCCCCTGCTTGCACCCATGTCCGAGGTTGCGGGCCGTCTGGCACCACAGGTCGGATCCTGGACGCTGCAAAAGGCCAATGGCGGCCGCGGAGTGCTGATGGGTGGCGTCCCCGGTGTTGGTCCAGCAAAAGTTGTGGTTATCGGTGGGGGCGTCGTCGGCACCCATGCCGCCAAGATCGCCGCAGGTATGGGCGCGGATGTGACGGTACTGGACCGGTCCCTGCCCCGGCTGCGTTATCTGGACGACGTGTTCGGCGGTCAGTTCAAGAACCAGTATTCAACTGCAGGTGCGACCGCGGAGCTGATCCAGACAGCCGACATGGTGATTGGCGCTGTGCTGATTCCGGGTGCTGCAGCGCCGAAACTGGTGACGCGCGCGCAGCTGTCCACCATGAAACCCGGCGCGGTTCTTGTGGATGTTGCCATCGACCAGGGCGGCTGTTTTGAAACCTCAAAGGCCACAACCCATGCGGACCCGATCTATGAAGTTGACGGCGTCATGCATTACTGCGTGGCCAACATGCCCGGCGCGGTTGCAAGAACATCAACAATAGCACTGGGCAACGCCACAATGCCGTTCATGCTAGCACTGGCAGATAAAGGATGGAAACAGGCCTGTCAGGATGATCCGCACCTGCTGGCTGGCTTGAACGTTCACGCCGGCCAACTCACCTATTATGCGGTTGGCAAAGCGCTTGGGATTGACGTGGTATCCCCCAACGTCGTCATCAAATCCTGACGGAAGCCTCCAACCCCTGAAGCGCCCTCACCCGAGGGCGTTTGCAGCGTTGGGCATAGCGCCGCCTCTTCGTAGCGGCGTGACCTGTTCACAGCGTTGAACGGGGCACCAAAAACAACGACGCCGCGCGATTAGCGCGGCGCCGGGCCCAACCGGAGGAGGGTATTTCAATGCCCGAGCGACGGGCGGGAGCATCATCCCTGTTTCTGGATCTCGACCGAATGCGGGTATGGAATCGAAACGCCTTTTGCATCAAACGCTTCTTTGACTGCTTTGGTCATTTCAAATTTGACATCCCAATAATCGACAGCGGCACACCACAAGCGCGCCGTCAGATCGACCGAGCTGTCCCCCAGATTTGTGACCCGCACCCAGGGCTCGGGATCGCCGTGGATGCGCCCGTCAGCCATTGCGAGGTCCAAAATGATTTTCATCGCCTCATCCGCGCTATCGCCATAGTCGATACCAAACACCAAATCTACACGACGCGTCTCGTGTGCCGAGTAGTTGGTGATAACTGACCCCCAAGCCTGGCCATTGGGTACAATGATCTGCACATTGTCGGGGGTCACGAGTTCGGTCGTGAACAGATTCAGATCTTTGACAGTTCCGGCTGTTCCGCCGATGTCGACATATTGGCCAAGCTTATACGGCCGGAAGACAACCAACATCACGCCTGCCGCCAGATCACTAAGTGTACCCTGCAGCGCCAGGCCTATGGCCAGCGAAGCAGCACCCAAAATGGCAACGATACTGGTTGCTTCGATCCCGAAGATGCCCAGAACAGCCACAATTACCATGGCCAGAATGGCCCATTTGATCATGCTGGCGGCAAAATTGCCCAGCGTCGGATCAATATGGGGCGTTTTGTTGATACGGCGGCGAACAACCCCAGCGATCATACCTGCCGCAATCCAGCCCAATATCAGAACAATCAGAGCCTTGCCCGCACTCATCAAGATTGGCACATAGCCATTTGCCATATCCATGGCTTGATTTGCCATTTCCATCGTCTGCTCCAATTCGGGTTTCCTTCTGCTTTCAGATCGTTAATTGAATCCCACCTATCTGGTGGGGTCCTCTTCTGCCGTAACTGCAGGAGTCACTTTTTCAGTGCGTCGCGGATTTCCATCAGGATGTCCAGCTCGCTTGGCCCGGCTGGCGCTTCTTCTTCCGCCGGAGCTTCCTCTTCTGCCGCCTCTTTGACCCGGTTCACCATTTTGACCAGCATGAAAACCACCCAGGCGATGATCAGAAAGTTGATGATCGCCATGATGAACGCACCATATGCAAAAACAGAAGCACCGGTTTCCCGCGCCGCTTCCAGGCTCGCCCCTTCGGCGACATCACCGGCCAGAACGGAGTAGTTGTTGGTGAAATCAACCCCACCCGTGAACAGACCAATCAATGGATTGATCAGATCGCCAACAAGCGACGTAACAATTGCGGTAAATGCGGCTCCAATGATGATACCCACCGCCATATCCATAACATTGCCTTTGGCAATGAATGTCTTGAACTCCTGGAACATAACTTCCCTCTTTCCCTGTTGTCATTTTTATGCGCCTAAACGCACGGCAACTGTGCGCTAATTGCACTATAAAATGTATGTTTTTATGGGAAATCGTGACTATTTTTCCCCAATCGGCTTATTCAGGAGACCCCATGACACATTTTGCGTCTTATTCCATTACAAACAAATGGCCCGCCAAAGACCCTTCGGTCATTCAGCTCTATTCTTATCCGACGCCTAATGGCGTCAAAGCCTCGATCATGCTTGAGGAAACCGGCCTGCCCTACGAGGCGCATCTGGTCACGCTTGCGGATGCGGATGTCAAAAGCTCCGAGTTCCTGTCGCTGAACCCAAACAACAAAATCCCTGCAATCATTGACCCGAACGGTCCTGATGGACATCCCCTGGGCCTGTTTGAAAGCGGTGCGATCCTGTTGTATCTGGCCGAGAAGTCAGGGAGATTCATGGGCCAGACACAAAGCGACAGACATCGCATTACCCAATGGCTCATGTTCCAGATGGGTGGAATTGGTCCCATGCTTGGGCAACTTGGCTTTTTCCACAAATTCGCCGGGAAAGAGATCGAAGATCCGCGCCCACGTGAGCGTTATCTCAACGAGGCAAAGCGGCTGTTGAATGTCGTGAACAATCAACTTGATGGTCAGGAATGGATCTCCGGGGACTACTCGATCGCCGACATTGCAATCGTCCCCTGGCTGCGCGGGTTGGATTTTTATGGTGCCCGAGACATTGTTGGCTGGGATGAGTACGCAAATCTCCAACCTTATCTTGATCGGTTTCTTGCGCGTCCCGCCGTTCAGCGCGGGCTGCAGATTCCTTCCCCAGGTTAACACGTGTGGGGTGAGGCAATACCTCACCCCATCCATTTAGCTTGGAAGCTTACCCGTCAGAACATACCGCAGCACATCCACCACCTGCGAGGGATGTTCAGCAACAGCCAGGGCGGCTGCATCCACCTCTTTCAACGCGTGCTGATGATCTGGCCCGTGCACTACTATGATCGACTTGCCCAAAGCCGCCGCATATCCCGCGTCAAAGGCTGCGTTCCATTGCTTGTATTGATCGCCAAAGCGGACGACCACGACATCAGCGTCTGAAATGCCCTTGCGGGTTCGGATCGCATTGACCATCGCACCCTTGTGGTCATGCCAATACTTGTTTGGCTCGGACCCCAAAATTGCAACGCCGCAATCGTCGCTGGCTTCGTGAACCGTGACAGGGCTGTTGAACGAAATGTCCAACCCTTTCGCCCCGTCAATGATCTGCTCGCGCCAGTCGGTGTGTATCTCTCCGGACAGGTAGACGTTCAGGCCCATTGATTTCTCCTTTGATTTTATTGGCGACCCTAAAGACAAAATGGACCTGACCCAAGGGGGGGCTCAGAAAGCCAGCCGCCAAAACACCGGCTGCCCGTTGGGAACTGCCTTACGGGCCGCGCTGCGCTGCTTGCTTCCCAGAAACCCCGGCATCTCGGATGTTGGCTCGAACCCGAAACTGCGGGGCAAACGGGTATAGATCGACCGAGGCGGCAACCGTCCCCAGGTGATCCCTTTCAGCTGCGCGCCCGGTTCTGGCTGGTGCATCCAGACTTCGCGAATGGCGAATTCGTCGCGCAGCAGCACCAACACTGCCAACATCATGACCTCGGCCCATATTTTCGCATATTTCTGCTGCAGCGCCTGCTCGTATTCACGCGTCAGACGCAACTCACGCGACCGGGGCGCCCGGCATTGCAGTCGACGCCGGGCATGGCCGACAAAGCGCAACCAGTCGGACTGAATTTCTTCAATCAGACAAAAGCCACTTGTTAAATCTATATCCAAGCGGCACCAGGCCAGAGTCGGACGGCCATGCGTGCGTACCGGGTGCCAACAGCTTTGGAACGCACCCACCGCCGCGCGCTGTTCGAATTTCCACAACAGCTCGGCATGCTCGGTCGGGAAGCCCAACTGCACCACAAGGTTATGCGCCTTGCGCGTGGTTTGTTCACCAGACCAGCGCTCAAAGCTCAGGCAGAAATCCAGCCATTCGGACTGATAGACCGCTTCTAAACCATGGAACGCCGCAGGGCTTAGCCCCTTCAGACGCACGGCGCGATCCGCATGGGCCACGGCCAGCACATCGTGCCTCCGCAAAACCCCACCGCACCGCGCGATCATGGGTTTCAGCAAAGGACGCGCCAGCAAACGGGACAGCCCCGATTGCTTTAGATCCGAAACCGACATTTCGGCCTCCATTGACTGGCACAGCAACCAGGGGCTTTGCCGGTCGGTATAATAGTAGAATGGCATCTCTTCCGGCAGAATCTGCCGGATCATCGAGATGTCTTGGCGTTTCATGACAACTCTCCAACGGGAAACAGGCCCGCCGGTCAGTTGGCGGGCAATCAGGGTTTGGGCATTGCTTTTGCGAGGCTGGGATCTGGCATCTGGCAGACTCCGGATTGTGATTGCATCAGGGGGCTGGACTTACGGCCAGGGGGTGATTCCACTCAACCCCTGGATTTTCAGGACGCAGGGACGTTGCAGCACGGCAACACTGGCGTCTGAGAAACGAGAAAAGCGCGCCAATTGGCGCGCTTTGCATTTGGATTACGGTCGCGTTAGCCGCGCAGAACGCCGCCTGTTGCCTTGGAAACCTTGGCGATGATCTTCTCGGCCACCGCTTCGATGTCTTTTTCTTTCAGGGTCACATCTGTTGGCTGCAGCCGAACAGTGATGGCCAGAGATTTCTTGCCCTCACCCAGGCTGCCGCCAATGAATTCATCAAAGACGCGCACATCCTCGATCAGCGCCTTGTCGGCCCCGGCAGCGGCATTCACCAGCGCCAGTGCCTCGACGCCTTCATCGACGACAAAAGCAAAGTCACGCTCGACCGCCTGCAGATCGCGCAGCTCCAGCGCCGCGCGGGTCGCCCCGGATTTACGCGGCAGAGGCACCTCATCCGGCCAGATAGTGAAAGCCACCGCCGGGCCCTTGATGTCCATCGCCTGCAACACACGCGGATGCAACTCGCCGAAAACGCCCAGTACCTTTTTCGGACCCAGACAAATTTTGCCGTGTCGGCCCGGATGCCACCAGGCGTCGCCCTCGCGTAGGATCTGAACCTTGGCGGGTGCGCCGATGGCGGCCAAAACGGCCTCGGCATCTGCCTTGGCGTCGAACACATCCGCCGGGCGTGTGGCGCTATGCACATCCTTGGGGCCGTCGCGACCGACTAGCAGGCCGGTAATCTGGATTTTCTGATCGCCTGGCTCGCCGTCGTGAAAAACTGGGCCAACTTCAAACAGCGCCACATCCGCATAGCCGCGCGCCTGATTGCGGGCCGCCGCTTGCAACAGCCCCGGCAGCAGATCGGGGCGCATATGGCTCATCTCGGACGAAATCGGGTTTTCCAACTGCGTCGCTTCATCGCCACCGCCAAACAGTGCTGCAGATGCCTGATCAATGAATGTATAGCTGACGCATTCGTTATAACCCAATGCGGCACAGGTGCGGCGCGCCATCGACTGGCGGCGCTGAGTGGCTGTCATAACCGGTTTCGGAATGCCATCAGTGACCCTCGGCAGCGGCTTGCCCTGAAGCTTGGTCAGGGAGGCAATTCGTGCGACCTCTTCCACCAGATCAGCCTCGCCCATGACATCGGGGCGCCAGCTGGGGACATGGGCCATCTCGCCTTCAAGGCGGAAACCCAGACGGGTCAGGGTCTGGCGCTGCTCGCTTTCGGGAATGACCATCCCGACCAGCGATTGCACCCGGGCCGAGTCCAACTTGTAGGATCGCGCATGGTTTGGTGCTTTGCCTGCCTCAACTACTTTAGAGACCTCGCCACCGCAGATATCCAGGATCATCTGCGTTGCATGTTCCAATCCTTCCAGCGTGTATTCCGGGTCGACGCCGCGCTCGAATCGGTACCGCGCATCCGAGTTGATTTTCAACGCCCGGCCTGTCAGTGCAATTTGCACATGATCCCAGAACGCGCTTTCGAGGAAGACGTTCACGGTATCCTCGATACAGCCGGTTTCTTCGCCGCCCATGATCCCTGCAATGGATTCCGGGCCGTTGTCGTCCGAAATCACCATCATGCCGGGTTGCAGCGTGTATTCCTTTTCGTCCAGCGCCACCAGCTTTTCGCCGCCCTTGGCCCTATGTACGCGCAGGTTGCCCTGAACCTTGTCCGCATCAAAGACATGCAGCGGACGGTTTTGGTCGAAGGTCATATAGTTGGTGATATCCACCAAGGCCGAGATCGGACGCAGGCCGATCGCCTTCAACTGATCCTGCAGCCACTGCGGGCTGGGGCCGTTCTTGACACCCTTGATCAGACGCCCGGTAAAATGCGGTGCTCCGTCCAGCGTGTCATCATCAATCGTCACTTTGATCGGGCTGACGAAATCGCCCGGCACCGGCACATAGTCGCGCTCTTTCAGCGTGCCGACCCCGCGTGCCGCCAGATCGCGCGCGATCCCGGCGACGCCCAACGCATCGGGGCGGTTCGGGGTGATCGCAATCTCGATCATCGGATCGACCTTTGCGGGATCATTCTCGGCCAGCCAGTCAACGAACTGATCGCCGACCTCACCCGAGGGCAGCTCGATGATGCCATCATGCTCTTCCGACAGCTCCAGCTCGCGCTCCGAGGCCATCATGCCAAAGCTTTCGACACCGCGGATCTTGCCGACGCTGATGGTGATGTCCAGGCCCGGAATATACATGCCCGGTTTGCAGACCACGACGGTGATGCCTTCGCGCGCATTGGGCGCGCCGCAGATGATCTGCAGATCACCCTCATCCGTCGCAACCGTACAGACCCGCAGCTTGTCGGCATCAGGGTGCTGTTCGGCATGGGTCACTTTTCCCAGCGTAAAGCCCGCCAGTCGGTCCGCCGGATTGACGATCTCTTCGACTTCGAGCCCCAGATCGGTCAGCGTTTCGGCGATCTCATCGACCGACGCGTCAGTGTCCAGGTGATCCTTGAGCCAGGAAAGGGTGAATTTCATCGGTCGTATTCCGCATAATCTTGGGTCAGCCCGCGTGTAACGGATATTCAGACAAGGGGAAAGAGGCCGTGTGCCACATGATCACCTACTGTTCGGCAACTGTGTTGGCGACGCTATCCGATCCGGCAAACACCGCCAAAATCCGCGCGATGCTTTCGCCAGTATTCGCCCCCACATGCGGGGATCGGAACGCTTCGACAAAGGCATCACCGGTTTTGTAGGTCTTTGTCCCCGCCGCGCCGTAATCGACAGTGATTTCCCCTTCCAGCACATAGGCCATCAGCGGAGCATTATGCCGGTGACTACCGGTCAGCTGACCCGGCTGCATGGTAATGATGGCCATGGTGATCTGCGGCGTGCCGTCCGGGTATTCCAGCGCCTCTCCGATCACGGATTTGTCCGTTTGCAGCAACACATCAACAGGCGGATAGGCATCACGCGCTAGGGCAGAGGTTGCGGTCAGGATCGCGGCGGTCACCAGCAGGGGTTTCATCGGGCAAGGCTCCTTGGTCAGATGGCCTGCGCAGATGACCCCGGATGTAGGGGGCTGTCAAACGGGTCAGGGATAGGCTGGTGTGCGCCCGGCCAGCTCATCCAACTGCCAGCCGATCCAGCCATGCGGGATGAAATGCCCGCCCGGATGCGTGTCCAACGTAACTTGCCCCAGCGCGCAATCGGTCCACTCCACGCGGCTGAGGGTCAGGAAAGGCTTCACGCTCCAATCGCCACGCGGGGTTGCACCGTTGCAGTCGAACTTCGCCTTCCACAACGCCACCGGATAGGTCGTGTCCCCGCCCGGACCCAAGGGAAAATCCATCACCGTGTCGTCCAACCCATGCACATGGCGCACCTGGCGCGGGGCCTGCGGGCAATCTTCGGTCTGGCGAATGCTGCCAGCTACAGCCAGCAGGGCCGCAACGTCATCGCCGGACTGACAGACATAGCGCCACGCCATCGCGCCGCCATAGGAATAGCCCGAGACATAGATGCGATCCGGGTCGATGGGATAGCGCGCCGCCACATCCTCTAGCACCCGATCCGCGAAGGGAACGTCATCGGTCTCGGAGGTCCAGAAATCCCAGCTTTTGCCCAGCCCGTTCGGGGCCACCAGAAATACGCCGCGCAGTTTGGTGGCCCCTGCGATCCTTTCGTGGTTGACCACCACATCCCCCTGCCGCGCCCAGCCGTGGAAATGCAGCAATACCGGCAGAGGGCTTTCGCCATCCCAGCCATCGGGTTCAAGCACATGATAGGAACGGTCGCCCAGCGGGCAGGCTGTGTCGCCGTGGCAGCCATTTGCTACAGCTTGGAGCGGGAGAAGGAAAAACAGGCAGGTCAGAATCCGAAACATAACTCGGAGCCTACCCGGCCCGCGCACGAAGTCACGTCACAACCCCGTGGGAGGCTGAAACAAGCCGCGCTATCGCTAGACCGCGGGGTGGCGATCCTTGGGCTGTGGAGGGCAGTTTATGCTGGCCAAATCCGTGCGCTGTTCGAGCGCTGCACTGACGGAGACAAATCGCCAGCCCGTGCGGGCGGTGTCGTCCATTGGGCTCGAACCAATGGCGCCTCAATGAACGACCGATAGCGCGGCGGCCTATCGGCCTTTGCTCCGCTACTTTCTCTCCATTCTGATTTCTGGCAAAAGACTCTGACGAAGTGTATCAATTGCTGCATCCACACGAGGAGCAAGTTTGTCGTATCTTCCTCCCATAGAGTACATTGCTCTAGTGAGCTCCTGATGAAGCTTTACATGCTCTTCAAGAGGGTTTGCCGCCAAATTCCAACCGCTCAGTGTAGCCAATGCAGCGTAGACTTCTTGTCGTACATCAAACAACTCGTCGACAGCCGATTTGACAACATTGGAACCAACGTACGCTTCATGAAGAACTTGCAGTTCTCGCAAGCGCTCAAAATCTTCTTTATAGCTTGCTAACCGGTTGAGTTTCATATCAATTATTTCTTGCGGGGTATCATCCGCGTCAGCGCGTATTTGCTCCATAACACTTCGGACACTGGCAATTGCAAGTTTGACGTTCAACGCGACACTCAACAGTTGTTCAGCAGTCTCCGCAGTTCGTTTTGAAACGTGTTCCCGCTTCCATGCATTGAGCTGAACGTAAGCAACTCCAACACCGATCACGATTGCCAGATTTCTAAGCCATTCAGTTACTGGGCCGACCCAATAGAAGTCACGGCACACATTCTCGCAAGCCGTGATCACTTCTACTTCGCTCACCGCGACAAACCGCCATGCAGGTTCGGCATATCCAGCGCTGCAAACCCGTAATGCCGCAGCCACCGCAGATCGCTGTCAAAAAACGCGCGCAAATCCGGGATGCCGTATTTCAGCATCGCCAGACGGTCGATGCCGATGCCGAAGGCAAAGCCCTGATAGACCTCGGGGTCGATGCCACCGGCGGCGATCACCTTGGGGTGGACCATGCCCGAGCCCAGAATCTCCATCCAGTCGTCGCCCTCGCCGATCTTCAGCTGGCCGTTATCCCAGGAACAGCGGATATCGACCTCTGCCGACGGTTCGGTAAAGGGGAAGTGCGAGGCGCGGAAGCGCAGTTCGACGTCATCAACCTCGAAGAAGGCCTTCACGAACTCTTCCAGAACCCATTTCAGGTTCGCCATCGAGATGTCCTTGTCGATGGCAAGACCTTCGACCTGATGGAACATCGGCGTGTGGGTCTGATCATAATCAGCGCGATAAACGCCGCCCGGACAAATGATGCGGATCGGCGCGCCCTGCAGCTCCATTGAGCGGATCTGGACCGGCGAAGTATGCGTGCGCAGCACATGCGGCGGGCGCTCGTCGCCCTCGGCACGGTGCATATAGAACGTGTCCATCTCGGCCCGCGCGGGGTGGTGGCCGGGGATGTTTAGCGCGTCGAAATTGTGCCAATCGGTCTCAATCCGCGGCCCTTCGGCCACCGAGAATCCCAGTTCGGCAAAGATCGCGGTCAGCTCCTCGGTCGCCTGGCTGACCGGGTGGATCGAGCCTTGGCGGCGCGCGCGCGTCGGCAGGGTAACGTCCAGCCATTCGGTGCGCAGACGTTCATCCAGCGCGGCATCGGCAAGACCGGCTTTCTTGGCGGCCAGCGCCGAGTTGATCTCATCCTTCAGGGCGTTCAGCGCGGGGCCTGCGACCTGACGTTCCTCGGGGGTCATCTTGCCCAGCTCGCGCATCTTCAGCGCGACCTCGCCCTTTTTGCCCACGGCGGCGACGCGGATCGCCTCAAGCGCGTTCTCATCGCCCGCCTCGGCGATCTGCCCCAGATATTTTGCCTTAAGATCGTCCATGACGCCCTCTGAATTTGGTCGCCAACCTGCTATCGGCCCCGCCCCGCGAATGCAAGCGGGACGCGGTGGGTCAATAGCTGTATTCGGGATAAATTCGAGTCAGATCGCCGTTCCAGTCGCCATTGTAGTGTTCCAGCAACTCATCCGCTGGAACCTTGCCGGTATCGAGACTTTCCTTCAGCGCATTCAGGAAATGCGTCTCATCGGGAACCAGACCACCTGCGCCGGGATAGGCCCGGGCCTTGAGACCACTTTCCGAGATCGCAACCACTTCGCGGGCAAGATCATGCATGTTGATGTCGCCAACCTGCGCCTGCAGGCCATTGACGGCCGCCTGAACGCGCAGTTCCTCGCGCGTTTCGGCATCCCAGCCCTTGACCAGATCCCAGGCCGCATCCAGCGCGCCCTGATCATAGGTCAGGCCAACCCAGAAGGCAGGCAGCGCACACAGACGCCGCCAAGGGCCACCATCCGCGCCGCGCATCTCCATGAATTTCTTGATCCGCGCCTCGGGGAAGGCGGTGGTCAGGTGATCGGCCCAATCAGACAGGGTAGGTGTTTCACCAGGCAGCGCGGGCAGTTTGCCCTGCAGGAAATCGCGGAAGGACATGCCCAGCGCGTTGATATACTGGCCATCGCGATAGACAAAGTACATCGGCACATCCAACGCGTATTGCACGTAGCGCTCGAACCCAAAGCCTTCTTCGAACACAAAGGGCAACATACCGGTGCGTGCATCGTCCAGATGCCGCCAGATATGGCTGCGCCAGCTTTTCTGGCCGTTGGGCTTACCCTCAAAAAATGGCGAGTTGGCAAACAGCGCAGTCGCCACAGGCTGCAAAGCCAGCGCCACGCGCAGTTTCTGCACCATGTCTGCCTCGGACCCAAAGTCGATATTGACCTGAACCGTGCAAGTGCGCCGCATCATGGCGCGGCCCATGGAGCCTACTTTTTCCATGTAATCGTTCATCAGCCGATAACGGCCTTTGGGCATCAGAGGCATCTGCTCATGGGTCCAGATCGGGGCCGCGCCCAGACCGATAAAGCCCACGCCGATTTCATCAGCGATATCCTTAACCTCGCGCAGGTGGGTGTTCACCTCGTCGCAGGTCTCGTGGATCGTCTCCAACGGCGCACCAGACAGCTCTAGTGCACCGCCCGGTTCAAGGCTGACATTGGCGCCGTCTTTTTCCAGACCGATCAGGTGGCCCGCTTCGCGCACCTCGGCCCAGCCGTGCCGGTCGCGCAGCCCTTCAAGCACCGCCACAATCGACCGCGTGCCTTCGAATGGCAGCGGTTTCAGTGAGTCTTTACAATAGCCGAACTTTTCATGTTCGGTTCCGATACGCCAATCGGCTTTGGGCTTGCAGCCCGCTTCCAGATATTCGGCAAGTTGCTCGTGGCGTTCGATCGGTCCGCCGCCGGACTGGGGGATGGACATGAACCGTGCTCCGATCCTGATGTGTCTGTCTTGTTGGTCAGTCGTGGTCGCAAACGAGGGCGGTGTCAATGCAACCGCATATGCGCAGGGCGCATCGACTGACGCTCCCAAATTACTACGGGATGTACGGCCCCACCGTTCAATTCCGACAACATATGTTCTGTTTTCAACCCCGGCAGCGCCGAGAACACGTCAAACAGCGCTTCGGCCCCTTCGGCATTCACAGGAATGTGAAGCGTCGGCTGGCCAGGCTGTTCCAACACCCAATGCGCCGGATTCGAGGATGGATCCAACGCCAACCGTTCGATTTCCCGCGTCGCTACCATGCCACCGTCCAGCGGGCCAAAATAGGATATCTGGCCTTCGTCGATGGTCACAACTCCGGGGCCACCGACGCCGGTGCGAAACCTGGCGCGCTGAACCCCGATCACGGCCAGTGCAAGCGACACCGCCACCAAAACCCAGCCCAACCAGCCCAGCAACCCACCCGGGCCGCTGATCCAGCTGAGGCCAACCAACAGAATGACACCGGCAACCAGCACTTCGCGCCAGCGCCACAGGGCCAGTTTCGCTTCGGGTCGGATGAAACTCATGCGGTATCCTCTGGGTTTATGAACAGGATGAGCGAGTACTGCCCCGCGGATTGAAAACCGATACCGATATAAGCACGCGCAGCGGAATCGGAAGCCGCAAACAAAACCGCGCGTTTCGCACCTGTACGGCGCGCCTCCTCCAGATGCAGCGCGACGGCCAGACGCGCATATCCACGGCCGCGCATTTCACGAGGTGTAAAGACCCCACCAATCTGCACGACTTCTTGCAAGCGCGCGTTAAAACCAGTCATGGCGACAGGCTGATCGTCGACCAGCAACACACGATGAGAATCACGTGCGGTATAGGCGTCGCAATCCAAGCCAGCCTGTTTTTGCGCTCGTGACGAATTGAATTCCATTGCTTCGATCAGGTAGTCAGACCGCCACCTTTCGACGATTTCACGATCAAACGCACCCAAAGGCACCAATTCTGCGCTTGTAGCATCCGGAATAGTAAGCTGTTCCAAATCCAGCGTGAAACCCGGCTCATCGCTGTTCAGCGTTGCCGGCCGATCCTCCCACCCCGCAAGACGCATGATCCGGCGGGCCTGTGTTGCCTCAGCCGCCATTCCAAACAAGGCACGCCCCCGGATCAGATCAATCGCAGCGGCCAGTTCTTCATCTGTGCAATCGGGACATTGCGGTAAAACCATGCCCTCATTCGTGATGGAGAACGCCGCACGGGGATCGTCGCCCAACACCCATATATTAACGGCACGTCGGTCCGTGCCCCGCAATCCAAAATCACGCAGATTGGCCACGGGGAACATCGACGTCTGAATGTGGCGCATTAGAAACTGGTCGATCTTCGGTACATCCGCCTCCTGCGCGAGACGCCAAATCATGACCAGTCCCCCAACGCCTGCTGCCACATGGTCAGAGCCGCAACGGCTGCAGTATCCGCGCGCAGGATACGCGGGCCAAGACTGACGACATGGGCATAGGGTAAGGCGGTCAGCCGGGCACGTTCACGTTGGGAAAAGCCGCCCTCGGGTCCGATAAGGATCGCCCATGGAAACCCCTTTTCATGCGCCGCCAGGCGCAGGGCCGAGCCGACCTCGGCCTCGTTACAAAACATCAGTTGACGCCCCTCGGGCCAGCCATCCAGAACTCGGTCCAGCCGCTGCAGATCGGCGACCTCGGGCACGAAGGTACCGCCGCATTGCTCGGCGGCCTCGACCGCGTGGGCTTGCAAGCGGTCCTGGCGGATACGTTCGGAATTGGTGAATTCTGTCTGCACCGGCATGATCCGCGCCGCACCCATTTCCGCCGCCTTTTCAACGATGAAATCGGTGCGTGCCTTTTTGATCGGGGCGAACAGGAACCACAGGTCGGGTGGCCGTTGCAGCGGTTTGGTCTGTTCGACACAAGTCAGTACACCGCCACGCTTTCCTGCTTCGGCTACTTCGGCCTGCCATTCTCCGTCCTGTCCGTTAAACAAGGCAACCTGCCCCCCTACAGCCAGGCGCATGACACCGAACAGGTAATGTGCCTGCTCGCGCGTCAATTCTACCGATTGCCCCGGACCCAAAGGGTGCTCTACATACAGTCTGATCTTTGCACTCATGAGACCTTACATATGCAAGGCAATGCGCCAACACCAGACGGTCAGGTCGCTGATGCGGTCAGCGGCAACTGGGTCGACACCTATGCGCCGGAATTCTCGCGCCCTTACCTGCGGTTGAGCCGGGCTGATCGGCCTATCGGCACATGGCTGCTGCTGATCCCCTGCTGGTGGGGACTGACGCTGGCCATCCTCAGCGACGGCACCCCGCGGTGGGAGGACCTCTGGATCGCCATCGGTTGTGCCATCGGTGCCTTTTTGATGCGCGGCGCGGGCTGCACATGGAATGACATTTCGGACCGCGACTTTGATGCAAAAGTGGAACGGACCCGGTCGCGCCCGATCCCTTCTGGGCAGGTCAGTGTTCGGCAGGCCGCGATCTGGATGGTGCTGCAATGCCTGCTGGCACTGTTGGTTCTGCTGAGCTTCAACCAGGCCGCCATCGCCATGGGCGTGCTGTCCCTGTTGCCCGTCGCTGTCTACCCCTTCGCCAAAAGGTTCACCTGGTGGCCACAGGTATTTCTGGGACTGGCCTTCAACTGGGGCATCCTGCTGACCTGGGCCGCGCATACCGGAACGGTCGGCGGGCCGGCGATCACTCTGTACCTGGGTGGCATCGCCTGGACGCTGTTCTATGATACGATCTATGCGCATCAGGACGCCGAAGATGACGAGCTGATCGGTATCAAATCCACCGCCCGCCTGTTCGGCGCAGATACCGCGCGGTGGTTGAAGTATTTTCTGGCCGCAACCGTATCCCTGATGGCGCTGGCCATTATCGACGCCATGACAGGGCAGGAGCCGATTACAGCCATGTTCGTTGCACTGGCGGGACCTTGGGCAATGGGGTGGCATATGACGTGGCAACTGCGCGGGCTGGACACCGAAGACAACGCCAAATTGCTGCAGCTTTTCCGGGCCAACCGGGATACCGGCCTTATTCCGCTGATCTTCCTTTGCATTGCTGGGTTGCTCTGATTGCACCTCGGCGCGGGCCTCTGTAAGAGTCCTGCTCAATAACTTCAGGAGTCGTCTGCCCGCACATGCGCCTGCCCTATTTCCTAGCTGCCTCCCTGATATTCCTCGTTTCGGCCAGCCTATCGCTTGTGGCCGCAGGATATGCGGTAACCAAAGTTGAAGAAGCGTCGGAACTCGCCGTGCGGCGTGCGCTTGACCTAAAAGGGCATGACTGGGCCGAAGTCGAATCCGATGGCCTGCGCGTTGTCCTGACCGGCATAGCCATTGACGAAGCAACGCGGTTCAATGCGCTGACCGCAGCCGGGACCGAGGTTGATACCTCACGCGTTATTGACGACATGCAGGTCGCCCCCACCCGGCAACTGGCAGCACCGCGCTTTTCCGCTGAAATTTTGCGAAACGACAGCGGTATTTCGATTATTGGTCTGATACCCGCAAGCCAAGACCGCAGCGAGCTGATCGAAAGGTTGCGCCGGATGGACGGCGACACCGTTTCGGACCTGATGGAAACGGCGGATTACCCTATACCCGAAGGCTGGGACGACGCGTTGAACTATGCGCTCGAAGCGTTGACCCGCCTGCCGCGTGCCAAAATATCGGCCAGCCCCGGTTTGGTGAAAATCACCGCCATTGCAGACAGCCTGCGGGAAAAAGAACGACTGGAACAGAGCCTGACCCGCGCAGCACCTCCCAGTTTGCGAATCGGGTTGTCGATCTCGGCTCCGCGCCCCGTAATCACCCCCTTTACACTGCGCTACCTGATTGATGCCAACGGCGGCCAGTTCGATGCCTGCTCGGCCCAGAATGAAAAAGCGCGGGATGCCATCGTCGCTGCTGCCAAAGAAGCAGGCCTTGCTGGTCCGTTTAACTGTACAATCGGTTTGGGCGTGCCCTCACCCCGTTGGCCCGAAGCGGCAACGCTCAGCATTCGCGCCCTGTCCAAGATTGGTCAGGGTTCGGTCACGATTTCGGATGCGGATATCACGCTGGTGGCGGCGCAAGGAACAGAGGCTGGGGTCTTTGACCGTGTGGTGGGCGAGCTGGAAAATGCGCTGCCCGAGGTTTTCGCCCTGCACGCCGTCCTGCCCGAACCCGAAACCGCCGAATCCACCGGCCCCCCCGAGTTCTCGACCACGCGCAGCCCCGAAGGGCTGGTCCAAATGCGCGGTCGTCTGAGCAATGAGACATCGCGCGACATGGCCGACAGTTTTGCCCGCGCGGCATTTGGATCGGAACAGGTTTATACCGCCACCCGCATCGCCTCCGACTTACCCGCAGACTGGCCGGTTCGTGTTCTGGCGGGGCTGGAAGCGTTGTCTCTGCTGCATAACGGCGCTCTGACTGTTACCCCTGACGACGTTTCTCTCAGCGGGGTCAGCTACGACCCGGACGCCAAAGCCCGTATCGCCGGATTGCTGTCGGAAAAGCTTGGGGATGCAAAAGGTTTCACCCTTTCGATCACCTATCAAGAGCCGCCGAAACCCGCAGACAGCCTGCCCGACCCAGAGCTGTGCGAAGACCAGCTTGCCGAAGTTCAGGCCAGCAGCAAAATCGCATTCGAACCGGGATCGGCCACGGTTGCCGCGGATTCACGCGATACCGTCAATCAGATCGCCGAGATTCTGCGCGAATGCGGCCCCATCCGGATTGAAATTCAGGGCCATACAGATAGTCAGGGCCGCGAAGAGATGAACCAGCAACTCAGCCAGGCGCGGGCTCAGTCGATCCTGAATGAGTTGCGCGGACGCCGCATCCCAACGTCAAGCTACTCGGCCGTGGGATATGGTGAAACGCAACCGATCGCAGACAACGATACCGAGGCAGGCCGAGAAGAAAACCGTCGCATTGAATTTCGCCTGATCCGGCCTGAACCCATTGCCAATTCCGAGACTGGGCTTGAGGCGCTGGAGGCCGAGACAGAGACGTCAGAAGACGCCGCAGATACCGGCGCAGGGGATCAGTAAGTGAACAGAATCGAATTCATCATTGCCACCGCCATCATCCTGTTCGCAGCCTTCTGCATGGGGTGGTTCGCCAACTGGCTGGCCCATCGTCTGTCTCGTGTTCGCCAAAGCGACGTCGCCGATCTGGATCGCATGAGCCAGGAATTGCATGAGGCCGAAGAAACCCGCGATCAGGCCATCACCTATCTGCAACAGCGCGAGGCCGAGCTAACCAATCAGCTCACCCAGACCGAGGCGGAACTGGGCGCTGCCATGGACGGGTTGCGCGCCGCGCGGCAGGAGGCCGAAGAATTACGCGGCCGGATAAACAACGCGGACTAAGAGAACCAGAGGAATCGGCAACTTGCGACACCCGCAAATATAGGGCGCCGTTGTGTGTTTCAGCCACCTGCCAAACCGAGCCCGAAAATCCACTCAGCTTGATGAAGCTTGGGCACAGCTCAATTCATGATCATGTCTCAGAGGTTGTCTCTGCCTCGTCCAGAACCTTGCGCGCGACACGAAAGCATTCCAGCGCCTGCGGCACGCCACAATAGATGCCGATCACGTGAATAATGGCCCGGATTTCTTCTTTGCTGACGCCGTTGCTGATGGCGCCGCGACAGTGGAGTTCCCATTCGTGCATCTTGCCCAGGGCGCCGATCATGGACAGGTTCATCATTGACCGGGTCTTGGCGTCGATCACATCGTCGCCCCAGCCGAAACCCCAGCACCAAGCGGTCATTGCCTCTTGAAACGGCCGGGTAAAATCGTCGGTGGCGGCCAGGTTTTTCTCAACATATTCCGCGCCCAGGGTGCTTTTGCGTTGCTCCAGCCCTCTGAGGAACAGATCTTCGTCGAAAGTCTCGGCCATCTTGGTCTCCGGTAATCGTCACAATGAAGCGGTGTGCTGAAGCACTCTACGCCTCTTACAGGTACTATCAACGCTTGCACTTTACACCGGATAAGAAAATGCGACGGATTTTCTAGCCCCTTGGCACGAGGATCATTCCACTGCCCCGCGCATCCAGTCTTGAAGACAGGCAATTATATGTACTGACATCGCTTCACCAGCGGGCTGCGATTGTGCAAGCGGTTCAAGACGTCGCGGCTATTTGAGACACCCAAAAGTAAACGGGCCGCCGTCTTAATGAGACAGCGGCCCTTACTGACTGAATGTCGGGGTTTGGTCTCGCCCCCTCGAATACCACTTAAAAATGGACAGACTAACAAAAACTTTCGACTTCTTCGAGACCAACCCGATTTCTCAATCGGTGTGCATCCTTAATGCCTGATCTTTGAGAGCGCGACAGTGAACTAGTTCACATTAAATAAATTTATCTTCAATTCTTCCAATCAAAGAACCCGGGGCCGGCCTTTGTCAGTAGTTTTTCGGCCATTGCGCGCGCCATTTCTGCACCATCACCAATCACGCCAGTGGCGTCTTCGGCGATAGAATCAGACCCGTCTGGGCGCAGGACTTCTCCGCGCAGGCGCAGAATGCCACCGCTGATATCAGCCAGCCCGGCAATCGGAGTCTCGCAAGACCCGTCAAGCGCGGCCAGCAAGGCGCGCTCGGCCAAAAGTCGATACCCGGTTTCGCTATGATGAATTGCCTCCAACATCCCTGCAGCACGGGGATCGTCACTGCGGCGTTCGATACCGATTGTACCTTGTGCAATAGCGGGCAGCATATCCTCGGGCGAGATAGCAGTTGCGGGAACGTCGTCCATATTCAGGCGCCGGATACCTGCCATCGCCAGAAACGTGCAATCCGCTACGCCATCGGTCAGTTTCTTCAGGCGCGTTTGCACGTTGCCACGGAACTCGACCACATTCAGGTCAGGGCGCCGGTTCAACAGCTGAGCCCGGCGGCGCAAAGACGAGGTGCCAACCACCGCGCCATTGGGCAGGTCATGAATAGAGTTCAGGCTGGGCGAAATAAAAGCGTCGCGCACATCTTCACGCGGCAGGAACGTGTCCAACACAAGACCCGCGGGCTGTTCGACCGGCATGTCCTTGGTCGAATGCACAGCGATGTCGATATCACCTCGCAGCATCGCTTCTTCGATTTCCTTGGTGAACAGGCCTTTGTTGCCGATCTCTTTCAGCGGGCGGTCCGCGTCGATCATCGCGCGATTGTCGCCGGTGGTCTTGATCACCACGATTTCGAATGCATCTTCGGGTAGATCAAAGGCTGTGCCTAACCGCTGCCGGGTTTCATAGGCTTGCGCCAGCGCCAGGGGCGAACCACGGGTGCCGATTTTCAGCGGTGAGGCGGGTGAAGGCAGGGTCAATGTCATGGACACAGCTTTAGTCGCGTCACATTGCCCTGACAATGGGGGCAGAGCTTGACAAATTGCCGCCGAAGGAAGACCCGTTGCCACAAACCAGACGATTGGGGGCACAGATGGCCGAAACAAAGAAACTGCTGCGGGCATTGGCAGGACAGGTGCAGGATGTGCCTCCGATCTGGATGATGCGCCAGGCCGGGCGGTATCTGCCAGAATATCGTGCAACGCGCGCGCAGGCCGGGGATTTCCTGTCGCTGTGCTACAATCCCGAGCTTGCGGCCGAAGTCACATTGCAGCCGATCCGTCGCTATGGGTTCGATGCAGCTATCCTGTTTGCGGATATCCTGCTGGTACCACAGGCGCTGGGTGCGGACCTTTGGTTTGTCACCGGTGAAGGCCCGCGTTTGTCGACTATCACGCAGCAATCCGAGTTTGATGCGCTGAAATCGGTCGAGGATATCCACGAAACACTCTCGCCAGTCTATGAGACAGTGCGCATCCTGTCACAGGAGTTGCCGTCCGAGACAACCTTGATCGGTTTTGCTGGCGCGCCGTGGACAGTGGCGACCTACATGATCGCCGGACGCGGCACCCCGGATCAAGGCCCCGCCCATGCGCTGCGCGAGGGGAATACTGCGCTGTTCGAAGCGCTGCTGGACCGGATCACGCTGGCCACGATCGAATATCTTTCAGCCCAGATCGAGGCAGGCGCCGAGGTAGTCAAGATATTCGACAGCTGGGCCGGATCGCTGAAGGGTGAGGCGTTCCGCAAATATGCGGTCGAGCCGTGCCGCGTAATCACCCAGGCCATCAAGGAACGTCACCCCGGCATCCCGGTGATCGGATTCCCGCGAGAGGCCGGAGATGGCTATATCGGGTTCGCCAAAACCACGGGGGTTGATTGCGTCGCGCTGGACAATTCGGTCTCGCCGGAATGGGGCGCCGAGCATGTCCAGGTGGATGGTTGCGTACAGGGCAATCTGGCGTCGTCGCATATGGTGACCGGCGGTCAAGCGCTGGTGGACGAGACCCGGCGGATTGTCGATGCATTCTCCAAAGGGCCGCATATCTTCAATCTGGGTCATGGCATCACGCCCGATGCCGATCCCGACAACGTTCAGCGTATGATCGACGCAGTGCGCAACCGCTAGGCTTTGGGTCGGGCGTCCAGCTCGGCCAGTATGTCTTGTGTATGATCTCCGCGGCGCGGGCTGGGTCTGGGCTTCCACTCCCGCTCGGAAAACCGCGGCGCGGCGGCGGCCTGTAGCATACCGTCGGGGGCAAGCCAGGTCTGGCGTGCTGTGTTCATGGCATGGTTCTGCGCCTCGGACGGATTGAGCACTGGTGCAACACAGGCGTCACTTGCTGCAAACAGCGCCGCCCAATGATCACGTGGTTTGCCAGCAAAGATTTCAGCCAGCCGCCGGGTCAGCGCGGGCCAGGTGGAAGCATCATATTGCTGCCGAAATTCGGGATCGCCAGACAGGTCCAATATCTGCAGGAACTCGGCATAGAATTTCGGCTCCAGGCACTGCACCGCCACAAATCCACCATCAGAGCAGGCATAGGTTCGGCTCCAATGGGGACCGTCCAGAAGGCTGTGTCCGCGAGTATCTGACAGGTTTCCGGTTTGGCGCAGGCTCATCAGCAGGTTCATCATATGGGCCGAGCCGTCATAAATGGCGGCGTCCACGACCGTGCCCTTTCCTGTGCGTCCCGCATTCAGCAATCCGGCCAGAATGCCTGCGACCAGATACATGGCACCGCCACCGATATCACCCACCAAAGTGGCCGGGGTTTGCGGCGGTTGGTCCGGTTGCGACGCATACCAAAGCGCCCCGGACAGTGCGATATAGTTCAGATCGTGCCCGGCATTCTTGGACAAGGGGCTGTTCTGTCCCCAACCCGTCATACGGCCATAAATCAACTTTGGGTTCAGATCGCGACAGATATCAGGGCCAAGGCCCAGCTTTTCCATCACACCGGGTCGAAACCCTTCGATCAGTGCATCAGCTGTGGCGATCAGGCGCCGGGCCACATCCAGATCGGCCGGGTCTTTGAGGTTCAGGCTGATCGACCGCTTGCCCCGATCCAGAACTGACTGTTCGGGCATGCCCGGAGTCGCGGCCTGACCCTTGCGGTGGATGGTGATCACATCTGCACCGAGATCGGCCAACAGCATGGCGGCAAAGGGACCGGGGCCCAAGCCCTCGATTTCGATGATCCGAATTCCACTTAACATACCAGTCCTCCTGCCCGCGCAGGGTTTCGGGGCCAGCCAGGAAATGCAAGCCCGGACTGGAAAGGCCAATTGGAAAGCTGAGTAAAATGTGTGAATTGGGCCTGTTCTGTGGCTAACTCGCAGGGTAGTGTCGCCGCCAGAACGGGGGAGGCGCATGACAACAATTCTGTCCATCAGGGATTTGCGAAAGTCCTATGCCGGAGGTTTTGAGGCGCTAAAGGGCGTGTCTCTGGACATCGAGCAGGGAGAAATCCTGGCTCTTCTGGGTCCCAACGGTGCAGGCAAGACCACGCTGATTTCGACGGTGTGTGGAATAACGACGCCAACCTCAGGAAGCGTGACCGTCGGCGGCCACGATATCCAGACTGATTTTCGCGCAGCACGCCGGATGATCGGTTTGGTTCCGCAGGAGATCGCGCTCGAACCCTTTGAAAAGGTCTGGAACACTGTGCGATTGTCGCGCGGGCTGTTCGGGCTTGGGCAGAACAACGCACGTATCGAAGAAATTCTGCGCAAATTGTCTTTGTGGGAAAAACGCAAAAACGCGATCAAAGAACTATCGGGCGGTATGAAACGTCGGGTTCTGATCGCAAAAGCGCTGGCACACGAGCCGCGTGTTCTGTTTCTGGACGAGCCGACCGCAGGTGTTGATGTCGAACTGCGCAAAGACATGTGGGAAATCGTGGCCGAGTTGAAGCAGGCCGGTGTCACCATCATTCTAACCACCCACTATATCGAAGAGGCCGAGGCCATTGCCGACCGTGTCGGCGTCATCGACAAGGGTGAACTGCTACTGGTTCAGGACAAGGACACTTTGATGGCGCAGATGGGAAAGAAGCAGATCGAAGTCATGCTGACCCAGCCCATTCAAACCGTCCCCGACAGTCTGGCCACACACAATCTCAAACTGAATGGCAAGGGTGACGCGCTGGTTTATACCTACGACACAAATGCCGACCGCACTGGCATCACCACCCTGTTGAACGATGTGGCCGAGGCCGGATTGATTTTACGCGATGTACAAACGCGTCAGTCCAGCCTTGAAGAGATCTTTGTCAATATGGTGTCGGGAGAAGCCACATGAACTGGTCCGCCATTACTGCCATCTACCGGTTCGAAATGGCCCGGTTCTTCCGCACCCTTGCGCAAAGCTTCATATCTCCGGTCCTGTCGACATCGCTGTATTTCGTTGTCTTTGGCACGGCGATTGGCAGCCGGATACAAGAGGTCGAAGGCGTATCCTATGGCGCGTTCATCGTTCCGGGGCTGGTCATGTTATCTGTTGTGACGCTGTCGATCTCGAACGCCTCTTTCGGGATCTATTTCCCAAAGTTTCTGGGAACGATATATGAGCTTCTTTCGGCGCCGGTGAATTTCATCGAGATCGTCATCGGCTATGTCGGAGCGGCGGCGACAAAATCGCTGTTTGTGGGTGTCGTGATCCTTGTGACCTCTGCATTCTTTGTGGATTTGCGTATTGAACACCCGCTTGCCATGGTGACATTTCTAGTCCTGACCTGCCTCAGCTTTTCCTTGCTGGGCTTCATCATCGGCATCTGGGCCAGCAATTTCGAGCAGATGTCTTTGGTTCCGCAACTCGTGGTGACACCGCTGATCTTTCTGGGCGGTACCTTTTATTCGATTTCGATGTTGCCCCCGCTGTGGCAGACCATCACCCTGTTCAACCCGGTCGTCTATCTGATCTCGGGCTTTCGCTGGTCGTTTTACGGCCTGGCCGATGTGCCGATCATGTTCAGCCTTTTAGCCATACTGGCGTTTACCGGCGTGTGTCTGGGCATCATCGGATGGATCTTCAAAACTGGCTGGCGCATCCGGAGTTAGGCCATGGACGGCGTTGCATTTTTGCCCATCACCTTCAGTAAATACGTTCACGCGACCGATAACGGTCAGCCGCTCCCTTGTTTACCGCGTGGGCGCACTCTACATCGGCACCCATGAAGGTCAGCCTGCCGTTTCTCAAAAAACAGCCAACCGTTTCGGTCGTGCGCTTATCGGGTGCAATCGGCATGTCCGGGCGCGGGTCGATGTCTGACACAACTCTGGCACCGGTTCTCGAAAAAGCATTTCGCAAAGGCAAACCTGCCGCCGTCGCGCTTGAAGTCAACTCGCCCGGCGGATCCCCGGTCCAAAGTTCATTGATCGGTGCGCGCATTCAGCGTCTGTCGAAAGAACTGGATGTTCCCGTCTTCGCATTTGTCGAGGATGTGGCAGCTTCGGGTGGCTATTGGTTGGCAGCGGCTGCTGATGAGATTTACGCCGATGACAGTTCGGTACTGGGTTCGATTGGCGTGATCTCTTCGGGGTTCGGCGCACATCTTTTCCTTGAGAGGCAGGGTTTCGAACGGCGAGTGCACACGGCGGGCCATTCGAAATCCATGTTGGATCCCTTTGCCCCGGAAAAACCTGAAGATGTCGCAAGGCTTGAAGGCCTGTTACGCGATATCCACGAGAACTTCACTGCTCATGTCAAAGCACGACGCGGGGCAAAGCTTGAAACGGGTGCTGATCTGTTCACTGGCGAAGTCTGGCTGGCACGCCGCGCGCATGAACTTGGCCTGATCGACGGCATCGCTCATCTCAAACCCAAAATGCAGGACCGGTTTGGCGATAAAGTAAAATTCCGCCGTTACGGGCTGCGCAAGCCATTCTGGTCACGGTTCGGCGCCTCCTTGGCACAGGACGCGGTTGCCGGACTTGAGGAGCGTGCCGCATACGCACGTTTCGGTTTGTAACGTGATTATCAAGATCGTGACCCTCTTTTTGATTGCCATGGGCGTCCTGGCAATGTTCGGCAAACTGCGGTTCCCGGGGCAGAAAAAACTACAATCCGCAAGATGCCCGCGCTGTCATCGGTTCAGGATCGGTAAAGGTCCCTGTGCCTGCGAAAAAGGAGGCCGCGCATGACGGCATGGCTGTTATCCGGTCTCGGTTTGTTGATCCTGTTGCTGGCGGGTGATGCGCTGGTACGCGGTGCCGTGAACCTCAGCCTGCGGATTGGAGTACCGGCGTTGATCGTTAGTTTGACGATCGTGGCATTCGGCACCTCGGCGCCAGAACTTCTGATTGCAATCAGTGCAATTAAGGAAAACGCACCGGGCATCGCCCTGGGTAACGTTGTGGGGTCGAACACGGCCAATATCCTGCTGGTGCTGGGCCTGCCTGCGCTGCTTGCCACGCTGCACACCAGCGAATGTGACAGCCGCAAGAACTATGTGTTCATGTTGCTGGCAACAGTTCTGTTCATCGGCCTTGCCTTCTGCGGCGTGTTCAACCTGTTCAGCGGCGCGATTTTGCTGGCTGCTCTCAGCTTTGTTCTATGGACCGCCTTCAGAGAAGCCCATGCCCATCGCAAGGCCTGTGGCAAAGCCTGCGCCGAGGATGACGATTTTGATGGCCTGGAAGAAGCCGATCCAGACATGCCCTATTGGAAGATTTCAGTCTACCTGGTGCTCGGACTGATAGGCCTGCCGATGGGCGCACATCTTCTGGTCGACAACGCTACAATCATTGCCCGCACTTACGGCGTCAGCGAGACTGTAATCGGACTGACACTTATAGCGGTGGGAACTTCCCTGCCGGAACTGGCGACCACTGTTATGGCTGCACTGCGCCGACAAGCCGATGTCGCATTGGGCAATGTTATCGGGTCCAACATGTTCAATCTGTTGGCCATTGTCGGCATTGCAACCCTGTTTGGGCGCATTCCTGTTGATCCAGAATTCCTGCGATTTGATCTTTGGGTCATGCTGGGCGCATCACTCCTTTTGGTCCCCTTTGTATTTTTCAAACGGGATATCACCCGCGGATGGGGAATTCTGTTGACAAGCCTTTACGCGGTTTACGTTATTTCCTTGTTGGTGTGACACAAAGAGAGGCCGCATGACCCGAGCCCTAGTTACCGGTGCCGGAATTCGCCTTGGTAGGGCAATGGCCCTTTATCTGGCCGGGCGTGGCTACGACGTGGCAGTCCATTACGCCTCCTCTGAACAAGAGGCATCTAAGGTTGTCGCTGAAATCAGGGCCCTGGGCCGCAATGCAGTAGCTCTGCAGGCCGACCTGTTAGAAGAAGCAAGCGTGGCTGCCCTGCTGCCACGCGCATCCGAGGCGCTGGGCGGACCCATTACCTGCCTGGTCAACAACGCTTCGATATTTGAATACGACAACATCCACACGGCCACACGGCAAAGCTGGGACCGCCACATGAACAGCAACCTGCGGGCGCCATTTGTTTTGACTCAGGCGATGGCTGAACAGGGTCTGGAACCTGAAACCGATGATGCAGGAGAGCCGCTGGCAACGGGCCTGATTGTTAATATGGTCGACATGCGGGTCCGCAAACTGACGCCCGAATTCATGTCCTACACCGTCGCCAAAATGGGGCTATGGGCGTTGACCCGTACTGCGGCTCAGGCGCTAACCCCGGCGATCCGCGTCAATGCCATCGGACCGGGACCGACGATGCAGGGTCACAGGCAATCCGAAGATCACTTCAAAGCACAGCGCGCCAACACCATTCTGGAACGTGGGTCAAACCCCTCTGACATCACCGCTGCACTTGGGTATTTCCTGGATGCTCATGCGGTCACCGGCCAGATTCTCTGCGTGGATGGCGGACAGCATTTGGGGTGGCAGACACCGGATGTTCTGGGCGTGGAATAACGTTTGGTGCTGGAAGTTTTGCACCGCTCTCATTTCTGTTATCAATCCGTTACAAAAATGTCTTTTTTTTCATACACTTGCCATGTGTAGAAATTTTTACTGTTTAAATTCAATAGATTACATATGTGCCTATTTTTTAAGCAAATCAAGGAATCCTTAATGAAACAAGGGAAAATTCAAGCCCCACAAAAGTTATCTGCACAGTTATCCACAGAATACGTGGATTTGTTTTCCCTTGATCTGAAGCGCTCAAGATTGCAGCCATGGTCAAAGAATCACATATTTTGGCCATGACCTCTCAAGACGACACCAACAGCTCTCAGAATGACGCCCAGTCGACAGGATACGCCTGCATCCAGCGATATGCGAAAACGCTCGACAGTTCACCTGGCGTGTACAGGATGCTGGATGCGGACAGCCGGGTTCTTTACGTCGGCAAGGCGCGCAATCTGAAGGCACGGGTGTCGAACTATACAAGACCGGGACACTCTGGCCGGATCGAGCGGATGATTGCGGCCACGGCCTCGATGATGTTCCTGACGACCCGGACCGAGACCGAGGCGCTGCTGCTTGAACAGAACCTGATCAAGCAGCTCAAACCGAAATATAACGTGCTGCTGCGCGACGACAAAAGCTTTCCCAATATTCTGGTGGCAAAGGACCATGTCTTTCCACAGATCAAAAAGCATCGGGGAGCAAAAAAGGAAAAGGGCGCGTATTTCGGCCCCTTCGCCAGCGCGGGTGCCGTGAACCGAACCCTGAACCAGCTGCAAAAGGCCTTCCTGCTGCGCAACTGTTCTGACTCGATGTTCGAAAGCCGCACCCGTCCCTGCCTGCTCTATCAGATCAAGCGGTGTTCTGGGCCTTGTGTCGGGTTGATCTCGGATCAGGATTACCGTGAAAGCGTCAAGGATGCGGAACGATTCCTGTCAGGCCGGTCGACCAAAGTGCAAGAGGAACTGGCCGAACAGATGATGGCCGCGTCTGAGGCGATGGAGTTTGAACGCGCCGCTGGCCTGCGCGATCGCATCCGGGCGCTGACGCAGGTGCAGACCTCGCAAGGCATTAACCCGCGCGGTGTGGCCGAGGCGGACGTGATCGGCCTGTATATGGACAGTGGGCAGGCTTGCGTTCAGGTGTTCTTCATCCGCGCCAACCAGAACTGGGGCAACAAGGACTTCTATCCCCGCGTCGGGGCAGATGTGTCAGCCGCCGAGGTGATGGAGGCGTTTCTGGGTCAGTTCTACGACAACAAGGAACCACCCCGTCAGTTGATCCTGTCAGATGCCATTGAAAACGCCGACCTGATGCAAGAGGCGCTGACAGAAAAAGCCGGTCGCAAGGTAGAAATCCTTGTGCCCCAGCGTGGTGAGAAACAAGAACTTGTCGCAGGGGCCATACGCAACGCGCGTGAATCCCTGGCCCGGCGGATGTCGGAAAGTGCCACCCAGGCCAAACTGTTGCGCGGGATCGCCGAGGCATTTGATCTGGATGCCCCGCCAAGCCGGATCGAAGTCTACGACAACTCGCATATTCAAGGAACAAATGCCGTGGGCGGCATGATCGTGGCCGGCCCCGAAGGTTTCATGAAAAATGCCTATCGCAAGTTCAACATTCGTGGAGATGACCTGACCCCCGGTGACGATTTTGGCATGATGAAAGAGGTGCTGACCCGCCGCTTTACCCGCCTGCAAAAAGAAGATCCCGACCGTGACAAGGGAATGTGGCCCGATCTGTTGCTGATTGACGGTGGCGCCGGGCAAGTGAGCGCCGTCCATGAGATTATGGCGCAGCACGGGGTCGAGGAGATCCCCATGATCGGTGTCGCCAAAGGCGTTGACCGCGACCATGGTAAGGAAGAATTTCACCGCACCGGCCAAAGGCCCTTTGCGCTGAAACGCAACGACCCGGTGCTCTATTTCATTCAGCGCCTAAGAGACGAGGCCCACCGGTTTGCCATCGGCACCCATCGAGCCAAGCGTGCCAAGGCCGTGGGGGCCACACCGCTGGATGAAATCCCAGGCGTGGGGGCCGCGCGCAAACGTGCCCTGTTGGCTCATTTCGGCAGCGCCAAAGCAGTTGGCCGGGCCAACCTGGCCGATCTGAAAGCGGTCGAAGGGATTTCGGCCGGCTTGGCGCAAAAGGTCTATGATTTCTTCCACGACAAGGGCTAGGCCCGCCGCCCGCGCCACAGGATGTACAGCCCCGAGGCCACAATCAGCGCGCTGCCGATCCACATGGTCTGGTCTAGTTGCTCGCCGAACAGGAACACGCCCAGACCGATACCGAACAGCAGACGCGTATAGCGGAACGGCGTCACGGCCGAGACCTCTCCGATCCGCATCGCCTTCATAAGCGAGGCATAGGCCATCACACCCATAAGCACCGCACCGGTCAGAAACAGACCGTTGTACAGATCGAGCGGGACGATTGGCACGTCCTCCCACAGGCGATAGGCCAAACCGGCAACGATGATGCTGAGGAAGCCGTAAAAGCCCAAAACCTCGGTCCCCAGTGTCGCCGGGGCTGCGCGGCTGGCCAGATCGCGACCGGCAAAGCCCAACATGCCCAGCACCGCCAGAATGGACAGCGCCGAAAAGCTGTCTCCGGTCGGTTGCAGGATGACTACAACGCCAATCAGACCGATCAGAATCGCGCTCCACCGTCGCCAGCCAACTGTCTCGCCAAAGATCAGCGCAGCGCCTGCGACAACGACCAACGGAGTGGCCTGCAAAATCACAGTAGCTGAGGACAAAGGCGTCAACACAATGGCTAAGACATAGAATAACCGTCCGAATACCTCGAAGACCACGCGCACTTTCATCGGGCGCGACAGGACATCCGGCTGAAACAGTTGCGTGCCGCGCGCCAGTGCAACCGCCGCAAAGACCAGCGCCCCACCCACCCCGAACAGAACCATCACCTGCCAGATCGGTACGGCACCCGAAGCCGCTTTCAACAGCGCGTCTTCCAGCGCAAACCCCGCCATTGCGGCGATCATCCACAGGCTGCCGGTCAGATTTGACCGGGCATCGGTTTGTATATGAGCTGTCATGAGGTGCCTTCTGTCCCGGATACGTGCGGTGAACCTGACCGCAAAAAGAACAAACTCCAAGGGGCATGGACACACCACGCGCTGCCTGCGGCGCTTTGACCAAGTTCATGGGACAAGTACGGTTTTTTGACTGTCTATCTTTTCTGTTGGATTTTAGCGATGTAGGGTCCGCTGCATGAAGTGGAACCTGCCCAATATTCTGACCGTCCTGCGTCTGCTGGCAGCCCCGGGGCTGGCCGTGATGTTTTTGTATTTCACCCGGCCCTATGCCGACTGGTTCGCGTTGATCCTGTTTCTGACAGCCGCCTTAACCGACTGGTTCGATGGCTATCTGGCACGAGCGTGGAAGCAGGAAACAAAAATTGGCGCCATGCTGGACCCGATTGCCGATAAGGCGATGGTGGTGATCGCGCTGATGATCTTGGTCGGGTATTCGGCCGAACACTGGACGCCGTGGCTGGTCCTGCCTGCCACTGTGATCCTGTTTCGAGAGGTCTTTGTGTCAGGCCTGCGCGAATATCTGGGTGATACGGCTGGAACGCTGAAAGTTACCAAACTTGCCAAGTGGAAAACCACGGCCCAGATGGTGGCGATAGCCGTCTTGTTTTCACAGGGCATCTTCGAGCATTACTTTGTGATGGCCAGCTTCGGCATGGACCCAACGCTGATCGACCAGATTCTGACCGGGCAGGAAGACGACCTGAACGGCCTGCGCTGGCATCTTGAAGGGATGTTCTGGTCCAGTCGGATCGGCCTGTGGCTGCTGTGGATCGCAGCAGCGCTGACATTGATCACCGGCTATGACTACCTACGTAAAGCCATGCCACACCTGAAGGAGAACTAAGGGATGGATGTGCTGTATTTCGCATGGGTCCGCGAACGGATCGGCCTGCCGAAAGAACGGGTTGAAACCGAGGCGGCCACCGTATCCGATCTGGTCGCAGAACTTAGCGCGCGCGAGGATCGCTATGCAGCGGCCTTTGCGGATCTGTCGGCCTTACGTGTTGCGCTGGATCAGGAATTGTCGGATTTTGACGCCCCGTTGGCGGGCGTTCGTGAGGTTGCCTTTTTCCCACCAATGACAGGTGGCTGAGGTCATGCGCATCGTGGTGCAGGAAGACCCGTTTGACCTAGGTACCGAGGCAAATGACTTTGCGGCGGGCGATGCTGCAAATGGCGCAATCGTGACCTTTACCGGTGTTGTGCGTGATCTGGCCACGGGCGATTTGGACGTGATGGAGATTGAGCATTATCCGGGCATGACTGAACGGGCCTTGACCCAGATTGCGCAAGAAGCAATGGACCGCTGGTCGCTGGGCAATGTGCTGGTGATCCATCGGCATGGCAGGCTCGCTCCGGGGGATCGGATCATGATGGTGGCCACTGCCGCACCGCATCGCAAGGATGCGTTCGAGGCGGCCGAATATCTGATGGACTACCTAAAATCCCGCGCCCCCTTCTGGAAGAAAGAAATCACCACCGCTGGTGCGGAGTGGGTTTCGGCCAAGGACGAAGACGAAGATGCACTGACCCGGTGGTAAACACGGGTCCCTGCATATAAGCCTTTGCAACATGCTGTCCGTATCCGGTGCTCACATGCTTATCATCGTGTGCTACAGGATCCGCCAAAACTATGCTGGATAAATGTGTAGGTTTCAGGCAGCCGCTCAGCTTCGGTCAACTCTAGAACCGTAAGCAAAACATCCCGCATGTGGGCAAAGATGTTGAGACAATCTTCCTCCGCCGAAGCCGCAAAAAAAATGACTATCGACAGGAAAGCGGTAATCAACTCTGTCAGAATGCCGGTTCCAATTAGATAGTCGTTGAACGGATTTTTGACATCGTAGAAGCCCCTAAAGGTTAGAGTTTCCCATTCGATTTCGACCCTAAGAACAGACGGAAGATGCCGACTGGAACTTGACGGCATATCACCTCAGCTGCATGGACCCAGCAAGCACCAAAACCAGCTTGTTTTGGAGTTCTGGATTACCTGACGTTGCACAAGGCCCTTATCCGGAAACAGGGAATCGTGTTCACGGGATCGATGCGCATGTCCTAGCCTGAATAAAGAAGCACGTTCTCGGGGCTCTTTGGCGCACCCGGCAAAGCACCGGCCAATAAATTCGGTCACTTTTCGGAGGGGTCACTTTCTGCATAGTCTCGCAGTACTTGAATGTCCGAGAGCAGGGCATGTGTCCGGTCAATTTTAACGCCAAACGGCTTTAGCCGGGAAAAGGCGCGGCTCAGGCTTTCGGGCTTCATGCCCAGGCGCCCGGCAATCAACATCTTGTCATAGGGCAGCTCGACAATGCAGTCCCCCATCTCGGCTTCGCAGAGAGTCAGAAGAAATTCTGCCACCCGCTGTGCGCCGGTCTGGGCCTTAAGCTGCTCAAGCTGGGCGACCAGAGAATGCAGATGGGTAAAGGTAGCTGCCAGAATTGACACCCCAATTTCCGGGTCTTCTCGCATAAGGGACAAAAGGACCGGACTTGGAATGTGCATGATCTCACAGGCCGAAACTGCCTCGGCCGAAACCGGATAGGGAACGTTACGCAAGGCGACCGCTTCGCCAAAGCTTTCGCCGCGGGTGAAAACGCTGACAACTGCTTCGGCACCGGTAGGGGACATGCGAAACAGCTTTACCCAGCCCGACAGAACCACATGAATGGCCTGGGCTTTTTCTTCCTGTAGAAAAATCGTCTCTCCGCGATCATATTTCCGCCAGATCGCGTGGCTTAACAGCGTGTCTATATGATGCTCGGGAAAGCTTTTGAGCAATAGTGACTGCTTGGCGATCGCTTTTAGTGCCTCATGCGCCACGAAGCTTTCCCCTCTTTTCTAGTTGCGTACCCGATCAGTACGTCCGTCTTCTTAAGGCTATGCCAAACCTTCGGCTTCCAAGCCAGCCTTTCCTTTCTGCGGCTTGACATTTGTCATGTTGCGTAGCGGGCCCGGCACATAGTCTTGCAGGAAAGCCAGTATTCCCGGGAGTGTTCGAGATGGACTACGAGCGTTTTTTCAGCCAAAGCCTTGAGCATCTGCGCGACGAAGGCAACTACCGCATCTTCATTGATCTACAGCGCCGCTGTGGCGCTTTCCCGAATGCACGCCAGACGGACGGCGCTTTACAGCGCGACGTACGAATTTGGTGTTCCAACGACTATCTGGGAATGGGCCAGCATCCTGATGTAGTCGGGGCAATGCACAATGCACTCGACCGTTGCGGCGCGGGCGCAGGGGGCACACGCAATATCTCGGGCACGACACATGACCACGTTTTGCTGGAACAGGAACTGGCCGACCTCCACGGGAAAGAAGCCGCCCTTCTGTTCACCTCGGGCTATGTGTCGAACTGGGCGGCACTTGGGACGCTGGCTGCGAAGATCCCAGGTCTGATCGTATTCTCGGACGCTTTGAACCATGCCTCCATGATTGAAGGCATCCGCCATTCGCGGGCACAAAAAGTGATCTGGAAGCACAATGATCTGGCGGACCTCGAGGCAAAGCTGGCCGCAGCCGATCCAGATGCGCCCAAGATGATCGCCTTCGAATCTGTCTATTCGATGGATGGGGATATCGCTCCGATCAAAGAGATTTGCGACCTGGCAGATAGATATGGTGCGATGACCTATCTGGACGAGGTCCACGCCGTTGGCCTTTATGGCTCGCGCGGTGGTGGCATCGCCGAACGCGAAGGGTTGATGGATCGCCTGACCGTCATCGAAGGGACGCTGGGCAAGGCCTTCGGCGTGGTTGGCGGTTATATCGCGGCATCCGCTGCCTTGTGTGACTTTGTCCGCAGCTTTGCCAGCGGGTTCATATTTACCACCGCCCTGCCACCCGCAATAGCAGCAGGCGCTGCCGCCTCGATCCGACACCTCAAGCAATCCAATACCGAGCGCGATCTGCAGAAAACCCGCGTTGCGCAGGTGCGCGCCAAACTGGACGCCGAAGGCATCCCGCATTTGCCCAATCCCAGCCACATCATCCCGGTGATGGTAGGTGACCCGGTGAAATGCAAATTCATCTCGGATACGCTGCTGGAAGAATTCGGGATCTATATTCAGCCGATCAACTATCCGACCGTTCCCAAAGGCACCGAACGCCTGAGAATTACCCCCTCTCCGGTTCATACGAACGAAGATATCGACCATCTGGTCGGTGCCTTATCCGCCCTGTGGCAACGGTGTCAGATCGCGCGAATGCCGATGGCCGCACAATAACCGAGGCGTCCCTGCGCTTGGAGAACTGCCGCCCCACGGGGGCGGCTTTTTCATGTCAAAACAGTGAGAGGCCGAAGATCACCATCGCAAATCCGGTCAATACATTGGTGAAACCGCTCAGCCAGGCCGGGCTGTGCGTCAGGTCCAGATATCGTTCAAGGATAATGCGGGCTTTGGACAGGGCCAGGATCAAAATGCCTGCGCTCAACACCGGTGAGGACAGGGGGAGTATCGTCAGCAGGGCCGAAGCGGTGCTCAGAACCAACAGGCTGAGCCATGCGCGGGTGAGCGGGTTTGGGAGCATCCAGCGGGAGCTTTTTGGATCCGATGAGGTTTGGGTCATGCCCGTCATCCCAACAGGTAGATCACGGGGAACAGCATGATCCAGACGAGATCGACCATGTGCCAAAACTGGGCGCCGGCCTCGATGTTGCGGGGATTGTCCCGCCAGGCGACCAGCAGCAGGATAACAACCCCAGCCAACACATGTGCCGCGTGGAAGCCGGTGAGCAGATAGTAGAACAGGAAGAACGGATGGGTCTCGTAAGTAATTCCTTGTGCAGCCTTGTCCGCGTATTCCATGCCTTTGATGATCAGGAATACAACGCCCAGCGCGGCAGCTGCGATTAACGCCAGGCGGGCAGCAGTCCGACGCGCAATCTGCCGCCAATGCAAGGCTTGCGCGGCCAGATAGCCGGAGGTGACCAGAACCGCAGTGTTCAGCGCGGCTCCGGTGCGGTGCAGATGCGATTGCGCCTCGGCAAAGCCCGCCGGATCGGTCAGGCGCACGCCCATGAAAGCGATCAGGCCCGCACCAAAGACCAGCAGTTCCGAAATGATCAGAACCCACATCAGTAATTCGCCGGGCAACTCGTCGATAAGGGACGCGTCGCTCATGCGCCGACCAGTTGGCGGTAGATTTGCGGCAGCGCCATGGTCAGGCGATGCGGGTCCGGGATGACGGCAAAGCCGCCCTGCCCGAACATCCGCGGGAACCAGCTTTTACCTGTCTTGTCGATGGTGACGCCAAAGACCGATTGCCCGGCTCGGCGCGCCTCGCGCACGGCCATGTGGGTGTCTTCGATTCCGTGGCGGCCTTCGTAGTGGTCAAGATCATTGGGTTTGCCATCGGTGATCACCAGTAACAATCGGCGCTTACGCGTTTGGGTGGCCAGATCGGCCGAGCAATGGCGGATCGCGGCACCCAGCCTTGTATAGTGCCCCGGGCGTAACGATGCGATGCGCTGTTCAACCTGGCTGCCCATCACCTCATCAAACCGTTTGCAGCGTTGCACATAGACCCGCTGTCGTTTCAGTGAACTGAAGGCGTGAATGGCGAAATCGTCACCACAGGCGTTCAGTCCCCAGGCCAGCGCTGCCAGCGCCTCGCGTTCGATGTCGATCACGGCGCGGCCAGTCACGGCACTTTCGGTCGAGCGGCTGACATCCAGCAGGATAGATACCGCCAGATCGCGTGCCTCGGGGCGGGATTGTTGCCAGATGCGTTCGGTACCTTCACCGTTTGCACAGCGGTCAACCTGCGCCCGAACGGCGGCTTCTATGTCCAGTTGATCGCCGTCCAGATGGCCTCGGGTCATCACGCGGCCCGGGCGCAGCGCTTCGAACTGGCGTTTGACGGCGCGGATACGGCGGGCGGTGGCGGGGTCTTTTCCAAACTCGGCGGCATCCTCACGAATATCGGCGTCCGAAGTTAGAACGTTGACGTGATCGAGCAGGTATTGCCCGGTGCGCACGTCCCATTCCGGATAGAGAATACGGCCCGACAGACGTTCGCGATTCACATCCTCGGGTGCCAGGTCCAGATGCAATTTCAGCTTGGTCGGCGGCGCCTTGGAAATCTGGCCCAAACCGATCTCATCCTGATCATCGGCGGCCTTTTTGGCATTGTCGGGATCATCGTCATCAATGCGACGGTTGATGTTCAGAAACTCGGCCCAGCTGAGGATCGCTTCGAATTTATGAAGGATGAAACTGTCACTGCGTTCAGCCTGGTCGGATTTGCGCCGCCGGGCACGGTGGGTTTTCTCACCCGATTCCTCGGGCGGGCCTTCGGTATCGGGGTTTTCGACATCGTTATGCTCTGAAAAACCAACAGCGCGTAATTCCGGCCACAGAGGGACAGGGCGGAAAGATTGATATCCGCGTGGGGCAGTCAGGTCATCGTCAAATGACATGAATTGCCTGGCCTTCGGGGATAAAGGCGCGGGGTCGCCCAGCCGATGGCGGATCAGTTCTTCAACCGCTGTTTCCACAGGCGGGAGGCCGGATTTGTTGCGTTCATGCAGAACACCTTTGCAAAGCTCGGTGTAAAGCGGTCGCAAGCCGGGGGCGTTGTCCAAGGTTGCATTAACCATGGTTTGTGCAGCGCTCAGCGCGTGCAGATCGGCGCGCAACGGATCACCTTCGACGATCCGGGTTCCCGCATGGGCCGCTGCGGCGGCCAGCCAAACATACAGCGCTCCGTTCGCCTCGCGCGCGGGAAACACCGCCAGACGGTCCGGGAGGCGCAGCACTTCGCCATCGAACGAAGCGCGCGGCATCAGTTCAACTTCGGTACCCAACCGACGGCGCCAGCTTAGGCGATGGTGTGAAACCTCGGGCGAGACCGGGCGCAATTCAACGCCCGGGCTGCCCCCAAGCCCGCGAAAAAGGACTGCCAGCCGCCCCGCGACCTCAGAAAGGTCGACCGCGGCTCCAACATGCACCTGGGGTGCATCGAGACGGCTGGCAAGGGAGTGCCACAGTTTCCCGATCGTTTCTTCGGGTTCCCATGGCTCAAAATCGATCCTGACCATCGGCCGGCCTCACCCAAAGACAGCCGTGACAAGATCGAGGAGCCCGCGTTTGATGTCCTCGTCATCTGTCAGAGGTTCTATCATGGCGGCAAGGATCGCGCGGTCGGTGGACATGCCCTGCGCGATCAGCGTGGCGGCATAGACGACCAGACGGGTGGAAACGCCCTCTTCAAGATCCTGCCCCCTGAGCCCGCGCAGTTTACCTGCCAAGCGGATCAGTGGCTTGCAGCGTTCCAGCGCCAGCCCGCTTTCTTTAGCGACGACCTTTGCCTCCATCTCGGGCGACGGAAAGTCGAACTCCAGTGAGATGAACCGCTGCCGGGTCGAGGGTTTCAAGGTTTTCAGGATATTCTGATATCCGGGGTTATATGAGGCGACCAGCATGAAACCAGGCGCGGCCACAAGCTCCTCACCGGTGCGGTCGATCGGCAGGATGCGCCTGTCGTCAGTCAGCGGGTGCAGCACGACGGTCACGTCCTTGCGCGCCTCGACCACCTCATCCAGATAGCAGATCGCGCCTTCGCGCACCGCGCGGGTCAGGGGGCCATCGACCCAGATCGTTTCCCCGCCTTTCAGCAGGTAGCGCCCGATCAGGTCCGCAGCGGCAAGGTCATCGTGACAGGCCACTGTGTAAAGCGGGCGGCCAAGGCTGGCGGCCATATGCGCCACAAACCGGGTCTTGCCGCAACCTGTCGGGCCTTTCAGCAGGACCGGCAGGTTGTTGGTATAGGCAGCAGCGAACACGTCACATTCATCACCCTGTGGCAGGTAGAAGGGGGCGTCAGCCGCCCCCGTTCTCAGTTTCATGGAGCCATCCATATCCATCACTCCGCTGGGGTTTCGGCCGCGCCGGATTCAATGATCTCTTTCCGGGGAACCCAGATCGAGTAGATGAACAGCAGCGCACCCAAGACCACGACGATGCCAGAGCCAAGGCGCATCCAATAGAAGATCGCGACCTGATCCTGCACATCCATGAAGTAGTCTCCGACCACCCGCTGCATGTGCGTCTGCACTGTTCCAGCAAAGGTCAGCACAAAGGTCATGAAAACCATACCGCTGGACATCAGCCAGAAGCTGCCCATGTTCAGAACCTGATTATAAGGATCGCGGTTCTTCAGGATCGGCATTGCATAGCTGAAGATTGCCAGGTTGAGGCAGACATACGCACCATAGAACGCCAAGTGACCGTGAGCCGCAGTGATCTGCGTACCGTGGGTATAGTAGTTCACCCCGTGCAGCGTGTGCAGGAAGCCCCAGACACCGGCACCGAAGAAGGCCAATGTGGCACAGCCCAGCGACCACAGCAGCGCCGCTTTGTTCGGGTGGTCCCGACGGCCCTTCCAGACCATCACAAAGGCAAAGGCCATCATCGCAAAGAAGGGGATCACTTCGAGGCTTGAGAAGATCGAGCCGATCCACTGCCAGTACCCTGGTGTGCCTATCCAATAGTAATGGTGACCTGTACCAAGGATACCCGAAAACAACGCGGCGGCGACAATGACATAGAGCCATTTCTCGACAACCTCACGGTCTACCCCAGTCAGCTTCAGCATCAGATAGGCCAAGATCGAGGCCATGATCAGTTCCCAGACACCTTCGACCCACAGGTGGACAACATACCACCAGTATTGCTTGTCCAAGGACAGGTTGCCCGGGTTGTAGAAGGCAAACAGGAACAGCAGCGCCAGACCCCAAAGACCCAGCAACAAGATGTTGGTGATCGCGGTCTTCTTGCCCTTCAAAACGGTCATCGACACGTTGTACAGGAAGATCAGTGCGGCCACGACGATGCCGGCCTTGACCCATTTGGGTTGCTCAAGGAACTCGCGCCCTTCTTTACCCAGCAGCCAGTTGCCTTCAAACAGGTTGAACGTATAGGTCAAGACCACGCCCAGTGTACCGACCACCAGAATGATCAGCTGCAGATAGGCCAGCATGGGCGAATGGATCTCACGCTCGGCCTCTTCCGGGATCAGAAAATAGGCCGCACCAAAGAACCCGAGGATCAGCCACACGATCAGCGAGTTGGTGTGCAGCATCCGCACGATGTTGAACGGCAAAAGCTCGCTCAGGAAATTGGGTGATACATAGATAAAGCCGGCCAGAAGGCCGCCCAGAACCTGTATCGCGAATAGGGCCATTGCCACCGCAAAGTAGGCATAGGCGATTTTTTGGGATTCGTATTTCATTGCTCCGTTCCCTTCTCAGCCCGCCTCGTTGGGCGGCCAGTCCTGAGCGTCGATATTGTCCGTCCAGATCAAAAAGTTGGTCAGATCACGGATGTCTTCGTCGCTGAGGTTGAAATTGGGCATCTGACGACGACCGGGAATGTCTGTCGGCTGCGCCTCCATCCAGCCTTTGAGGGCTTCAAAGGCCGATTCCGGGTCGTCCAGCACGCCCCAACGTGTCATCACATTGCCAACCTCGGGTGCAAAGTATGCACCTTCGCCAAGGATGGTATGACAGTTGATGCAGGCGTGTTTTTCCCAGACGTGCTTGCCCCTGATCACACTTTCATCGAGCTTTGCTGCGTTCTCAGAGTTCACGATATACCAGTGAGAATGGGCCGACAGAGCCAGAAAGATGAGGATAAAGAACAGTGACCCGCCATAGAATATATTGCGTGCCATGCTCTTGGTCATGACTTCTCGCATTGCGCTCTCCTTTGCGCAGATTAGCTAGTCTGGCTAAAATGACGGGATGGGCACGGTATATCCTTAACGAAAGTCAAGACTTGCAAAAGGAAATGAAATCACGCTGACCGTTGCACCTTGGGACCCGTCAGCGCCGGCCACATCGCGATCAGGAAAAGCGCAAAGGCGCTGACCCACAACCCGTCCGACAGCAGCATCGCAACCATGTAACCTGCATTCAGATCTGCACCAATCCACCGCGACAGGGCCGCCACCGCCATCAGACCATAGGCCACCGCCATTGGGCCGGGTGCCACCAGCGCGCGACCACTGTGGCCAAGCGCGGCGCGGCTCATGACCGCCAGGGTCATGCCGCCGACGCATCCGATGCCCAGGATGTGTAGGGCTGCGATCTCGTTTCCGAAACCCAGCACTGACAGCCCCCAGAGGATCAGTCCCAGCGCCAGCATTGCAAGCCCAAGATACAGTGCCAATAAGATCGGCTCCCGCGTAGCCCAGCCCGCGCGCCAGCGGGCCATGCGCGAAACCTGTGCCACCCCTAGAACCAGCGCCATCGATCCAGCCACAGCACCTGACCCCAGCACCAGAACGATTGGTGGCAGGGTCAGGGCAACCGCCATCGCTGATTTGTCCAGAATTGGCACAGATATTGGCCAGTTCGCCTCGGGAACGCCCGCGCGTCTCATGGCGTTTCGGGTAAAGGCCGGGGTGATCCGTCCGCCAAGAATGGCAATCATCGCGCAGAGCGCCAGCAACCCCGCGCGCAGCCCGGTATGCAATGTGTCATCCGTCATCCCGGTCCATTCAAGATGCGTGAACAGATCAGCAATCCAGATAAAGCTGAGCAACAGCAGAAAGAGCATGTTCTGAGGTTTCGGCTTCCGGATGAGCTGGGTTGCAATCTTGACCGCCAGAATCGGTACAAAGGCCAGGTCGACCACCGCCACAAGCGCCGCAGGCAGCATCCCCGAAAACCACATCGCCATCCGACCAGCCAACCACAATCCGGCGGCCAACGTTATGAACTGCGCACGCGCATCTGGTGCGCCGGTCCAATTTGGCACTGCGGTCAGAAAGAACCCGCCCAGCGCGGCTGTTGCATAGCCGAAGATCATCTCATGCGCGTGCCACATGGGCGGGGCCATGCCATAATCCGGCACTGCATATGGCACCGTCAGCCACAGCCCCCAAACCACTCCGACAAAGAGGCCATAGAGGCCGGCGGACAGAAAGAATACACGAAACCCTTCACCAAACACGCGGGTGATGATTGCGGGCATGGCTGCTCTCCTTGGTGTTTTCCAAGCCCTAGCAAGCCGCCCGGCTGCGCGACTTAACAAAAATCAAACCGGCCGAAAAAGTGTGCCAAAGATACAGATTTTCCCAGCCGGAAAATTGACGTTTTTCCCTGCCCGCCACCTGAATTGCGCGGCTGGTGTTGACTTTCGTCAAGGAGCACCCTTGCGCGATGCCCCACGCTTGGACCGCCTCACCAGCAAATGGAGAGTGATCATGTCACTTGGAATCAGCTATACCAAAACGGGCCGCGTCTTCGGGGTCGGTTTGGCGATGTTGCTGGGCAGTGTCGCTGCACCAGCTTTCGCCGAAGAGCCAACTTTGAACGAAGAAGCGTTTGAAGCGTCCAAACAACTTTACTTTGAACAATGCGCGGGGTGCCACGGTGTCTTGCGTAAAGGCGCCACTGGCAAGAATCTTGAACCGCATTGGAAGAAAACCGCAGCTGACGGCGCCGTGACCGAAGGCGGCACACTTGCGCTTGGGCAAGAGCGGCTTGAGAAGATCATCGCCTGGGGCACCGAAGGCGGGATGAACAACTTCTCGGACATCATGTCCGAGCAGGAAATCAAAGACATGGCGACTTACATCATGATGGAGCCGCCCAAACCACCTGAAATGTCGCTGGACCAGATGATGGCGACCCGCAAGGTATATGTTGAAGAAGAGGACTACCCAACCGAGCCGATGCATGGTCGCAACTGGGAAAACTTCTTTGTTGTTATCGAGCGCGACGTCGGCAAAGTCGCTGTTATCGATGGCGACACCAAAGAGGTGCTGACACATATTCCGACCGGCTATGCGGTGCACGTTCTGAAAGCATCCGAACACCATTCGCTGGAAGAGCCGGAACAGCCCGGTCGCTTCTGGTACACCATGGGCCGCGACGGCAAGATGACCAAGATCGACCTCTGGCAGACGCCGGACAAGATGTTGGTTTCCGAAGTCAAGATCGCGTATGACGCGCGCGACGTAGCCGTTTCCGGTGACGGTAAATATGTCATCGGCGGGGGCTACTGGCCGCCGCACTTTGCAATCGTTGACGCCCAAACGATGGAGCCGGTCAAGGTTGTATCGACCCGCGGCGTGAACGTGGACGGGGACTATGTGGAAGAGGCTCGCGTGGCCGCTATCTACACAACTCCGAATGAGCCAACCTGGATCGTTGCCGTCAAAGAGCTGGGGCAACTGTGGCAAGTAGATTATACTGATCTAGACAATCTGCGGATCGACAAAATCGACAGCGCCAAGTTCCTGCATGACGGGTTCTTCGATCCGACGGGCCGGTATTTCCAGATCGCTGCAAACGCATCGAACAAGATGGTGGTTGTAGATACCGAGACCCACAAGCTTGAGGCGATGATCGACACGGCCGCGTTGCCGCATCCCGGTCCGGGCGCTAACTGGATTGACCCGAATTGCGGGCCGGTAGCTGGCACAACCCACCTTGGTGTCGGCACAGTGACGGTCTGGGGCAACGACCCCGAGAACCGCCCCGATGATGCCTGGAAGATCTGCTACGAAGTGGAAACAGACGGCCCGGGCCTGTTCGTCCGTACACATCCGGAATCGGACTATATTTGGGCTGACCAGACCAAACACCCGGAACCGGAAGTGCAGCAATCTGTGCAGGTCATCTCGAAAGAGACCGGCGAGATCGTGAAAACCATCCAGATCACCGAAGACGAAGGCAGCGCCGCTGTTCACTTTGAATTCAACGCGGATGGAACCGAGGTCTGGGTGTCCAAGTGGAACCTGTCGGATTCAAAAGAACCCAACGGTCAGATCGTGATCTTTGACGCCAAGACATTGGAAGAGATCGGTCGCATCGAAGGGCTGTACGCCCCGACCGGCAAGTTCAACGTCTACAACCGGTCGAACCACGTCACCTGACGGGTTTCGATCAACTCGGAGCAGGGCGGGCCCCTCGCCCGCCCTGTCCTTGTTTCATCCATCAGCCGAATGCGCAGGCCTGACACGCCGCGCCAGTCAACACAGCCAAAACGGAGCCCGGACATGACCTCCGATCCAGATAAGAAACCACCGATCTGGCGTCGGTATTTCCTGTGGGGAATGCCTGTGGCCGGTATTGCCGCTGCCTTTGCCGCCGGGATCGTCTTTTGGGGTGGGTTCAACACCGCCATGGAAGCAACCAACACCAAAGAGTTCTGTATCTCGTGCCATGAGATGCGCGATTTCGTCTATGAAGAATACACCGGGACCATCCACGATGTGAACCGATCGGGGGTCGGGGCGGTCTGTTCCGACTGTCACGTACCCAAGGACTGGACCCACAAGATGATCCGCAAGATCAAGGCGTCCAAAGAACTGTATGGCAAGGTGGTTGGCTCGATCAGTACACCCGAGAAGTTCGAAGCCAAGCGTATCCATCTGGCGATGAATGAATGGGAAAGGATGAAGGCCACAGATTCGCGCGAGTGCCGCAACTGCCATGACTTTGAATCGATGATGCCCGAGTTCCAGCGCCCCCGCGCGCGCCAGCAACATTTGAACGCAATGGAGACAGGCCAGACCTGCATCGACTGCCACAAAGGGATTGCGCATTCGAACATCCGCGACAGGGCCACAGATGAATATCTGGAACAGATTGAAGCCCCGAATCCTGATTTCATCCGTGCAATTCCGCCAGAATATCTGGCCAGTCTCGACCGTGTAGAAGCCAAGGAGGCGGCTGAGGCCGAAGCCGAAAAATCGGCCAAGACAGCACAACAAGAGGCGGTGCAAGCCCAGATCGCAGCCGCTGTGGACGCTGCAGTCGCCGAAGAACGCGCCAAATCAAGCGGTGAAGAATCCACAGCCCCGGCAGGCGGTGGCAGCGATATCGGAGGCGATATCGACTGGACCAGCATCGCAAGCGCGGATCTGAAGCTGTTTTATCCCGGTCAGGCTTCGTTTGAATGGGTTCAGAATGGCAAGTTCCACGGCGGCGCCCGGCCACTGACAAAAGGTGGCGACCAATGTTCGACTTGTCATGCCAAGGAATTGGACATGATTGGAAACAAGATCGTCGCAGGCGGCGAGCTGGAACCAACCCCGATCCCTGGAAAACGTGGTGTGATCGACGCAACTGTTCAGGCCGCCCATGATGCCGAAAACCTCTATATCCGCCTGCAATGGCCGGATGCAGGTCACAATCCTGCACCATTTGTGGATGGCGGGAAGATGGACCCGGACAACCAGATCAAGGTCGCCATGATGATCACCGGAACCGGGATCGAAATGGGGGAACAGGTGGGCTGCTGGGCCTCGTGCCACGCGGACAACACCTATATGCCGTTTGATCCGGGTGCAGATGCGATTGTCGCCAATGGCGATGTTGCAGGCCGCCTGGCCGCTCAGGACACTGTGACCAAATATATCAGCGAAAGCCGCACCGAGGTCGAAGTCAAAGGCCGGCGTGGGAAAGCTCTGGGTGGCTGGGACAAATTGCAGGCCGAAGCGCAGATCGCGCAATATCTGGATGACGGCACCTATCTGGATCTGATGCGCGTCTATGCCGATGGCAGCGCCAGCAACGGCTATCTTCTGGAACAGCGCATAGTCAATGATGGCGAAATCGCCGCCTCGGCCAACTTGTCGGGTGGTATTTGGACCGTCACGTTCTCGCGGCCCTTAAACTCGGGCGCACCGGGTGATGTGCCATTGGAACCGGGCAAGACCTATACGGTCGGCTTTGCGATCCACGATGACTTTTCTGCGGCACGATTCCACCACGTAACGCTGAACACAAGCTTCGCGCTGGACGACGACAGTGCCAATATCAACGTGGTCGGGCAATGACTGATGGGGCCGGGTAAACCGGCCCCAAAGTATTAGGTATGGAGACTTGGACGATGAAGATCCGCCTACTTCTTCTTGCATTTCTGGCTTTGGCGTCACCTGCAGTGGCCGCTGACGAAGACACAGCTGAGATCTGCGCCGAGGCAGAAACCCGCTACGTGGACCTGTTCGGTCAGCCGTCTTCAGATGTGGAAGATGCAGAGGTTGTGCTGATGTACAAATACAATTTCTGCCCAGCCCAACTGACGGTCAAAGCGGGGACCACAGTGCGTTGGGTGAACGTAGACAAACGCACCAGCCATAGCGTCCTGCTGAAAGATGGCAGCAAAGCCGAGAGTGACCGCCTGTTCCCCGAGGAATTTGTTGATCTGACATTTCTTGTTCCCGGCGCCCAGGATTACCTGTGCGGACCACATTGGGAGACACAGAACATGTTCGGAATGGTCACCGTAGAGCCCTGATAAGCGGCAGGCTGAAAGATGCGCGGGCGCAATTCCCGTGCTCCTTAACTTAAGTCAAGGAGGTCGGTTTACCTGTGCGCCAACTTGTTTCCATGACACGCCCGGTTCCCCCAGCAACGTCCCATATTCGCGCATGGAAACGACCAAAACACCGGGTTCCGAAGACATTCAGAACAAGCGAGTTTGCACATGAGCGGTAAGGTTTTTCTGATTGGTGCCGGCCCTGGTGATCCCGAACTGATCACCATGCGCGCCCTGCGTATGCTGCAGGAGGCGGACGTGGTGGTCTATGACCGCCTTGTTTCGGATGAAATTCTGGCCATGCACACCGAAGGCGCGCGGCTGATCGCCGTCGGCAAGGCCCCCAAGTGCCACACTGTTCCTCAGGATCGCATCAACGAAATCCTGCTGGAACACGCACGCGCAGGTCACGTTGTGGCCCGGCTGAAAGGCGGGGATCCGATGATCTTTGGTCGCGGCTCGGAAGAGGCCGCTTTTCTGATGGCACACGGTGTTACGGTCGAATACGCACCGGGCATCACGGCGGCACAAGGCGCATCCTGTTCGACCGGCGTGCCCCTGACCCATCGCGGACTGGCGACCTCGGTTCAATATGTCACCGGGCACAGGCAGTCCGACAAAGTTCTTGATCTGGATTGGAAACGACTGGCGGACCCGGATACGACGCTGGTCGTCTATATGGGCGTGGCCAATATCGGCCAGATCGCCATCGGCTTGATGACCGAGAACCTACCCGGATCCACCCCGGTCCTGGCTGTTGGGCAGGCCACCAGTGCCTCTGAACGCCGCCTTGTATCCCGACTGGACCAGATTGCCGCGGATGCGCGCAAGGCGGATCTGAAGGCCCCTACCTTATTCATTATCGGAAAGGTCGTTTCGCTTTATGCCAATCAGGCCCTGACCGAGATTTTGGAGCGGGCGCATGGGTAGCCTGGCGCATATGGACCGCAAGCAGCCGGGCTGGGCCGCGCATACTGTTCTGACTGCCGTCGTTCTGGTTGCCACTTCCGCTCTGGCCGCTGACGCCATCGACCCAACCGCCCTGAAACGGTTGGTCCACCAGGATTGCGGCTCGTGCCACGGATTGTCCCTGAAAGGCGGGCTTGGTCCTGATCTGCGACCGGAAACTCTGGAACATTACGAGGCGGACGTCCTGACGGGGGTCATTCTGGACGGCATCCCCGACACGGCTATGCCCCCCTGGCGCCCCCTGATCAGCGAAGAAGAGGCCGAATGGATCGCCCGATACCTGCTGGAACAGGAGGCAAAATGAAACAACTTGCCCTTGGCATCGTTGCCCTAATGATGATGACACCTGCCAATGCAGACCCCACCGCCACCGGAGATCTGGGCCTTGTGATCGAACGGGCAAAAGGGTCGGTCTTATTGGTGGACCAGTCGGACCGGGCCGCATTGGCACGGATCGAAGGGTTGGGCGATCTGTCCCACGCCTCCCTAGTCTATTCACCCGACGAACGCTTTGCCTATGTTTTTGGCCGCGATGGCGGGCTGACCAAGGTTGATATAGTGACCCGTCAGATTGCAAATCGGGTCGTGCAGGCTGGCAATGCCATTGGCGGCGCGATTTCGGATGACGGCCAACTGGTTGCGGTGTCAAACTATGAGCCGGGTGGCGTACGCGTGTTCGACGCGGATACGCTGGAACTGGTTGCCGACATCCCCACCGACAGCAAAACCATAGGTCTTGTCGATGCGCCGGGCCGTCGGTTCGTGTTTTCCATGTGGGACACGGGCGAGACCTGGATTGCTGATTTCGCAAATGGCGCGCCCGAGATCACAAAGATCACCGATATGGGTAAGAACCCCTATGACGCGCTGATCACCGCCAATGGTCGCACTTATATCACCGGTCTGTTTGGTGAGGACGGGCTGACCGCGCTGGACCTATGGGCAGACAATCCAAAACCGATCCGCGTGCTTCCGGGCTATGGGCGCGGACAGGAAGAGATGCCGGTATACAAGATGCCTCATCTTGAGGGCTGGGCACTGACGGATCGCGAATTTGTCCTGCCCGCGGTCGGCCACCATGAGGTTCTGTGGATTGACGCCGAAACCTTGACAGAAACAGGCCGCACCCAAACCCATGGTCAGCCGGTCTTTGCCATGGCGCGCCCGGATGGGCGACAGGTCTGGGTGAATTTTGCCCATCCATTGAACGATACGATTCAGGTCATCGACAGCGTCAGCAAACAGGTCATCCACGAATTCTCTCCGGGCCCTGCCGTCCTGCATATGGAGTTCACGGCACGCGGGCATGAGGTCTGGATCAGTGTCCGCGACGCCAACAAGGTCGTGGTCTACGACACGCATAGCTTTGAAAAGCTGCGCGAGATCGCGGCGGACAGCCCCTCGGGTATCTTTTTCACCGCCCGCGCGCACAGAACAGGGTTGTAACCCATGCAACATATCACTGACCCGATCGACCGTCGCCTGCTGGACGATTTTCAGCGCGAATTTCCGATTGTCGACCGCCCGTTTCAGCCAGTGGCCAAGGCGCTGGGGCTGGACGAAGCTGAAGTGCTGAACCGCCTGGCGCGAATGCGTTCGACCGGCCGGATCACCCGGGTCGGGGCCACGATCACTCCGGGCGCGGTGACGGCCAGCACTCTGGCCGCGGTGGCCGCACCCGAGGAGCATCTGGAGGACATTGCCGCCCTGATCGACGCAGAGCCCGGTGTGAACCACAATTATCAACGTGAGGACAAATGGAACCTCTGGTTTGTAGCGACCGGCCCTGATCGCGCGCATGTGGACGCCACTCTGGCCCGGATTGGCCTGCAAACCGGTTTGCAGGTTTTGGACTTGCGTCTGGTTCGGCCGTTCAATGTTGATTTGGGCTTTCGAATGACAGGCAAGCAACGCAACGTACCGGCACCGCGCAAGGTGGACTGTTCCGTTCTGCAAAAGGGTGATCGCTCATTGATGCAGGCGCTTAGTTCCGGCTTACCGCTGGTTTGCGAACCTTACGCAGCACTGGCCGCCTCTTTGGACCGTAAACCAGTGGACGCCATGACGCGGATCCGGATCTTACACGAGGCTGGAATTGTCTCGCGTCTTGGCGTGATCGTAAGACACCGGGCACTGGGCTGGTCGGCCAATGCGATGGTGGTCTGGGATATGCCAACTGATCAGGTCGATCGTGCCGGGCCTGCGCTGGCAAAATACCCTGGCGTGACACTGTGTTATGAGCGTCGACCCGTTGAAAACATCTGGCCCTACCGCCTGTATTCCATGATCCACGCCCGCTCGCGCAGCGAAGCGCGAAACGTCCTGGCCGGGGCTGCGGCATTGCCTGAGCTGTTTGGCGCGCAGCACAAGGTGTTGTTTTCAACTCGCTGTTTCAAACAGACCGGCGCGCTGATCCAACCCAAGGAGACGGCGGCATGACCCTGGACGAAACTGATCGGGCAATCCTGAACCGAATGCAGGACGACTTACCTCTGACCTCACAACCCTATGCGATGGTGGCCCAAGAACTGGGGATTTCGGAACAGGATCTGTTGGTTCGCCTATCACGGATGAAGGATGACCGGGTCATCACGCGCTTTGGCCCGTTCTTTGACGCGGCCGCGATGGGCGGGGCTTTTTGCCTATGTGCCATGGCCATACCGACAGAGGCATTTGAATCCGTCCTGACCAAAGTCAATGCGCATCCCGAAGTTGCCCATAATTATGAACGTACGCACCGGCTGAACATGTGGTTCGTGTTGGCCACCGAAACGCCCCAAGGGATTGAGGCCTGCGCCGATGCGATCGAACAAGAGACGGGGATCGAAGTTCTCAGATTTCCCAAGTTGCAGGAATTCTTCATTGGCTTCCGGGTGGCGGCATGATCGACGCAAAAGACAGACTGATTATCGAGGTTCTGCAGGGCGGATTGCCCCTGGTGCCTTCGCCCTACGCTCGGGTTGCTAAAAGCCTTGGGATGGACGAACAAGCGCTGCTGTGTCGCCTCGCAGAACTTAAGGCGCGCGGCGTTATACGTCGTATCGCCGCAGCCCCGAACCACTACAAACTGGGCATGACTTCGAACGGCATGACAGTCTGGGACGTCGATGACAGTCAAATCGCTGATTTGGGGGCACATATTGGCGGTCTGCCTTTTGTCACCCATTGCTATGAACGTCCACGTGCCCTGCCCGACTGGCCTTACAACCTGTTCGCCATGGTCCATGGCAAAGACAGGGGTGAAGTCGAAGAAAAACGGGCCGAGATTGCCGGTATTCTGGGCAGTGCCTGCCGGGGCAAGGACATCCTGTATTCAACGCGCATCCTGAAAAAGACCGGGCTGCGCCTGAAACCGAAAGGCCAAACGCCATGTTCCGCCTGACTGAATACATGCAGCAACTGGTCACCGCGACCCCCGTGCGCAAGCGCCGCCCCGGCCCGGTTAAGCCGGTGGTCATCTGGAATCTGACCCGGCGCTGCAACCTGAAATGCCGCCATTGCTATACTGTTTCGGCGGATGTCGCGTTCCCGGGTGAGCTCAGCCACGAGCAAGCCATGGTAACCCTTGAGGATCTCGGCCAATTTCGCGTCCCGGCCCTGATCCTCTCGGGGGGGGAACCGCTGGATCGGTTCGATTTCTTTGATATCGCCAACCGGGCGCGCAAGTTGGTGCCGATGCTGGCGCTGTCGACGAATGGCACGCGGATTTACGATGAAACCGCTGATATGATCGCTGATGTCGGCTTTAACTATGTCGGCATATCACTTGACGGAATCGGGGCCACAAACGACTGGTTCCGAGGTGTCGAGGGCGCCTTTTCAGATGCCCTGCGCGGCGTGCGCGAGTGCAAGAAACGCGGCATCAAGGTCGGTTTGCGATTCTGTTTGACCGAGGGCACGCAGCACCATCTGCCCGATCTCCTGCAGTTGTGTGATGATGAGGGGGTCGACAAATTCTACCTGTCTCATCTGGTTTACGCCGGTCGCGGCGACAAGAACAGGGGCGAGGATGCCGAGCATCTGCGCACGCGCAAAGGTCTGGATCTGTTATTGGACCGCGCGTGGGAGGCTGCCTCGGGCGGGCGCCCGCTGGATATCGTCACCGGCAATAACGATGCCGACGCCGGATATTTTCTGAACTGGGTCAGGACGCATTTTGATGCCGAAAAGACCTCGCATATACGTGCGCATTTGGCGGCCTGGGGCGGGAACTCCAGCGGGTTGGGGGTGGCCAATATCGACAATCTTGGTCGGGTCCATCCCGACACCTACTGGTCAGATTACACGGTCGGGAATGTGAAAACGACGCCGTTTTCCGAGTTGTGGACCGGGGACGACAAGATGCTGGCCATGCTGCGCACTCGTCCGCGTCCGCTGAAAGGGCGCTGTGGAGTTTGTCAGCTCAGGGATGTTTGCGGTGGCAACACGCGCATCCGGGCCCTGCAACTGACGGGCGATCCCTGGGCCGAGGACCCGGCCTGTTACCTGTCAAACGATGAAATTGGCGTGGATAAAGCGGGCAAACGCCTGCAGGTCACACCTTTCCGGGGGAAAAGCCATGATCCGGCGCATCAGTTCTTTTAGGGCTCGCACGCTTGGAACACTGTGCGCGCTTCTGCTGACCAGCGCCGCATGGGCCGACGCCCAGTCCGACTATGCCGAACATTGTGCGTCCTGCCATGGTGACACCCGGCTGGGCGGAGTTGGTCCGGCCTTGATACCCGAAACCCTAAAACGCATGCGCGGGCCGCGGGTTGCCGCCGTGATCGCCGAAGGGCGCACCGCCACTCAGATGCCAGCCTTTGCGCATAATCTGAACGCCCTGCAGATTGAGGAGTTGGCAGGTTGGCTGAAATCCCCGCTCGAGACCGCCCCGGACTGGGCCGAGGCAGACATCATGGCCAGCCGTACGCTGGACGCAGACTATGTCGAGATTGATGCGCCCGTCTGGTCCAGTGATCCGATGAACATCACGTTGGTGGTGGAAACCGGAGACCACAATGTCAGCGTTCTGGACGGTGACACATTTGAGGTTTTGGACAGATTTGAAACTCCTTTTGCCGTTCATGGCGGCCCAAAGTTCAGCCCCGATGGGCGTTACGTGTTCATCATGTCCCGCGATGGCTGGGTCCAGAAATATGACATCTGGGCGTTGCAACAGGTGGGTCGCGTGCGGGCGGGACTAAACAGCCGCAACATTGCCATGTCAGGCGATGGCAAATGGCTGGCGGTGGCGAATTACCTACCCAACAGCCTGACTCTTTTGTCCACCCGGGATCTTTCGGTGGCAAAAGTCATCGAGATTAAAAGCAGGAAAGGTAATCCCAGCCGCGTTTCAGCCGTTTATCAAGCTCCGCCACGGGAAAGCTTTGTGCTGGCCTTGAAGGATGTGCCAGAGATTTGGGAGGTCTTCTATGGCGCCAATCCACCCCAATCCGGGCTGGGACACGATTTTCGTATCGAAGGGCAGTTCAAGAACCCTAACCCTTTCCCAGTACGCAAGATCACTACGCCCGACTATCTGGACGATTTCTTTTTCGACCAGACTTATGAATACGTCATGGGCGCATCTCGCGACGGGAACGGCGGTCAGGTGATTGATCTGGTCATTGGCCAAAAAGTGGCTGACCTGGATCTGCCCGGCATGCCGCATCTGGGTTCCGGGATTACCTGGCGGCGCGGCGATACAACTGTGATGGCAACGCCGCACCTGACTGATGGCACCGTCTCGGTGATCGACATGGAGACATGGGAAACGGTCAAGCGGATCAAGACCGAAGGGCCGGGGTTTTTCATGCGCAGCCATGAAAACTCGCCATATGTCTGGGCCGATGTTTTCTTTGGGCCCAACAAGGATGTGATGCATGTGATCGACAAGCAAACCCTTGAGATCGTACGGACCCTGCGCCCAGCGCCGGGCAAAACCGTGGCCCATGTGGAATTCACCAAGGACGGAAGCCATGCGTTGGTTTCGATCTGGGAAGATGACGGCGCGGTGATCATCTATGATGCAAAAACACTGGAAGAGTTCCGCCGTCTGCCGATGCGCAAACCTTCGGGAAAGTACAATGTCTGGAACAAAATCACCTTCTCGGAAGGAACCAGCCACTGAGGGCAAATGGCCGGTGTGGAAACTGGCCATATTGCTGTATCCAGCGTCTGCGCTGACCGTGGCCATAAACCTTTTTCTGGCTGGCCTGATCGCCAACAGCGCCGGATTCGGAGTGATTGAGCCTGTCACCGCCATCCTGTGGTCAATCCCATTGGGTGTACCTGCCTGCTGGTTTGCAGGGCGCTGGGTACGCAGTTTGATGGACGAAGCAGACGGCTAGGTCGGATTCTCCAAAGGCCTAACCGAAGTCAAGTATCTGCTTTCGGGAATCTCTTAGGACTTGGGAAAGATCACCGAGTTGGATTCTCCATGCCCGCCCAAAATCCTTTGCACATTTCAGCTGTTTGCGCGTCCCGCGCAGCTTGTGCGGTGGCAGGTATAATCCTTCTGCTTTTGCAGCTGCTTAGCCCGGCGCTGGCGAGTCCCGGGCAAAGCATGTGGGTTGAGATCTGCTCGGAGGGCGGCGCGGTCTGGGTCGAGGTTGATCTTGAAAAAGGCGATGCAGACCCGACCGCACCTTGCCCCAAATGCGCCGATTGCGCGCTGTGCGCCGTGACCGGTGCCGCACCTCTGCCCATGCCGCTGGAAGTGACGCTACGGGGAAGGGTTCAATTCTTATCTTGCCAAAACAACAGGTCCTTCGAGCTAAATGGCTCTGACCGGCTGTGGCCAGAAACCCGGGGTCCTCCCCCTGCACCAGAATTTAAAACCCAACGCGCCCCGCGCGCGTCCATGGCATCCATCCCAATCATCGGAGGTGCGCCGTGGTCGTAAGTCGCGCAATCCATTTCCTGTTGGCCTTTTTTCTGTCCTGCCTGATGGCGATCAGCGCACATGCCGACAGCCTTGCCAGCTTTTTGCCAGAACTTGAGCCCGCGGACCTGATCCCCGGCGCCGAGGCATTTGGCCCGATCAGAAAAGACATTCCGGTTGCGCCTATCCTGAAAGGGGGCAAAACGATTGCCTGGGCCTTTCTGACCTCGGATTTCGTGGGCACCACAGGCTATTCCGGCAAACCCATTCACGTCGTTGCAGCGATCGACAATGATGCGGTGCTTACTGGCGTTAAGCTGGTCAAGCATTCGGAACCCATCGTACTGATCGGGATCCCGAACGCGCGCATGGTCGAACTGACCGAAGGCTACGCCGGCCTGGACCTTAGGATTGAGGCTGAAACAGGCGGTGAGGGCCATGACCTCGACATTATCTCGGGCGCGACTGTCACAATCATGGTGATCGACGACAGTCTCGTGCGTGGCGGCATCAAGGTAGCGCGGGCTCTGGGGCTGGGTGGCTTGTCACCGCTGCAGGCCGACGGGCCAAAGCGCGATGTCGATATGGCACAAGACGCCACTTATGACTGGACAACGCTTTCGGGTGACGGCTCGGTCCGACGCCTGACACTGGATGTCGGTCAGGTCAACGCTGCGTTCGAGGCCACCGGCGACCAGCGCGCCATCAGGCGCCGTGAACGGGGCGCGCCCGACGACACCTTCATCGACATGCATCTGGGGTTGGTTTCAGTCCCGTCGATCGGCAAGTCGCTGCTGGGCGAGGCCGAGTATCAAAACCTGACCGAGTGGCTGGGCGAGGGCGAGCAAGCCATCCTGGTGCTGGGTCGTGGCGCCTATAGCTTCAAGGGGTCAGGCTATGTGCGTGGCGGGATTTTCGACCGTATTCAGCTGATTCAAGGTGATAATTCGGTACGCTTCTTTGATAAACAGCAAGAGCGTCTGGGCAGAGTTGCGGCCGCCGATGCGCCCAGTTTCACGGAGCTGGATATCTTCAAAATCCCCGCTGAGGCAGAGTTTGATCCGGCCGAACCCTTCCGCCTGCAACTGTTGGTGCAACGCGCCGTCGGTGCGGTTGAAAAGACATTCCTGACCTTCGATTTGGGCTACAAACTGCCTGAGCAGTACCTGTTGCCAGTCGTAGCCCCCACCGTTGTGGATGACGCCACAGGTGAAGCTGCTGCCAAAGCCGCTCTTTGGAAACGTATCTGGAAGGATCGCACAGTCGAGATTGCCGGTCTGGGCGTCATGCTGCTGATACTGACGGCGACCTTCTTTTTCCAGTTCCATGCCACGATGAACGCGCGGGTCTTTTACTGGTTCCGCATCGGCTATCTGACAATGACCCTGTTCTTCATCGGCTGGTACGCGAATGCCCAGTTGAGCGTGGTGAACCTGATGGCGCTGGCGGGCAGTTTGCGCACAGGTTTCTCATGGGATGCCTTCCTACTGGACCCGCTGGTGTTCATCCAATGGTTCGCCGTGGCAGCCGCCCTGTTGTTCTGGGGACGCGGTGCCTATTGCGGCTGGCTGTGCCCGTTTGGCGCGCTGCAAGAACTGACCAACAAGATCGCGCGGGCTTTTCGCGTGCCGCAATGGACCCTGCCCTGGGGCCTGAATGAACGGCTGTGGCCCGCGAAATACATGATCTTCTTGGGTCTCTTCGGCCTCAGCTTTGTCTCCATCCCGCTTGCCGAGAAGTATGCCGAGGTCGAGCCGTTCAAGACCGCGATCATTCTGAAATTCATGCGCGACTGGCCGTTTGTGGTCTTTGCGCTAGCCCTGCTGGGGATCGGGCTGTTCATTGAACGCTTCTATTGCCGCTACCTCTGCCCGCTGGGCGGAGCGCTGGCGATCCCGGCCCGAATGCGCATGTTCGACTGGCTGCGCCGCTACAAGGACTGCGGCACGCCCTGTCAGACCTGCGCCAATGAATGCCCCGTTCAGGCGATCCACCCCACCGGTGAGATCAATCCGAACGAGTGCGTCACCTGCCTGCATTGTCAGGTGCTCTACCAGTCCGAGGACAAATGTCCCGTCGTTATCCGCCAGCTTAAGCGGCGGGCCAAGACAGGGTCGGTCGATCTCAAGACCCCACTCGGACAACCACCGGCGAACCATCCGAACGCCAAACCGAAAACCGTTTCCTAAAAGGAGGAACGATCATGTCGGAACATGACAACAAACTGAACATCACACGTCGCGGGATGCTGGGCGCAACCGCAACCGGCGCCGTGCTGGCCGGGACCGGTCTGGGTTCGACCCTGATGACCGCAAAACAGGCCAGCGCCGCCGCCAATGCCAATCTGCAGCCCGGCGAACTGGACGAATACTACGGCTTCTGGTCCTCGGGTCAGACCGGTGAACTGCGTATCCTTGGCTTCCCTTCCATGCGCGAGCTGATGCGGGTGCCGGTGTTCAACCGTTGCTCGGCCACCGGCTGGGGCCAGACCAATGAATCGCTGAAGATCATGACCGATGGCCTGCTGCCGGAGACCAAAGAGTTTCTCGCCAAGCGCGGCCTGAAAACTTATGATAACGGCGACCTTCACCACCCACACATGTCGTTCACCGATGGCACCTATGATGGCCGCTATCTGTTCATGAACGACAAGGCCAACACCCGCGTCGCTCGTGTGCGCTGCGATGTGATGAAATGCGACAAGATCACCGAAATCCCGAACGCCAAGGCGATCCACGGTCTGCGTCCTCAGAAGTTCCCGCGCACCGGCTATGTCTTTGCCAATGGTGAGGATGAAACGCCGCTGGTCAACGACGGCACAGTGCTGGACGATCCGTCGCAATACGTGAACATCTTCACCGCGCTGGACGGCGACACCATGGAAGTCGCTTGGCAAGTGATCGTGTCGGGTAACCTCGACAACACCGACTGCGACTATCAGGGCAAATACGCCTATTCGACCTCGTACAACTCGGAAATGGGTATGAACCTGGCCGAGATGACCGAGAACGAGCTGGACCATGTTGTTGTCTTCAACCTCGCCGAAATCGAAGCAGGGATTGAAGCCGGTGACTATCAGGAGCTGAAAGGCGTCAAGGTTCTGGACGGCCGTAAGGGTCAGAACAAGAAATACACCCGTTACATCCCGATCCCGAACTCACCGCACGGCATCAACACCGCGCCCGACGGCAAGCACGTCTGCATCAACGGTAAGCTGTCGCCGACCGTATCGATCATGGACGTAACCAAACTGGACGCCCTGTTCGAAAGCGACGCCGATCCGCGGTCGTGCATCGTGGGTGAACCGCAGCTGGGTCTTGGCCCGCTTCACACCGCCTATGACGGTCAGGGTAATGCGTTCACCACGCTGTTCCTCGACAGCCAGATCGTGAAGTGGAACATCGAAGACGCCATCAAGGCCTATGCCGGTGAGGACGTGGACCCGATCATCTCGAATGTCGACGTGCACTATCAGCCGGGCCACAACTCGACCACCATGGGTGAAACCAAGGAGGCCGACGGCAAATGGCTGATTTCGATGAACAAGTTCTCGAAAGACCGGTTCCTGAACACAGGTCCGCTGAAGCCTGAAAACGAACAGCTGATCGACATCTCAACCAACGAGATGAAGGTGGTTCACGACGGGCCGACCTTTGCTGAACCCCATGACTCGATCATGGTTCGCGCCGACATCGTCAACCCGGTCAACGTCTGGGACCGCGCCGATGTCACATGGGAAGACGCCCGTAAACAGGCCGAGGCTGATGGCATCGATCTGGAAGACGGCGCCGAGGAACCAATCCGGGACGGCAACAAGGTGCGGGTCTACATGACCTCGCAAGCCCCGACCTTCAGCCTTGAGAAGTTCACCGTCAAACAGGGTGACGAGGTGACTGTATACATCACCAACCTGGATGACGTGGACGATGTGACCCACGGCTTCTGCCTGGGCAACTACGGCATCGCGATGGAAGTGGCACCGATGGCGACCGCTTCGGTCACCTTCACTGCCGACCGTCCGGGCGTGCACTGGTTCTATTGTCAGTGGTTCTGTCACGCGCTGCACATGGAAATGCGCGGCCGGATGCTGGTCGAACCGGCGGGGGCATAACCCATGCGATGGTCCCTGCTCATACCGCTCCTGCTCGGCTCGCCCCTTTGGGCGGCGGATTGGGATGTGCCCAACCAGGCGGGGGCCATCAATGAAACACTGGCGCAGGCGGCGGATGGAGACACCCTTCGCCTGAGCCCCGGTGTCTACTCTGAGACATTGGTTCTGGACCGGCCCATCATTATTGACGGGCAGGGGCAGGCCACCATTGACGGACAAGGCGTCGGCAGCGTCATCACCGTGACCGGACCGGGCGTGACCGTACGCGGTCTGACAGTGATTGGTTCGGGCTCGAGCCATGATGGGATCGACAGTGGCATTCAGCTGGTCAAAACGGCCCATGCGCCGGTGATCGAAGGCAATGTGTTGCTGGGCAATCTCTATGGCATCGACATCCACGGCGCCAAGGACAGCGTCGTGCGCGGCAACCGGATCGAAGGGCGTCAGGACAAGCGGATGAATGACCGCGGCAACGGCGTCTATGTCTGGAACGCACCGGGTGCGCGGGTCGAAGACAATGATATCCGGTTCGGGCGCGATGGGATCTTTGTGAACTCGTCCAAGAAGAACACCTTTACTGGAAACCTGTTCCGCGACCTGCGGTTCGCGGTGCACTACATGTATGCCGACGACTCGGTGGTCAGCGATAACGTCTCGATCGGCAATGATCTGGGCTATGCGGTGATGTTCACGACCAATGTCAAAGTCACCGGCAATGTGTCGATTGATGATCGCGAACATGGTGTGATGCTGAACTACGCCAACAAGAGCGTGATTTCCGGGAACGTCGTTAAGGGTGCAAAGGAGAAATGCACCTTCCTGTATAACTCGAACAAGAACGAATTCACCGACAACTGGTTCGAGGGTTGCGGCATCGGCATTCACTTCACTGCTGGGTCAGAACGTAACCGTATCGTCGGCAACGCCTTTGTCGGAAACCGGACTCAGGTGAAATACGTTTCGACCAAGTGGGTCGAGTGGTCTGAAGACGGGCGCGGCAATTACTGGTCCGATTTCGCCGCCTATGATGTGGATGGCAACGGCGTCGCTGATGCCCCTTATCGCCCCAATGACTCGATGGACCATGTGCTGTGGACCCAACCCGCAGCCAAGCTGCTGCTCGGCTCCCCTGCCGTGCAGCTGGTGCGCTGGTCGCAATCAGCCTTCCCGGCACTATTGCCGGGGGGTGTGATGGACAGCAATCCATTGATGCGAGCCCCTGAACCCTCAGCTATGAAAAAGGTGCCTCATGACGGATAAGGCCCTGACGATAAACAACGTCTGTAAGGACCGAGGCAAAACCCGCGTTCTTGACGACATCACCCTGTCTCTTGCCCCTGGTCAGCGCGTGGCGCTACTGGGCCATAACGGCGCCGGCAAATCGACCCTGATCAAATCCATCCTTGGCCTGATCCCGATTGAGGGCGGAGCCATTCGAATCGGAGACGCCACACCCGGCAGCGCACAGGCGCGGCGGGATACGGCGTACTTGCCCGAGGCGGTGTCCTTCCACCCGGCGCTTACGGGCCGGGAACAGCTGACTCTGTTCGCGCAGCTCTCGGGGTCCAAGGCCGATGTACCCGGCCTGCTGGAACGTGTTGGCCTCAGCGACGCGCTGGACCGACGGATCGGGACCTACTCCAAGGGGATGCGGCAACGTCTGGGATTGGCGCAAGTGCTGCTGGGCCAGCCGAAAGTGGCATTGCTGGACGAGCCGACGAGCGGACTGGACCCGATTTCTCGGCAGGATCTGTACGCCATCATCGACGAACTGGCCGCAAAAGGCACCGCCGTCCTGATCGCATCGCATGCCCTGACTGAGGTCGAGGCCCGCACAGACCGGATCGCAATCATGCGCGGGGGCCGGATGGTGGCCGATGACACGTTAAACAACCTTTCGGCGCTGGCGGGTCTGCCAATCCGCATGAAGGTGCGCGCCAGCTCTAACCCTGACGCCTTGGCCGCCAAACTGGGCGGCAGCCGGATCAATGGCGCGTCCGTTGAGTTGCTCTGCACCGTCGACGACAAGATGGAGGCCCTGCGCCGGATCGCCGGATTGGGCGATGCGGTGGCAGATGTGGAAATGACACCTCCCAAGCTGGAAGATCTCTATCGCTACTATGCACAGGAGAAGAGGCCATGACCCGCTTCCTCGCCATCACCCGCACTGAAATGTTGATCTTGCGCCGCAACCGTTGGCTGCTGATGGCGACACTGATCATGGTGTTATTCGCGCTGGCACTTACCTTTGCAGGCAGTGCACCCACAGGCACGCTTGGCGTAGATATGCTGACTGTCTCGGTTGCCTCGATGACGACGTTGTCGGTCTATCTTGCCCCCCTACTGGCACTGATGATTGCCTTTGACGCCATCGCAGGCGATGTGGATCGGGGCAGCTTATCGCTGCTCTTGTCCTATCCCGCCGGGCGCGGAGAAATCCTGTTGGGAAAATTCACCGCCCATTTGTCGGCGCTTGCCTTTGCGATGACCATCGGCTTTGGCACGGCTGGCGCGGTGGCAGCATGGTTCGGTGGCGCCGGTCCAGAAAGCCTGTTGGCTCTGGTCCGTCTTATCCTCACTTCGATCGTGCTGGGCGCCGTGTTTCTGGCATTGGGATACTTGCTGTCCGCCCTGGCAAAGGGGGCCACGGCGGCAGCAGGTCTGTCGGCCGGGCTCTGGCTGGTTTTTGTCGTCCTCTATGATCTGGGCCTGTTGGGGGCCGTCGTCATGGACAAGGGCGGCACCTTCACTCAATCCGTCTTTCCATGGGTGATGGTGGCCAACCCGGCCGACGCTTTCCGTCTGTGGAATATCGCCGCGACCGAGGGCGTCGCGATGGCATCCGGCATGACCGGCGCTGCGCAGGCTCTGCCCGTCTGGGCCGCCCCGTTGTCTTTGCTGATCTGGCCCCTGCTAGGCCTTGCACTTGCCCGGCTCGCGTTCCGAAGGGTCGAGCCATGAAGCGTCTTTTCCTGATTGCTCTACTCGCCCTGACTGCCTGTAGGGAAGAACAGATTGCCGCGCCTGACCCGGTCGATCTGACGCCAGACGCACTCAGCTATTTTTGCCAGATGAATATTGCTGAACATGGCGGTCCAAAAGGACAGATTCACCTCGACGGCTATCCCACACCACTGTTTTTTGCGCAGGTTCGCGACATGGTTGCCTATCTCAAAAGCCCCGAACGCGAGGCAGCCATTGTTGCAATCTATGTCAGCGATATGGGAACCGCCCCAAGCTGGCATCAACCAGGTCAATCCAACTGGATCAATGCCGAAGGTGCGACTTTCGTCGTCGGGGCCAATGTCGCCGGCGGCATGGGCGCGCGCGAGGTCGTGCCCTTTGCAGACCCGACCGACGCGGACAGCTTCATCATCCTGTACGGAGGGTCCGCTTTGCCCCTGACTGACATACCCGACGCCGAAGTGCTTGGCCCCGTCGATCTGGACCTGAAACTGGAGACACCAGCATGAGCCGTTTGTCCCGACGTCGTTTTCTGATCATGTCTGCGGCATGCGCCGCGCTACCGGCGGTCGCATCTGGCGCACCAGTCGCGCATTGGCGTGGCATCGCGCTGGGGGCTAGGGCCAGCCTTGACCTTGTTGGCCTTTCTGAGGCAGAGGCGGCGCCCCTGCTGTCATCAATCGAGGCTGAACTGAACCGGCTGGAAGATATCTTTAGTCTGTACCGATCGCGATCACAGATTTCAGAGCTGAACCGAAGCGGATTGCTGCAGCAACCAGCCCCCGAACTGTTGAATGTACTGAGCCTGTGTTCGACCCTTCACAGTGCATCAGACGGGGCTTTTGACCCCACAATACAACCCGTCTGGAGGGCGATGGCCGCGCGCGCCAGCGCATCTGAATTGACTGCCGCCCAAGAAACTGTCGGCTGGCACCGAGTCCGATATGACGCTGATGCGATCCAGCTGCCGGAGCCCGGTGTCTCAGCCTTGACATTGAACGGTATCGCACAAGGCGCAATCACCGATCGCATTGCGGCGCTGTTACGGTCCTTTGGCTTACGCGATGTTCTGGTTAACATGGGAGAAATCGCGGCAATGGGTCAGCGAGGTGACGGGCAAGACTGGCGGGTCGGCCTTGCTGGTCACAATAATCAAGTCCTCAAGAAGATCACTTTGCGAGAACGCTCAGTAGCCACATCATCGGTTGCAGGCACACTCTTGCCGGGCGACCACGGCCATATCCTGAACCCATTCGGCCCAAGCCCAAGCAACCACACTGTTTCCGTTTCCGCACCCAATGCAGCCTTAGCTGACGGTCTGTCCACAGCTCTTTGCGCCGTCCCAAAGGAATGGACCGGTAGAATTCTGCAGAGTTTTCCATTGGCCAGTTTGGAGTTGAGCGGATAATCCGCAGTCTGTTCCAAGGCAGTCAAATCGGCAAATTGGACCTGTCCGCTGAATCAACTTTACCGGTGGTCAACCTTTCGAGCGCCAGCAGCCTCATACCGAACAGTCATCCGAATTCAGAAACACCCCGGTAGTGCCGGCTCTTGCAACACCAACGGTACCGATTTCGGTGGTTTTAGCGGATTTGCCGACAATCCAGGCACCAATGGTCGATCACGAGAGCAAGCTTCGAACCTATCGCGTCCCGCGAGGATTTCGAAGGGCCGGGTCATTGAGTGCTGGAAACGGAACACCCGACCTTCCGATCACGTTATTTCTTGGCGGATGTGGCGGGTAAAGCCTTCAAAACGTGTAAGCCATCACAAAAAACATCATACGAAGATTTGGTGGCGGAGACGAAGGGATTCGAACCCTCGAGACCCTTCCGGGCCTACTCCCTTAGCAGGGGAGCGCCTTCGACCACTCGGCCACGTCTCCGCTGGCCGGTGTATTCGATAAGCGCCAAGAAATACAAGGGACCTCGTGAAAAAATCTTCAAAAAGTCAAATCCATGATGTCTATGGCTTTCGGGCTTGATCAAAGGCAGCCGCGAAACGTCACCCGCAATGCGTGTCTGCCGGGCCTTCCATAAGGCGATCAGACCCAAGAGACGTCGGCTGGGAAAGCGAGCGACGGCCCAACGAAACACTGATTTGAAAAGGGCCCTGTCCGAAACACCGGCAATGTACAAACAGAGAGTTTCCGAAGCTCTGGGTCAGCCCAATTAGGTGGGAATTTTCTCCAGCTTCATAGAAAACTTGCCAAACACATAGGCATTAAGGCATATTTGCTTAGATTTTTTACAAATAATACAAAGAAATAAATTCCACGAGGCACAGACCGGGCAGCGGGCGCATTGCGCTCTGGAATAACCTTGGGGAAGGGATAATTAGTTTGGTCTGGTTAAGAGTGTTGTGTGTTTCCTGTTGTGTTTTGATACTGCCGTCGCAGATCCTGGCCAACATTGGTACTGTCGTAAGCGTCAAACAAGGCGCAGAAATTACCCGAGCCGGGAATTCCCGGCCACTGCTTGAAGGCATGGAAGTTGCCTCGGGTGATTCCATATCCACAGACAGCAGAGGGGTAGTTCAGCTGATCTTTGTTGACGAAACGAAGATCGCGATAGGGCCTAATGCAAAGATGGCGCTGGATGTGACCATGTTGCGAAACAAGAAGAAGGCCAAGAATTTTGCCGTTCAGGCCTTGGGTGGAAGCTTTCGTTTCATCTCGGGCAACAGCAGAAAACGTGCCTATTCCATCCAGACCCCCACAGCGACAATGGCTGTGCGTGGGACCATATTCGACATGTGGGTTGTGCCTGGCACCCAAAGCTCGATGCTGGTGCTGGAAGGCACCGTGCAGATGTGCGGCCTGAAAGGCGGCTGCAGATCAACTGGACGTCAATGCAGCCTGTTTGCCACCAGTCAAAAAGGCAAGGTGGGCCGCCCGGCCGATCAGGCACAGTACGACGAAGCAGTGAAAAATGGATTTCCGTTCATTCAGTCTCAGGAACGGCTTCTCAGTCCGCTGCGCGTGAATATCGAAGGCTGCGCCGGAGAATCAGCACCAGTGCAGCCCATCGAAAAATCCGACGCTCCCGAGCCCCGCCCAGCGCCCCCGCAGCGGCAAGCGGTGAAGGCTTCGGTAGCATCTGCACCCGTTGAGGCGCCCAGTATAGAAGGCGGTGCAGCGCCGGATACGAAACCGAATAGACCTGTTAACTGAGCATCGGCTGATATGGGTAATCGGTAATGTCGGGCAGTGAAAGCGACCACTGTCTTCGGAGGCAACCGTGACGGGTAAGTCGAAAGAACGGAGCACTCGCCGCAGGGGTTTTCGCCTTGTGGGTTTGTGCCTGATCCTGTTTGGATGCTTTGTCAGGGTCATAGATCCGTTTCCCGTGCGCATGACTCGGCTGATATATTTCGACATCCTTCAGCGCATGGCCCCACGCGATTACACCCCCGACCTGCCAATCCGTGTTGTCGACATAGACGAACAGTCACTGGCCAACTGGGGGCAATGGCCATGGCCGCGTAATCTCATGGCTCAGATGGTTGAAAACCTCGGCCAAAATGGCGCTGCGGTCATCGCTTTTGACATGCTGTTTGTCGAACCCGACCGCTATTCGCCTGCTCGATTATTGGAAGACCCTGCGTTGGCCGAGGTGCTCTCGGTCGATGAAGACGCCCAAAACCTGGACAACGATGTTTTTTTCGGAGCCGAAATCGCCAAATGGCCGGTTGTTCTGGGTGTAGCGGCCCGTGTGGCCGATGATGGTCAGCCCGTCATATCCAAGGCGGGGATCATCGAGATCGGTGAGTCTCCGACCTCAGGGCTCGTCCAGGTTCCGCATTGGACTCCTCCTGCTCCGCCACTTTATTCAGATGCAACAGGCATTGGGGGCGTGAATGTCTCACCACTTGGTGGGACCGGTGTGGTCCGCCGGGTCCCGGTACTTTGGGGGGGACCGGATGGCGCCCTGCCAAGCCTGGGAATTGAGGCCCTTAGGGTGGCCTTGGGGGAAACAGTCCTTTTCGCCGAGGGCGCGTCCGATGAATCCGGTGTCATGCTGGCGCTTGAACTGGGCGATTTTCGATTGCCAACAACTCAGAACGGCGAAGTCTGGATCCGGTACAGGCGAGACCGGCCTGAACTGTATGTTTCTGCCAATGACGTTATGACGAATCCGGATGATCCTGCGCTGCGGTCCCGGATCGAAAACCAGATTATTCTTGTTGGCACCTCTGCGGCGGGTCTGTTTGATATGCACCAGACCTCGCTCGGAGAATCCGTGCCCGGCGTCTCGATCCACGCGCAGTTACTTGAACAGGTCCTAACGGGCGAAATGCTCAGCCGATCCGATGTGACCGCTGCGCTTGAATTGGTCTCATTCGTCTTACTGGGGTTAGTGGTCGTCGCCGTCATGTCCAGCTTTGGTGCGGTCGCATCCTTCATTGCGGGTGGCGTATCTGCAGCCGTAGTTGTGCTGATCAGCTGGATGGCCTTTCAAAATCAACTCGTATTATTTGATGCAACCTTCCCACTTGCTGGTGGGATGGCGAATTTCGGGCTGTTGGCCGGATATCTATTCATTTCGACCGAGCGCGAGAAAAGAGCGATCCGAAAGATTTTTTCTCACTATGTCGCTCCTGAAATTTTGGATGAAATGGAAGGCTCGGACCATCAGTTGGTCCTTGGTGGAGAAACACAAGAGATCACCGTCATGTTCGCCGACATCCGTGGATTTACCCCGTTATCCGAGTCGGTTTCGGCCACGGAGCTCGTCGCCATTCTGAATGAGCTGTTTTCACAGGTCGGAGATCAGATTTTGCACGAGCGAGGCACAATCGACAAATTCATCGGCGACGCAGTCATGGCGTTCTGGAACGCTCCGCTTCCGGTCGAAAATCATCCCTGTCGCGCTGCACGGGCAGCCTTGATGATGCGCGGTGCATTGGCACAGTTCAATAGGTCCGAAATCATGCGCGAACGGCCACCCATTGCGCTGGCCACTGGCTGCGCGACAGGACAGGCCTGTGTGGGCAATATCGGGTCGCGGCGGCGGTTCAATTATACTGTGATCGGAGATGTGGTGAACGTCGCCGCCAGGATCGAACAAAGCTGCCGACATGTCGACTATGACATCCTGGTTTCGAATTCAGTTTACATTCTAGGCAAACAAGAGTTGGCGATGTTGGAAGCTGGGTTTGTGGACCTGAAAGGAAAAAAGAACCTGGAGCCCGTTTACATATTGATTGGCGATCAGGACATGCTCGACAGCGAGGCATTCCAGAACTTACGCGATGCGCATGCTCAACTTTTGTCGGCCATACGTGCGCGTGAACCGCTGGAGCGCACCGATGAGCTACGCCAAAACTGCATCGACATTGCCAAAGAAATCGAACCCGGTCTTCTATCCTTTTATCGAGCGCTGTCTGGGCGCACTGCGGATTTTCTGTCCGATGTCCAATCAAACAAGCTGTTGTTCAGTCATCACGCCCGTGAAGGACAAAATCTGGCCTAGCGGGCCCAGAGCCATTGCAACTTTCAAGCGAGCATGTGAACCCCATAGAACCGCCCAGAAGCAGGCACGGAAGTTTGGGAACCATATGGCTAAGGCCAAATCATCCATCCTGAACTTGGCTCCTTACTTCTGGCCTGAAGAAACTGGATCAGCACCTTACTGCACCGAGCTGACCCAATTGGATGCTCATCGTGAAACAGACGCCATTATGGCCTATGTTCCGACTATCCTGACCTTGTTTGGCGCCCACACGCTTACCGAAGCAATCAAAAATGGCACGTCACCGAAAACGCGTTTTTCGCCCCCAAACACAGACCAGCCTGCGGTCTCCTGGGCATTTGCGGGGTCGGGCTTCTAAGCAACCTGTCCCGCGAGAAAGGGCTGTACGATTTTCTTGAAACAGCCGGATCTCTGCACTCTCTCGGGGTTGAAGTCGAAATGATCCTGGCCGGACCGGCCCACTGGAGCAAGACCTGACCTCGATCAAAGCCGCCGTCGCCAAAGACGAGATCAGATGGGACAGCCCGCTATATGGCGAAAAAAAGCAGCAATTATATGATGAGATTGACGTGTTTCTGTTTCCAACTCGATATAGTTTCGAAGCTCAACCAACTGTAATCTACGATGCCTTCGCGTCGGACACAGCCGTGACCTCTTTCGCGCGCAGAGCTATCGAAGAACAGGTTCAGGTTTGCATTGCGACCGTCGCCGTCGATCAGAGCTTTCACGAAACCGCCACCCAATTCCCCACGGGTTCCTAAGAAAGGCCGATCACGCGACCAACAGAATGACCACACCATTGGAGCATTTGGGCAAATCTATCTAATGTGAGGCCGCATTAGACGAATAGTAATACGCGATGGCCTGCGTCCTATTCTTAACCGATAGTTTTTCGTAAATGTTTGACAGGTGAAATTTCACGGTATTGGTCGATATCTGAAGCTCTTTGGACAACTCGCGGTTGGACATGCCCTTGGCTAGAGCTTCCAGAATCGCGCGCTCTTTCCGCGACAGGCTGTGGATCGGATTCTGTTGCATCTGGCGGACATCGATGAACGGAAACACCATCTTGCCAGCAGCCACGTCCGCGCAGGTTTCCAGCAACGCTTCAACTTCACCAGACCGGGATGAGAACCCCGCAGCTCCTGCCTGCATTGCAAGGCGCGGAACATCTCCGACATCATCGCCGTAAATGACAAAACGGGGCGCGCCTTCCTGTTCTCGCAAAACCTCGATCAATTTGGCCGCGCCAAGAACAGGCAAGCTCCAGGAAATCACACACACCTGGACCGGAACTCTCATGACCGCGCCCAGGAACCCTTCAGCTGTCGCCGATGTGGCAACCAAAGAGAATCGCGGATCACGTTCAAAAATCTCCGACATGGCCGATAAGACCAGCGGATTGTTGTCGGCAAGCATGACGTCAATCGGTAGTTGTGAAGGCTCTGTCATTGATTTTACATCCAAATCCTCAAGAAACTACCCATTCGTATAGGGCAAAACTTGGTATACTTCGGTATTCTTGCCAATACGGGTAGGTTTTTCCCCATCCCATTAGAAGTCCTAAAGCAGTAGTAAGTTACGTTGCGCGATGACGCAAGCAAGGCTTTCCTGATCCACAACGAGATGTCTGGGCGTGGTTGACCACCCCAACGATCAAGGAGGATCGCAATGACTTTCCAGATTTATCCAACGCTCGAAATCCCCGAGACGCTGGCCGCAGGCCCCGGGCCGGGCAATACAGACGCGCGCGTTCTACAAGCCTTTTCCAGCGCCGGAGTTGCGGATCACATGCAGGGCGACGTTTTGCGCGGCATGATCGAATGCAAGCACATGCTGCGCGAAATCTGGGGCACCACGAACATATACACCTTTGCGGTCGCAGGCACTGGTTGGAGCGCTTTGGACACCATGTTCTCGGCTGTCATGCCCGGTGACAAGGTTGTTGCGTTCAACAACGGGACCTTTTCGGGCATCGATACACTGACCCTTCGGATCAAGGCAGCGACACCGGACGAACATGCTGCCAACCCCTTGGATCCGCAGGCCGCCAGTGTCACGATCATCGACGTGCCGCATGGTCAGTCGGTGACCGGTGACATGGTCGAAGCCGCACTGGCTGAACACAAGCCCAAATGGGCGTTTATGGCACATTGGGAAACGGGATCAGGACGCATCAATGATTTGCGCGGTTTCTCGGATGCCTGCGAGCACCATGGTGCAATGGGACTGATCGACGCCGTTTCGTCTTTGGGTGTCGAAGATTTCCGGGTTGATGATTATCCGGGCATCGCGGGCTGGGCCTCTTGTCCGCAAAAGGGCCTGTGCTGCTTGCCGCTTACCTATGCTCCCGTCAGCTTTACCGATGCATATATCGACAGCCTGAAAGCAACGGGTGCCTACAGCTATGTTCACAATCCCATTTTCGAGGCCCGCCACTGGGGCATCGTCGATGGCCAGGATGTTGAAAAAGGCACATATCACCGAACACATTCGGGCTATGCCGTCGCGGCCTTTCATGAATCGTTACGCCTGACCCTGCAGGAGGGGCTAGCGAAGCGCGCGCATGCCTACAAAACGCACGAGGCCGTGCTGCGCGATGCCGTCATTGCGATGGGCTGCGAGGTCACCTCGGACATGTCCAGCCTTGTGGTGCTGAACCTGCCCGCTGAACTTGCAGGCCGCGAAATGGAGCTGGTGCAGAATTGCCGGGCCCGCGGCTTTGGCATCTGGCCAACCCTCAGCGCCCCTGTTCAGGTCCGCATCGGCATCCTGAACCAACTGAATCATCAGTCGATCGGCCGCATCGTGCATTTGTTTGCCGAAGCAATCCGCGAGATGGGTGGTTCGGTGAATCTCGAAGCGATCGAAGCGCTTCTGGAAAGCCGCTACGGCACATCTATCGCTGCATAAACGGGAGGAAATGCAGATGGATATCCACGAATATCAGGCGAAAGAACTTCTTTCGAATTTCGGCGTCGAAGTCCCTTCGGGGGCCTTGGCCTACAGCCCCGAGCAAGCTGCCTACCGTGCACGTGAGCTGGGCGGCGACAAGTGGATTGTAAAGGCACAGGTTCACGCAGGTGGCCGCGGCAAAGCTGGGGGCGTAAAGCTGTGCAATTCGGAAAGCGAAATATACGCAGCCTGTGACGAGATGTTTGGCCGCAAGCTGGTGACGCATCAGACCGGCCCCGATGGCAAAGGCATCTATCGCGTCTACGTCGAATCTGCCGTTCCAATCGATCGGGAAATCTATCTGGGTTTTGTGCTCGACCGCTCAAGCCAACGCGTGATGATCGTCGCCTCGTCCGAGGGCGGAATGGAGATTGAGGATATTTCCGCAGAACGCCCTGAAAGCATTGTCCGCTCCATCGTCGAACCTGCGGTAGGTCTGCAGGAGTTTCAGGCGCGCGAGATTGCCTTCAATCTGGGACTCGAGCCCCGTCTGATCCAAAACATGGTCCGCACCCTCCAAGGGTGTTACGCCGCTTTCAACAAGCTGGACGCGACCATGGTTGAAATCAATCCGCTCGTCATCACCGGCGACGATCGCGTGTTGGCGCTGGACGCCAAGATGAGCTTTGACGACAACGCCTTGTTCCGCCACCCGCAGGTCGCGGAGCTTCGCGACAAAAGCCAGGAAGACCCCCGTGAAAGCCGCGCGGCGGATCGTGGCCTGTCTTATGTCGGGCTGGACGGCAATATCGGCTGCATCGTGAATGGTGCCGGTCTGGCCATGGCGACGATGGACACGATCAAGCTGGCCGGGGGAGAGCCTGCAAACTTCCTCGATATCGGAGGCGGCGCGTCACCAGAACGTGTTGCCAAAGCTTTCCGATTGGTACTGTCCGACAAGAACGTCCAAGCGGTTCTGGTCAACATATTCGCCGGCATCAACCGCTGCGACTGGGTTGCCGAAGGCGTCGTGCAGGCTCTGAAGGAACTGGATATCGACATCCCAGTCATCGTGCGCCTTGCCGGGACGAATGTTGAAGAAGGTCAGAAAATACTCGCTAAGTCCGGCCTGCCGATTATTCGTGCAACAACATTGATGGAAGCTGCCGAACGCGCCGTTGGTGCGTGGCAAAACGATTTGACCCAAAACACCAAGATGAGGGCTGTGTAATGAGCATTCTTCTGGACCGCGACACCCGCGTTATTGTTCAGGGCATCACTGGACGTATGGCGCGCTTTCACACCAAGGATATGTTGGAATACGGCACCAATGTTGTTGGCGGTGTCGTCCCTGGCAAGGGCGGCGAAATCGTAGAAGGCGTGCCTGTCTTCGACACTGTCAAACAGGCGGTCACGGCCACCGGCGCAGAGGCCAGCCTTGTCTTCGTGCCGCCCCCGTTTGCGGCGGATTCGATCATGGAGGCCGCAGATGCCGGTATCCGTTATTGCGTTTGCATAACCGACGGCATCCCGGCGCAGGACATGATCCGCGTCAAACGCTATATGTATCGCTATCCCAAGGACAATCGCATGGTGCTGACCGGCCCGAACTGTGCTGGAACCATCAGTCCTGGCAAGGCCCTGCTGGGGATTATGCCGGGCCATATCTACCTGCCGGGCAATGTCGGAATCATCGGTCGTTCGGGCACGCTGGGCTATGAAGCCGCGGCGCAGCTGAAGGAGCGTGGCATTGGCGTCTCAACCAGCGTCGGTATCGGTGGCGACCCGATCAACGGCTCGTCCTTCCGCGATATCCTTGAGCGGTTCGAACAGGATGAGGACACCGAGGTCATCGCCATGATCGGCGAAATCGGCGGCCCTCAGGAAGCCGAGGCGGCCGAGTATATCCGAGACCACGTCACCAAACCCGTCGTGGCCTATGTCGCCGGTCTGACCGCACCTAAAGGCAGGACCATGGGTCATGCCGGGGCGATCATCTCGGCATTTGGCGAAAGCGCCTCGGAAAAGGTCGAAATCCTATCGGCGGCGGGTGTGACTGTTGCTGAAAACCCTGCGGTAATTGGCGAGACCATCGCCCGCGTCATGGGAGTGGCTGCGTGATGGTCAAACCTTCGGTCCTTGTCACCCGTCGCTGGCCCGCCGCCGTCGAGGCGCAACTGGCCGAAAACTATAACACCGTACTCAACATCGGGGACAAACCATTGTCCCCGGCCGAGATCCGCGACGCGTTGAAACGCTATGACGCGGTTCTGCCCACGGTCACCGACACGCTCAGCGCCGAGGCGCTGGACGTATCTGCGGCGCAAACCAAAATCCTCGCCAATTATGGAGTTGGTTACAGCCATATCTGTGAACCCGCTGCGCGCAGCCTTGGTATGACCGTAACCAATACGCCGGATGTCTTGTCCGAATGCACGGCTGATCTGGCCATGACATTGCTGCTGATGGTAGCCCGCCGCGCCGGCCAAGGCGAACGTGAGCTGCGCGCGGGCGGCTGGACCGGCTGGCGTCCGACCCATCTGGTCGGCACCAAGGTCAGCGGCAAGACTCTGGGCATCATCGGTTTTGGCCGCATTGGTCAGGAAATGGCCCGTCGCGCGCACCATGGGTTCGGCATGAAAATTCTTGTCCAGAACCGCAGCACTGTCTCGCCCGAGGTATTGAAACAGTTCAACGCAACTCAGGTCGATACCGTGGACGATCTGCTGCCGCACTGCGATTTCGTCTCACTGCACTGCCCGGGTGGGGCCGCAAACCGGCACCTGATCAACGGGCGCAGAATGGATCTGATGAAGCCCAACGCCTTCCTCATCAACACTGCGCGCGGTGAGGTCGTGGATGAGCACGCGCTTGTGCAGTCGCTGATGTTCGACACGATCGGTGGGGCTGCTTTGGACGTGTTCGATGGCGAACCTCGCATTAGCCCGGATCTGTTGCAATGCGACAACCTGGTGATGCTACCCCATCTGGGTAGCGCCACAAAAGAATCGCGCGAGGCCATGGGCTTTCGCGTACTCGACAATCTGGCCGACTTCTTCGCAGGTCGCACCCCGCGGGACCAGGTGATCTGATGCAAGCGCTGGCCCGCAATATTCCGTCCACCCCGGACCCTTCGGGCTATGCCGAGGAATTGCGCTCGGAACTGCGGGCGTTGTGGCGGAATATTCTGTCGAAGCGGGCGCCGCATGTGGCGACATGGGCCGAGGCCATGCCGTTGCAACCCATCCCTACAGGGCTCGAGGCAACGCCGTATCTGCAAGCCCTATCGATCTGGTTCCAACTGTTACGCATCGTTGATGAAAACGCCCATGTCCGGGACCGGCGCCTGACCGAGACCCTAAGCGGCGCGGAATCGGTCGAAGGCGGGTTTGCCGAGGTGTTGTCTGAACTGCAATTAACGGACAGCCAGACAAAAAAACTGACGGCTGACCTATGCGCCGGTCCCACCCTAACCGCGCACCCGACCGAGGCCAAACGGGTCACCGTTTTGGAAATTCACCGGCGGATCTACCGCAATCTTGTCAGTCTTGAAGTGCAACGATGGACCCCGACCGAACGCACCGAATTGCTGAATGGTCTGGAAGGCGAGATTGATCTTTTGTGGCTGACAGGCGAACTTCGCCTGTCGCGCCCAAGCCTGCGCGACGAGATCGAATGGGGGTTGCAATTCTTCCGGGATGCAATCTTTGACGCCGTCCCGCAGGTCATGGATCGGTTCGATCAGGCCTGCCTGCATGTGTTGGGTCAGACTCTAGCCAAAACACCCAACATTCGCTTTCACAGCTGGATTGGCGGCGACCGGGATGGCAATCCGAATGTCACAACCGAGATGACCGCACTGGCCCTGCAACGCGGCCGTGAAACGGTTCACGATCTTTATCGTCAGGCCATCGATCAAGCTGCAAGCCGGTTGAGCATCAGCGCGCTCATATTGCCGCTTCCTGAGCCAAACCGTGCACGTGTACAAGAAATTATCGACCGAACTCCGGACGGCGATCGCAATCGAAACGAACCGTTCCGGCAAGCTCTCAATGCCATTCGCTATCGGCTGACCGATGGCGGCTATGATCACATCTCACAATTCGTAAGCGATCTTGGGGCACTTGATGCGGCTTTGTGCGCGGTCAACGCCGACGTCCTGGCACAGAGGCATATCCGTCCGCTGTGCCGCGCCGCTACGGTTTTCGGGTTCCGAACCACAACCCTGGATATTCGTCAGAATTCAACCGTCACGAATGACGTTCTGACGGAAATTTGGTCGCAATCCGGACATGCTCCGGAATATGGCACGCCCGACTGGTCTACCCGTCTGCGATCAGAGCTGGCAGATCAAAACCTGCCCTATCAAAACCGCGAGGTGCTGAGCGATCAGGCGCAGGAAATGCTGGCGCTTTTAGCGCTTGTTCATAGTGTTCGCTCGGGGCCGGACCCCAAGGCAATTGGGCCATTTATCCTGTCCATGACCCGGTCTGCCGATGATATTCTCGGTGTGTACCTGCTGGCCCGCTATTCCGGTTTCGGGTCCGAGACATTGGATATCTCGGTGGTGCCATTATTCGAAACGATTGCAGATCTTCGCAATGCCCCTGCGATCCTGCTGGACGTTTTGGCAGTACCGCTTGCCCGCCGCAGCCTCAAAACCGATGGAAATGAAATCGAAGTGATGCTGGGGTATTCGGACAGCGGCAAGGATGGCGGGTATTTCTGCTCAACATGGGAGCTGGAGCGCGCCCAACGTCGCATCGTGACGGCACTGGCTTCGCAAGGTTTCAAGGTCACGTTTTTCCATGGACGCGGAGGCTCAGTCAGTCGGGGCGGCGCTCCCACTGGGCGGGCGATTGCTGCTCAGCCCAGCGGAACAATTGCCGGGCGCTTGCGCGTAACTGAACAGGGCGAAGTTGTTTCGACCAGATACGCCAACCGCGGAACAGCCGCGGCCCATCTGGAACTGCTCCTCTCAAGCACGTTGCGTCATACCGCCAATCCCGGCGAAACCCTGGCACGGCCCGAGTTCGACGACGCGCTGGATGCTCTGTCGGAACTGTCACAGACAACCTATGTCTCGCTTTTGAAGATGCCAGGCTTTCTGGACTATTTCCAGCAGGCCAGCCCGGTCGAGGAATTAGCCCGCCTGAAAATAGGATCTCGTCCGGCACGTCGCTTTGGCGCGGCCAGTCTGGATGATCTGCGCGCCATTCCATGGGTTTTTGCCTGGTCGCAGAACCGCCACCTGATCACGGGCTGGTATGGTTTCGGGGCCGCAATGGCCAGCTTCCGCAAATTTCGTGGCGCGCGCGGTGATGAAGTGCTGCAGGATATGTTTCAGCACTCCCGGCTGTTCCGCCTTGCCGTCGATGAGATGGAGAAATCGCTCTATCAAGCGGATATGGGCATCGCCGCACAATACGGCGAACTAGTGCACGATGAGAACACCCGACAAATCGTCTTTCAGTCAATCAAAGCGGAATACGATAGCGCCTGCAGTGCAGTGCAATTTCTGACGGGAGGACAAACTATCGGACACCGTTTCCCTCGCCTGTGCGAGCGGTTTGATCGCAAACGGGCAGAACTGGCCCGCATTCACGCGCTGCAGGTCGAATTGCTGCGACAAGCTCGAACCGAGCCTCAGGCAGGATCGGTTCCTGTTCCCCTCCTGCAATCGATGAACGCTATTTCCGCTGGCCTTGGCTGGACCGGCTAACCCTTTTAGGAGGTTTCAAAGTGAACGCCCCGCAACGCACTCAAGGTTTTTTCACCCAGTCTCTCTCAGCGCGCGACCCAGAGCTGTTCGGCTCGATCACGTCCGAGCTGGGCCGTCAGCG